>CAYSJK010000071.1:0-11688 GCA_964431375.1 uncultured Pirellulales bacterium
TCTGCCTCTGCGGCGCTGCTTGACTCTGCGGTTAGCTTTTCTCAATTTATTTACCTTAACATTGTACAGCGTTTCCACGGCCTTTTTTATTTGGATTTTGTTGGCCCTTTTGTTTACTTCAAAAGAGTATGCGCCTCTGGTAGATGCAAGGTGCGTTCCCTGTTCTGTGATTATAGGCCGAATTATTACGCTATAGTCGTCCACTACGACACCTTTTTACTCTTATTCTGCTGCTCTCTGTTTAGAAAAGTCATCAGTGCCTCTTTGGTAAACAGCATTTTGTGATGCCTGCAGATATCACCGGCGTTCAGTTCAGCAACAGGAAGCACGGATACTTTAGGAATATTTTTAGCTGATTTGTAAAGGCCTTCGTTATAATCACTAATCGTCACGAGGCAGCTGCGGTCTATCTTCAAATGATTAAGGATGCTTACAAAATCCTTGGTTTTGGGTTTTTCGAAATTCAGCTCGTCAACTACCACAACGTTGTTGCTCAAAAGTTTTGCCAATATTGCTGAGTCTCTGGCCAGTCTTCTTTGTTTTTTAGGCATACTCTTTCTGAAGTCTCTTGTTATTTTGGCAAAAGTAACACCGCCGCCGACACGCTTGCCGGTTCTGATGTTACCAACCCTGGCATTACCAGTACCTTTTTGCCTAAAAAGCTTTTTTCCAGAGCCGGATACCATACTTCTGCCTTTGGTTGTGGCTGTTCCGACACGCTTGTTGTCGTGATACATAATAATCGCCTGCTTAAGCAGAGGATACCTGACCAAGCTGCCAAAGACCGACTCATCGACTTTTAAGCTGTCGACTTCCTGACCTTCTTTGTTGTAAACAGCCAAATCAATCATTACTTCGTCTCTCGTCCTTCACTGCTCGTCCTTTGGGTTTTGGCGCTGCGGACGACACAGTAGCCGCCAGCGGGGCCTGGTACAGAACCCTTGACAACTAATAAATGGTTCTCTTTGTCTATTGATACAAGCCGATGGTTTTTTGTTGTAATGCGGCAGTTGCCCATATGTCCCGCCATTTTCTTGCCTTTCTTGGGACTAGCGCCATGGCCGGCATCACTGGCAAAACTTGCGATTGAGCCGGGCGCTCGGTGCTTTCGCTCCGTGCCGTGCGAGGCCGGGAAACCTCCAAAACCATGCCGCTTCATTACTCCTGCGAAACCCTTGCCTTTACTTGTTCCTGCGACATCTACATACTCGTTCTCCGAAAAGACTGATACGGTAACAGAATCGCCGATTTTATACTCTGGCTCGATGTCATTCGGCAGTCGTAGTTCTCTGATAAATTTCTTTGGTTCTGTTTTTGCTTTCTTGGAATGCCCTATCTGCGAATTTTTTCTCCGAGAATGTTTAACATCTTCAAAACCCAATTGAATTGAATTGTAGCCGTCTGTCTTGGCTGTTTTGACCTGCATAACAGTACAGGGGCCGGCCTGTATGACCGTTACGGGCAATAAGTTGTCCGATTCGTCATAGACCTGGGTCATTCCAACTTTTTTTCCCAATAACATTGCCATTAAGCTGAAACCCTGACAACTACAAAGTATATGCTTTGCTTATCTTAGGCCTTAATACGTACAAATACTCCCGCAGGTACTACCAAACGATTTAGCACTTCGACTGTCCGTGCGTTGGCCTCATGAATTTCAATCAGGCGTTTGTGAGTTCTCAGTTCAAACTGCTCACGCGATTTTTTGTCGATATGGGGACTTCGCAAAACCGTGTATCTCTCTATGCGCGTTGGCAGAGGAACCGGACCGCTGACACGGGCATTCGTCTTTCGGGCATGTTCTACTATTTCCTTAGCAGAAGCATCGAGAGCCCTGTGGTCGTAGGCCTCCATTCTTATTCTTATTCGTTCGGTTTCTGTAGCCATAGCTTCTCTCTACGCCCTTAATTTTGCAGATATAATCACTGCAAAAATAGGAAACGTATAACGTTTTGGCTCATTTATACAAACTTAACACTTATAAGAGCTTGCAATATATCAACTTACAAACCAAAATCAAAATAAAAAATTCACCTTAACGGATAGTACTTCTCCTATCCGCAAAATCTATATTGTTTGATTTTGGGCAGGAAAGGCCTTTTTATTGATAATCGATAATGATTTCTTCAATTAACAATAAAACTTCGCCTTCCTTAGTGATTTTTGGGTTCGGACCGTTTTGCAGGACACCCATTTTGCCCGCCGCCCCGACTCACGTCGGAAGACGCGGGGGCAGGCAATAAGCTGCAAAATGTGAACACTTCAGCCCTTCCAAAACCGTTTGACGGCTTTGGTGTACCCCTTTGCTTACAAAAAACTGCTTAATAAACCATCCTTGACTATCTAATCACAGATGTGCCACAGCCCTACTGGATTACGCAAAGTCGTCCTTGACAATGCTCGCTACGGCTGAAAACCTTGAAGTCTATCAGCTTAATTTGATAATTTCAATAAAATTTAGGAAAAAATTTTTAATTTTATAGAAAAAAATACCAAGAAATATCGGTTTTTTATAATTAATAACCCTAAATTACCCATTCTGCCCCGTTTAAAAGATAATTTGCTCGGCTTTTTGCTCCGGGACCTTCTCGTAGGTAAGGGGCTCTATCGTGAAATTTCCTCTGCCTGCGGTGAGACTTCTTATTTCACTGGAATACCCGGACATCTCAGCCAGGGGCACATTAGCGTCAATTACCCGCATATTACCGTGGATACGACAATCTGTAATTAAACCCCTTTTTCCAAGCAAATTGCCCTGGACTGCCCCGAAAGTGGCTTCCGGAACTAACACTTGAAGCCGCATTATTGGTTCAAGCAAAATCGGCCCAGCATCTTTGACCGCCTTTTCTACTGCGATTGCAGCAGCTTGTTCAAAAGCTAACGCCGATGAATCCACCGAATGGAATGATCCATCTATCAGCGTAATTTTGACCCCCATAACAGGAAATCCTCCCAGAACACCGCTGCTCAGAGCATCCTTGGCACCTTCTTGCACCGCTGGTAAATATTCTCTCGGCACAATATCGGCTCCTACTTTGCTCTCGAATTCAATATTGCGACTCCAGTGGCCTTGTTCTGTAAACAATGGCTCGACCTTCAAAATAACATGGCCGTATTGGCCTCGACCACCAGTTTGACGTATGAATTTGCCCTCAGCCTGAACTGATTTTGTGATAGCTTCCTTATAGGCTACCCTTGGCTTGCCTATCCTAACATCAACGCCCTTTTCTCTTATCAGTTTATGCTGTAGGATTTCCAAATGCAGTTCACCCATCCCGCTGATTATTGTCTGACCGGTTTCGCTGTCTACTTTACACTCAAAGGTTGGGTCTTCGCGTCTCAAGTTAGCCAGTGCATCTGCCAATTTGGCCTTTTCTGCTGATGTTCTGGGTTCTATCGACATACTCATAACTGTTTGTGGGAACGTAATACTCGGCAAACAAACAGGATTTTTTGTATCACAAATCGTGTCGCCTGTAAGTGTTTGCTTTAATCCCACAACTGCAACGATATCGCCGGCGCTGGCTGAGTCCAGAATCTGTCGCTCTTTGGCGTGCATCTCAAATATTCTGGTAATATTTTCTCGCTTATCGCGATTTGAATTTAATACTCTCTTACCCGGCTTGAGTGTACCCTGATAAATCCTGAGAAAGGTCAAATCGCCGTGCATGTCACTGGTAATTTTAAATGCAAGTGCCGCAAGGCTGGCATTTCGGTCGCATTTGATTGACATTTTTTTATCTTTATCGGAGGGCTTATGTCCCACTAAAGCGGGTTTATCCAGCGGAGAGGGCAAATATGCCATGACACCGTCAAGCAATCTTTGCACGCCAATATACTTCAAGGCCGAGCCTGCGAAAACCGGATGAAGCTTGTTTGCTAATGTTGCTTTTCTAACAACTCTATTAATCATTTCGACGCTTATCGGCTTGTCGTGGACATAGAGGTCTAGCATCTCTTCATCGTGTTCTGCTGCAAGCTCAATCAGCTGGTGTCTGTGTTTTTCTGCGACTTGTTGCAGCACACGTGGAATCTCGGTCTCTTCGAAAGTTGCTCCCAGTTTTTCGGTCTTGTAGAAGACGGCCTTCATTGTAATCAAATCGATTATTCCGGTAAAAGTTTCTCCCGCTCCGATAGGAAGTTGCATTAATATTGGATTGGCAATGAGTTTATCACGAATGCTTTGAACGGACATCTCGAAATCAGCGCCGATTTTGTCCATCTTGTTCACAAAGCAAAGACAAGGTAAATCATATTTTTGTCCCTGCCTCCAGACTGTTTCACTTTGAGCTTGTACCCCTTCACTACCATCAAATACGGCTACGGCGCCATCCAGAACACGTAAAGAGCGTTCAACCTCAGCGGTAAAGTCGATATGCCCCGGAGTGTCGATAAGATTTATTTCAAAGTCCTTCCAGGGACATTTTGTTGCTGCGCTGGTTATGGTAATGCCTCTTTTTTGCTCCTCTTCCATAAAGTCCATAACAGCCGTACCTTCATGGACTTCTCCCATTTTGTAGGTCTTGCCTGTATAATAGAGTATGCGCTCGGTTATCGTTGTTTTGCCGGCATCGATATGAGCCATAATTCCAATATTTCGAAGGTTTTTCAGATTTCTCGTCATTATCGATTTGGTTAATTATTAATGATATGATGACCAGCTACTCAACATTCACCAATTAACCACTCACCATTTACTATTATCAAGGGCCCCATTTTGCGACGTATTGCCTGCCCCCGCGTCTTCCGAGCAAGTCGGGGCGGCGGGCAAAATGGAAACCATCAGCATATAAAAAAACTGCCACGGTAATTTTTTAAACGCACCATGGCAGTTATTAACGACTGCTTTTACCAGGCAAAGTGAGCAAATGCCTTATTTGCATCAGCCATCCTATGAATATTCTCACGCGTGGTCATTGCACCGCCGTGTTTGTTGTAGGCATCTATCAGCTCGGAGGCCAGACGCTCGCATATAGGCTTACCCTTCTTGCCCCTGACCGACTGGATTATCCATCTAAAGGCAAGTGATTGTTGGCGTTTTGAACTTATTTGCGTCGGCACCTGATAGCTTGCTCCGCCAATACGTCTGCTACGAACTTCAATCAGCGGCTTTACATTATTTACTGCCTTCTCAAATACCTCAACTGGTTCAACATCGCTTACTTTTTTAGATATAATGTCCATAGCATCATAAAAAACCATCTGTGCAGTGCTTTTTTTGCCGTCCCACATAAGAGAGTTAATAAACTTTGATACCAGCTTGTTGTTGTATTTCGGGTCGGGCTTTAATTGCTCACTTGATGCAGTAAATTTTTTCATATCTTATTAGTCCTTGGTTCATAGCTTATCGAGGAACACTCGACGATAAACAGTGAACTATTTTACTTTTTTTGCACCGTATTTACTTCTGCCTTGTTTGCGGTTAGCCACTCCTGCGCTATCAAGCACGCCACGGATGATGTGATAGCGAACACCTGGCAGGTCCCTGACCCGGCCTCCACGAATCAGGACTGTGCTGTGCTCTTGAAGGTTGTGGTCAATACCGGGGATATAAGCTGTAACTTCTTTGCCGTTGGTCAACCTGACACGTGCGACTTTCCGTAAGGCAGAGTTCGGCTTCTTGGGTGTCTGGGTCCTTACGATTAGGCAAACACCTCTTTTCTGCGGTGAACCGCTGATATCAGATACACGCTTAGAACGCTTCGATTTTGACTTCGGCGAGCTCAGTCGAGTCGCTCTTGGTCGTCTGACTAATTGGTTTATTGTAGGCATAATTCTTGTCTCTTATCGTATATTTACTAAATTACTCGTTCAGTCCCAGGGCTTCCTTGATAGCGGCTTCTGCTTTTGCTTCGGCCTCTTGAACTTCTTTAACTTCTTCGAACTCCTTCGGCAACGGAGCTTCCACAAGGTGCTTGACTTTCATTTCCAGATACGGCTTAAATGCCGTACCGGCTGGTATTAAATGACCAAGAATGACATTTTCCTTCAAGCCGTGAAGTTCATCAACTTTAGCTGCTAAAGATGCTTCAGTCAAGACTTTTGTTGTTTCCTGAAAGCTCGCTGCTGCGATAAAGCTGTCCGACCAAAGCGAAGCTTTTGTTATCCCTAAGAGCAGGGTCTTTGCGGTTGCGGGCTTTGGTTTTCGTCCCTTTGCACCTGTACCGCCCAAAGACTCAACCTTTTCGTTTATATTGGCAAATTCTCTCTTCTCGATAATTTGCCCTTCTTCTACTTCACCTGCATCATTAACTTCTGTGACCTTGACACTGTTGGTTAATCGCTCATTTTCTCTTCTGAACACGAATTTATCAGCCACCTCACCCGGCAAAAATGAACTGTCGCCAACAGATTCAATTTCAACTTTTCGCATCATTTGAGCGCAAATAATTTCAATATGTTTGTCGTTGATACCGACATTTTGGCTGCGGTAGACGTTTTGAATCTCTAAAATCAGATATCTTTGCAACGCTTCTTCTCCCTTAATTCGTAAAATATCGTGCGGAACCAACGGGCCGTCCGTCAAGGCGTCTCCAGCTTCAACGAAGTCGCCGGTGTGCACATTTAGGTGTCTGTCGCGCGCAACGTGGTGCTCCTTCTCCATTCCGGATTCTGAGCGAATCGTAATCGTCATCTTGCCCTTACGTTTATCGCTTCGCAACTCGATGCGTCCTGAAATCTCGGCCATTGCTGCCGGGTCTTTGGGCTTGCGGGCTTCAAATACTTCCGTAACTCTGGGCAGACCTCCGGTTATATCCTGAGTACCGCCGGTGGCTCTTGGCTGATGAGCAAGCAATTGACCTGCCTGAACCTGCTGACCCTCGTCAACTTCAATTCTCGCCCCTGCCGGTAAATAATGAACGTCGAGTATTTTACCGCCGGTATCTTCTATGATGATTTGTGGGTGTTTATCGCCTTTATGTTCGATCACCACGGGTTTTCCTGCCTGTCCTTTTCTCTCTTCTGCAACCCCAATCGTTTCCCCCTCAATGATGTCCACAAATCTTATATTACCATTGACATCAGCTAAAATTGGAGTGCGGTGAGGGTCCCATCTGAACAGAACTTCGTTGGTTTTAACCGTTTGTCCGTCCTCAACCAGCACTGTGGCTCCATACGGGACTTTGAACCTGTCGAGCTCCCGCTCCTTTGCATCAATAATCACAATTTCCCCATTCCGTTTAAGAGCGATCGTCTGCGTATTCCCGTCTTGCAGCTCTAATTGGACAGCATTAATATCCCGATACTGTACTTTTCCATTGTATGTAGCTTTTTGTTCTCTTTCGAGTATAGCTCTTTCAGCAACCCCGCCGGTATGAAAAGTTCTTAGAGTCAATTGAGTGCCTGGTTCGCCTATTGATTGAGCGGCGACTATACCGACGGCCGCTCCTTCTTCGACTGATTTACTGGTACTCATATCCCAACCGTAGCACTTGGCGCATACACCGAAAGGGCTGTCACAAGTTAGTGTGCTTCTTACTCTGATAGCATCTATGCCTATTGCTTCTATTTTTTCCGCCTGTTGCTGATTTATGACCTCGTTTTCTTTAACAATCATTTCATCGGTAATCGGATTTTTGATATTATCTCTTGCAGTTCGTCCGATGATTAGTTCAGAAAAAGGTATATCTGCTTGTTCACCCCGATTGACAGTGCTTTTACTAATTCCCTGTAATGTTCCGCAGTCCCATTCTATGATAATCACATTCTGTGCCACATCAATCAGTTTTCTGGTAAGATATCCGGAGTTCGCAGTCTTTAATGCTGTATCAGCTAATCCCTTTCTTGCACCGTGAGTTGAGCTAAAGTACTCGAGCACGGTCAGTCCCTCTCGGAAGTTTGATTTGATAGGTGTTTCAATAATCTCGCCGCTTGGCTTTGCCATTAAAGCTCTCATACCTGCAAGCTGCTGAATCTGGTCCACAGAACCTCTGGCCCCGGAGTCACTCATTAGGAAAATGGGATTCAGATACGGTAAGCCGTCTTCGGTAGTATCTTCTTTTAGTCCACGCATCATTTCACTGGTAACCTCGACGCGAGCATTGGTCCAGGCATCGATAACCTGATTATATCTCTCGCCCTCTGTCAAAACTCCTTCGTTGTAGTTCTTGTATATCTTGCTGACTTTCTTTTCCGTCTCTTCGATAATCTCCTGTTTTCGTGCCGGTATTTTCAAATCCATCAATCCAAAGCTCAAGCCGGCAAGAGTGGCATATTTGAAGCCTAAATCTTTGATTTTATCAAGAAGATCGATCGTTTCAGCTGAACCTGAGAATTCGAAACAGTCACTAATGACACGACTCAATCTCTTCTGGGACATTGTCATGTTGTAAAATGGCATCCCCGCAGGCAGAATATCATTGAATATGCATCGACCAACTGTAGTATCAATTGTATATTTTTGTTCAGTAGCATTATATTGTTGTCTTTCGCTTGATAACTGGAGCTCGTCAAGCGGCATGTTATCAATCCTGACTTTAATCTTGGTTTGCAAAACAATCTTTCCCGATTCGTAAGCCATAATAGCTTCAAAAGGATTTCTGAATTTCTTTTGAGTGTGTTCTGGTTCTTTTGTTTTTATATATGTCAAATAATAGTTACCCATGACCATATCCTGTGAAGGGCCAACCATAGGCGACCCATTTGCCGGAGAAAAGATATTTGCTGTAGTCATCATCAGGATATTAGTTTCCGCTTGCGCCTCTACACTTAGTGGCAGATGTACGGCCATTTGGTCCCCGTCGAAGTCGGCGTTGAAACCTTTGCAGGCTAATGGGTGGAGCATAATGGCGTTGCCTTCTACAAGTACCGGCTCAAAGGCCTGAATACCCATTCGATGCAGCGTCGGAGCGCGGTTGAGCAAGACGGGATGTTGATGAATCACTTCTTCCAGAACATCCCAAACATGTTCGTCACGTCGCTCAATCATTCTCTTGGCGCTTTTTATCGTATCGGCAAGGCCGTGTTGCTTGAGTTTTCGAATAATAAATGGCTGGTACAATTCCAGAGCTATTTTCTTCGGAAGACCGCATTGATAAAGCTTTAGATTCGGTCCGACCACGATTACGGACCGGGCTGAGTAATCTACGCGTTTTCCAAGAAGGTTCTCACGGAACCGTCCCTGTTTCCCTTTTATCATATCTGTCAACGACTTTAGTGGCCGATTATTACTTCCCAGGACCGGCCGTCGGCATCGACCGTTATCGAGCAGAGAATCGACCGCCTGTTGTAGCATACGTTTTTCATTTCGGATAATGACCTCCGGAGCATTGAGGTCGATGAGTTTTTTGAGTCTGTTATTCCGATTGATTATTCGTCGATAGAGGTCGTTTAAGTCGCTGGTAGCGAAGTTATCTCTTTCGAGCAGTACAAGCGGTCTTAGTTCCGGAGGTATTACGGGAATAACGTCAAGGACCATCCATTCAGGTTTATTTTTAGAGGATTTTACTTCGTTTACGGTTTTGAGTCTTTTGGTTAGTTCTTTGATTTTTTGTTTGCTGTTGGTTTTATTAATCCCTTGTTTGAGCTGTATAGATACTTTTTCTAAATCTAATTTTTGTAGCAGTTCTCTGAGAGCATCAGCCCCCATCATGGCCTTAAATTGATTACCGTATTTTTCAGTTGCGGTTTTGAATTCATCTTCGCTTAGCAGTTGACCTAATTTGAGTGGGCTTTGGCCGGGGTCGGTAACGACGTAGTCCTGGAAATAACCGATTTTCTCTATGTCAGTTGATTTCATTGCCAGCAGAGTTCCTATCCGATTCGGGATAGACTTGAAGAACCAGATGTGGGCCACCGGAGCCGCGAGATTGATATGTCCCATTCGCTTTCTCCGAACTCGACTATGTGTAACTTTCACACCGCAGCGGTCACAAATTATCCCCTTATACTTGGTCCCTTTATATTTTCCACAAGCACATTCCCAGTCCCGCTCTGGGCCAAAGATTCGCTCACAGAACAGGCCATCTTTTTCAGGCCGATAGGTTCTGTAGTTTATTGTCTCGGGTTTACGAACCTCACCGAAGGACCAGCTTCGGATATCATTTGGACTGGCCAAAGATATCTTGACCGAGCCGTAATCATTTATGCGATCGTATATATTTTGTGACATTTAAAGCCCCTTACATTTTGTTTTTCTTGGTAGTCAGTTTTATAGAGCTGTGTTTCCAAGCCGTTTCTTTTCAAGCTGAATATTCAATCCTAATCCTCTTATTTCATTGCATAAGACATCAAATGACAGTGGCGTTCCAGCTTCGAGGGTGTTTTTTCCCTTGACCATCGATTCATAGATTTTTGTCCTGCCCTCCACATCATCACTTTTGACCGTAAGCATTTCCTGAAGCGTATATGCGGCCCCATATCCTTCGAGGGCCCAAACCTCCATTTCGCCAAACCTTTGCCCACCTGTTCGGGCCTTGCCGCCCAATGGCTGCTGTGTAATCAGACTGTAAGGCCCGGTCGCTCTGGCGTGAATCTTGTCATCGACAAGATGATGCAGTTTCATCATATAGATGTATCCGATAGTACCACATTGGTCGAATGGTTCGCCTGTCCTTCCATCATACAATTGAGTTTTAAGATTGTTTTGGACGTTTATAAAGAACTCGTTATGCGATGGGGGCTGCTTGTTCTCTTCAAGCTCTTTTTTTCGTTGTATCATAAGTTCGTTTGCGTCTGCGGTCAATTTCTTGATGTCCTCTTCGTTGGCTCCATCGAAAACCGGGCTAATTGCCTGAAACCCAAGAACCTTGGCAACCCACCCAAGATGCGTTTCGAGAATCTGGCCGACATTCATGCGGCTCGGAACTCCGAGAGGATTCAGCAATATATCAAGAGGTGTGCCGTCTTCGAGAAATGGCATGTCCTCCTCAGGCATAATCTTGGCGATGACTCCCTTATTGCCGTGGCGCCCTGCCATTTTATCTCCAATTGATAGCATCCGTTTAACTGCAACATATATCCTTACCATCTGTAACACGCCGCTCGGAAGCTCATCGCCGTGTTTCATACTCTCGACTTTCTGCTTCTTTTCTTCTTGTATCTCGGTAATCTTGGCAAAGTATTTGTCTGCAATTTTCTGAACATCATCACGGGCAGCTGCGGGCCTGACCCACTTAATATCAAAGTTCTCTATTTGCTCATAAATAACATCGTCATCCGTACTGGCGCCGACTTTTTGACGGGTATTTGGGTCGACTATATTGACCTCCAGCTTCTTTTGGATAGCTTCGAGCATTTGCCTGAATATCGTACATTCTTTAGCACGCATATCTTTTTCATACTGTTTTATCTGGGCCGCCAATTGCTTCTTTTCCTCTTCGCTGCCGGCACCACGCCTCGTGAATCGTTCCGTTTTTATTACCACACCTTCATATCCGCTCGGAAGCTCAAGAGAGTCATTCTTGACGTCCTCGCCGGCTCTGCCGAATATTGCGTGCAGAAGCTTTTCCTCGGGAGTAAGTTCCGTCTTACTCTTGGGTACCACTTTGCCTACAAGGATATCACCGGTGCAGATTCTTGTACCTGGGCGGACTGCCCCATATTCATCAAGATTTCGCAGCGCCCTTTCGCTGACATTGGGAATATCGCGCGTAAATTCTTCTTTACCGAGCCGCGTCTCGCGGACCTCGGCCGTAAATTCGTCGATATGAATACTGGTGAAGCTATCGTCCTTGCAGAGTTTTTCAC
>CAYSJK010000072.1:0-11650 GCA_964431375.1 uncultured Pirellulales bacterium
GAGCCACTGCCGTCAAAGTCAATCCATATCTCAACAAATCCACCGACACCGGCAGGGTCAAAAACTTCAACGGTTATGTTTGTCGGTATACCCCGAATTAGTGTCGGGATCGTGACGCCATCTTCGTCATCATTACCGTCATTGTCGTCACCCAAGGCCTGCGGGTCGGGTTGACCGTCGCCTTCAGGGTCGGGCGAATCATCAGCAGGTCCAAGCCACGGACCATCGATAATGTGTCGTGCACCATTGTTAGCCAGAAGTGTCGGATAGGACGGGTCATTGGCATCGCCGAAGTCAGGACCTTGTGCGATAATAACCTCATGGTCTTCGACCTCGCCATCGTCCGCAAGACCAGTGGGGCTGCCGGTACCTTGGCTGCTTATTCGGCAGCGGGCAAAAGTCTGTCCAACCACCGAGCCAAACGGTGCCGTCACCGGTATTAAATGCACTCCGGTTGGCAGCATAGCACCAAAGACAATTTCGCTTGCTTCCCAGGAGCCATTGCCATCAAAATCTATCCATATTTCAACAATACCACCGACACCGGCAGGGTCAAAAACCTCAACTGTTATGGTTGCCGGTACGACCTGATTCAACAGCGGAATCGTCACGCCGTCCTCGTCGTCGTTACCATCGTTGTCGTCACCTAACGCCTGCGGGTCGGGTTGTCCGTCCCCTTCAGGGTCGGGCGCATCATCAGCAGGACCAAGCCACGGACCATCGATAATGTGTCGTGCGCCATCGTTAGCCAGAAGCGTCGGATAAGGCGGGTCATTGGCATCGCCGAAGTCAAGGTCCTCTTCAGGCGGTTCAGCGTTGGGGTCAGTGTACAGGATAAACGACATATCCGCACTGGCTCCCGTTTGGTCTTGTACCTCGTACCATTCCCAGTCTTCCCCGTCGTCGATAATCGGCTGGCCTTTAACAGCATCGTCGTTGTAAACGTGCTGATGGAGCGTCCAGCCCCACTCGTACTCGGGATAATGGTATTCATAAACGGCCACTATCATCAGCCAGTAAACCGCTTCATCTTCTTCCTGCCAGAACCATTCTTCCTCCGGCAGACGCACCGAATAACGGAACACAGGTTCACGTGGAACGCCGGGTGGAGCGCCGAATGGATGCTTATCGTAACCGACTAATACCTCATCGTAATCGTAAGCATTGTGCTCCCAAATCATCTCGTCGGGATGGCTCCACATAATGGCCGGATCCGGATCGGCACCTGACGGCACGTCCGTCCAGATAGAAATCCAGAAGTAAGCCGGTGGTTCCGGACGTGTTGTCGGCCCATGGCAGGGCATGTATTCATAACCCAGATATGAGCCCCACCACGCCATAGCTGTTATTGGCCTGTTGTTATCGCAGGGCCAATCGTCTGCGGCCGCTACTAAGGATTGAGGACCCCACTCCCACATCTCAGCCCAGCTTGGCACATCCTCATAGTGTGGCCAATCGCGGATACCGGTGTAATGCTGCTCCCACTTTATGTAGTTCGGGTCGGTATCGAGCTCAAAGGCCACATCGACACTCTCATAATATATAGGGTCTTCAATCGGTTCGATATAATAGTTACACGGGTCAAAAACTAAACCCGGCTCAAGCGGTCCTTCAATCCAGAACCGTACGGCATCGTCCATCCAGTGCCAGGGTCGAGTCTTCCAGCCCCACGGGTTCTCGATAAACTCTTCGCACGGGTCATAGATGGCCGCGATGCTCAGCCAGAAGACGCTATCCTCGGTTAAATCGTTGAAATCATACTGCCAGAACCACTCTTCCGGCTCTAATTGCAGTGTGTATTGATAGCAGACATCGTTAGGAAAATAGCCGTGGTAGGAATCCGTACCGACCTCTTCGATATCCACACGGTCGGCATCGACTTCAATCTGCCAGAGAAGTTCCTCGGGATAGCTGAAATCGGGCTCGCCGGTAGGGTCGGCAGGAACATTGGACCAGAAGCATATCTTCCAGCCAATTGGAAGAATATCCGGCATTGTTCCAGGGTATATCCAGTCCCAGTATGAACCCCACCAGTGCACACTTGTTATAGGCATAGTGCCCAGACATCTAAAGTCATCTGCAACCATCATCCAGGACTCTCCTAACCAACAATTGGCAGGGGGATACGTTTCCCAATTGGTTTGCAGGATAGCAAGGTCAGTAAGGTCGTTATCGCCATCTCGGTCGAAATCAGCACGCGGATCATAAATGCCGCTTTGAAAAGCTTGCGTGAAGATAATCAAATCTTGCGGTCCGACGTATCCGTCACAGTCGGCATCACCGTAGCACTGTGTTAGGCAGTTCCAGGCGTCATACCATATCGGCTCAACCCACTCCCTGAAAGACATCTCGTCCCAGCCGCAATATTCCGGCACACTGCTGGTAGGGTCAATCTCAATAGGTGGCTGAGACCACTTTGAGTGCTCAATCAGCTGCTTCTTTTCCTCCTCGCCCTCACCGGTAATCATAAACGCCAGGTCCATCGACTGTCCCTCAAAAGGATGTCCGTAACCCATGGGATACCTCAGCTCTTCCCAATCCATGAAACCTGGCCACACCGCATCATCGTTCCAGTGGTCTAATGAAGTCTTCCATCCGAAGTACGCTTCATCATGCGGCATGGCACCCACAAGCAGCCAGTAAACCACCGGCTCTTCGGGCGTGCCCTCCTGGATAAATGCCTCGCACGGGTCAATGTAAAAATCGTACTTGTAGCACTTAGTATCACCTTGGGGCTCATACATATCGCAAGGTATGTAGTAGCCCTCTTCCAAATCCTCAGCATAAAGACTGGCAGTAAATGTACCCTTGGGGAAGTCTTCCCACCAAAGAAACTCATTTGGTTCTGAGTGGCCGGAAGGACCCATCGGATTATCACTCCAGATTTCTATAAAGAAATCTACCTCGGTTGGGTCACCCAAAGGCAGGTAATCGTTGAACCATGAGCCCCAGATGTGAATATCAAGAATTGGTCCGCTCGTGGTGCACAGGAAATCGTCAGCAGCGGGGCCACATATGGTTATATCCACGTCGACGCCTGTATCATTAAGGTCGGGAAGCTGCTCCCACTTAATACCGGATTCTGGCTCTTCCTCCTCGCTCGTAATCACAAACGCCAGGTCTATCGACTGCCCCTCAAACGGATGCCCTATAGGATACCGCAGCTCATTCCATAGAAGTTGAGGATTAGGATTAGAAAGCACATCAGGCGGTTCTAATCCACCCCAGACCGCATCGTCGTTCCAGTGGTCTAATGAGGTTTTCCATCCGAAGTACACTTGACCTAGTTCTATACCATAGGGAAGGGCCTGCACAACCAGCCAGTAAGTGACCGGCCCGTCCATAGTACCCTCCTGGATAAATGCTTCGCAAGGGTCAATGTAAAAATCGTACTTCCAGCACATGCTATCACCATATGGCTCATAATACCCCTCGCAAGGCCCGTAGTAGCCCTCATACAAATCCTGAGCATAAAGACTGACATCAAAATCACCCTGCATGAACCACCGTTCCCAAAGCAGCTCATTTGGTTCTGAGTAGCCCATAGGCCCCATCGGATTATCACTCCAGATTTGTACTATAAAATCCATCGCGGTTGGATCACCAAACAGAGGCTCCTCCCACCAGAGTGGTAGTTCATCCCAGAGCCATGAGCCCCAGATGTGCACGTCGAGAATTGGTCCGCTCGTGGTGCACAGGAAATCGTCCCCGGCAGGGCCACACCAAGTTATATCCACATCGATGCCTGTATCAGCAAGGTCTGGATACTGCACCCACTTGATTCCGGTTTCTGGTTCTTCCACTTCGCTCGTAATCACAAACGCCATATTCATTCCCAGCGGCTCCATATAGCCACCGAAATCCCATTGCACAGGATCCGCTAATATAATCGGGTCGGCATTGCCCTGCCAGTGCCACATCGGTGACATCATTGGGTCTTCTGATATCGCACTGAGGCTAAGCCAGTAAACCTGACCAGTAACCTGTGGAAATGGGACAGGCAGGTCGTACTCATAGAACCAAACAGGACTGAACCATGGAGTGACAAGGCCGCTGTCTGTTCTGCGAACTTCTCCCGGCCCTGGCCCAAGTGGTGCAAAAACCATCCAAAGCGGCCCGGATATTACATCCGGAATACCGCCCGCATCGGCAAAGATACTGATTTCAAAACCCACGTTGTTATACGCATCATCTTCATTGTTGCCCCACCAGTGCAGGTCTGTAACGAGGCCGCCTTCGCACAGCCAGTCGTCTGATATGTAAAGACCGTCATGTGCGTGGAAACCCGTTTCGTCCGCGTCGGGAAGCTGCTGCCACTTGATTCCGGATTCCCCACCCGTAATTACAAACGCAAGGTCCATCGTCTCTTCCGTAATCGGGTCTCTCAACTCGTTCCATTGCGATGACCACCAGCCGACGGCATCATCGCGGAAGTGCGGGCTAACCGATTCCTTCCAGCCGCAATCGATCGCCCCCCACATGTCAATCTCCAGCCAATAGATTTCGCCTTCCTCCTGAGGAAATGGGTCGCAGACGTCGACGATGTTGATCTGCTGCCAGATAGTATGGTCATTTGGGTTGAACGTGCCGTCGAAAGGATTAAACCAGCTCTGCAGGTCGGGGGGCATATCGCGGACCGTGAAGTCACCCGCGTAGAATTCGCGCTCCCAGCGTAGCTCGTTGGGCTCGCTGTATCCACCAGGCCCGCAGGGTTCGTCCGACCAGATGCGGACCGAGAAACCATTGATTGGCTGGACATCATCGTACTTCCACGAGACCCAGAAGTGAATGTCTTCAACCGGGCCGCTTTCTGAACACTGCCAGTCGTCGGCCAATCTCACCGCCGGGCTGAAGGACACATCCCAGCCGCCCGGTTTCGGCAGCTGGGGATAGTGCATCTTGTGACCATCACCCGGGTCCCAATCGCTTAACGTCACAGGTGCACTAAAAAGCACTAAAAGCGCACAAATTAATAACAATCTCGACTTTATGTCTTTCATAATTAAAACCTCCTAAATAAAAAATTTGTAAATACCGAATTTGGAATTAAAGGAACTACACGAACATTAATCCTCTCATAGTTAAATCCTCCATAAAAACAATATCTCTCGCTTTCTAACATAATGCATAACATACAAAATTCTCTTGCGGCCATAACAGCAGGCATTATATTTATCGCTTGCTTTATGCGCGCATAGTATCACTACATTTTTCTGTAGTCGTTAAGCGAAAAATGAGGAAGAATCTGTACATCACTACCACTCCTCGCTTTTCGCTAAATCCATTATATCGCGATAATTAAATATATCATTTAGCACCGGCCAAATCAAGAAAAAAGCGGAAAAATCAAAAAAATCTATATGAATATAAGGATTTTTTCTCGAATTCGTTAAGTTCCTTGTTATTAAGGGGATATCTCTATTTGGTGTTTTGGCTACGCATTATTTCTATAGGTTTTTTGGGGGTTGTATACCTTTTTTGAGATGAATTCCAGCTTTTTACTGCTGCCCTTCTTAATTGCGCGGTAAAAGCAGCTTTGGTAGCCCACATGGCATTGGCCGGCATCGACTGTTACTTTCAAAAGTATACAATCCTGGTCGCAATCCACGAGTATTTGCCGGACTTTTTGAATGTGCCCGCTTTCTTCGCCTTTTTTCCACAATTTTTGTCGTGACCTGCTGTAATATACAGCATAGCCGGTTTGAATGGTCTGCTCCAGCGCCTCGCGATTCATAAAAGCTGATATCAGCACCTGCCCGCTCTCCGCGTCCTGGGCTATGACCGGTATCAGACCTTCATCATCGAATTTCGGAGTAAAGTTTGAACCTTCTTCGATTTCTTTATTCGTTGCCACTTCTTCGCTCTCCTATTGCATAGTTCGATTCACGATTTACTATTCGATAATATTGCTTGCCAGTAGAGATTTTACCCCTTATTATCTCCGAAAACAAGTTTTTTATATAGGCGATTTGTTTTAATGAGTAAAGCCAAAAAAAGGAAGTACGTATTTCTATTCGGCCGGGTCGCAGTTGTTGTAGGCGGAGTCATCTGGGCTATATTGTGGCTTTCCAAGGGACAAAGATGGGATAATTTAACGAAAATTTTCCTTCGAATAGATTTATGGATTTTCGCAGTTGCTCTGGGCATTTTCGCTATAGGCCAGTTAATTGTTGCATTTCGTTGGTGGCTGCTGCTGAGAACTCAATCCGTTTTCATAGCATATTGGTCAGCCGTTAGACTCCATTTCTTGGGCCTGTTTTACAACAATTTTATGCCGAGTTCCGTCGGGGGCGATTTGCTTCGGGCCTGGTATGTTACAAAGCACACACAACAGAGGTTCAAAGCTGCCTTAAGTGTCTTTGTCGACAGGGCTATTGGCTTGTTCAGCACGCTGATAATCGCTGCTTTTTTCTATCTGCTTTTTCTGCACGGCACGGCCGATTTGATAAGCTCCAGCAGAGGTCCTGCTGTTCTCAGCTCTGTTGTTGAGCACAGGTGGATTTTCTTTTGGGTGTTTGTGGCTGTCGCAGCGGTTTGTTGCATTTTATTGTTGTACAGACCTACCCGTTTAATACTCAAAAAGGCCTGGAGCTATTTTCGAGAACAAGCTCGCAGGATACTTGTGAAGTTCAGGGACGCTTTCATTATCTACTGCAAGAACTCCGGAACTATTCTTATAGTGTTTGGCCTGACGGTTTCTTTGCAGCTTATGACTATAACCGGCTTCTGGCTTCTTGGCGTCAATATGGGTATTACCACCAGCGTCAAGTACTACTATGTCTGTTTTACTCTGGCGTGGGTTTTGGGCGCATTGCCTGTAAGTATTGGTGGTGCAGTGGTAGTCGAAGGCATACTTGTTCTTCTGCTCACTCAATTTGCCGGTGTTGGGCAGGAAGCTGCCCTGGCATTGGCGCTGTGTCAGCGGATTGTATGGATGCTCACTTCTTTACCGGGGGCTGCGATTCATTTACTTGGGGCGCACTTGCCGAAGCACTTTTTTATTGACTCTTCAGAATCGATAGATTAATCTACGATATTCTGTGAAAAACCGGATTTCCAGGCCCCCTAAATTGGGTTGAGTTAATAAATTATGATAAGCTGAAAAAGCTTTACTTTTGGGGTTAACCGTATGCAGGGACGCTTTAGAAGCTACTTTTTGCGCGGATTGGCCGTATTAGTGCCGACCATTCTAACAATCTGGATATTCGTCTGGGGCTACAGATTCATTCACGGCAAGATTGGTGTTCATATAAAGCACGGCTTGCAGTACCTCATAACACGGGCCGGGGGCTCACCGCAGGAGCTGGAGAGGTTCTGGATAGACGGCGCTTTATCAATAGCGGGCTTTCTTGTGGCGTTGGTTGTCGTTTTTATTGTCGGCGCTTTGTTGGCGAACGTCGCTGGCAGAACACTTTGGCATATTATTGAAAAGTTCATTATGAGTACACCTTTTTTAAGGCAGGTCTACCCTTATGTAAAGCAGGTTACCGACTTCTTTCTGACGCAGGAAGAGGAAAAAAAGAAAATGTTCTCGAGGGTTGTTGCCGTTGAATACCCCAGAAAAGGTATATGGTCGTTGGGTTTCGTTACTGGAACTGGAATCGAAAAGGTTGTCCAAAACGAAAAAAAAGAATTTCTATCGGTCTTGATTCCGACTTCACCGACACCTTTTACCGGCTTTGTAATAATGGTGCCGAAAAAACAGACTATAGAATTGGATTTAACGGTGGAAGAGGCTCTGAGGTTTACCGTCAGTGCTGGAGTTGTAACACCGAGCGGCAAACATCTGATTGATTTGCAGAGTGAAGAATAACAAAGTATTTTGGTAACAGCAAAACACTGTTAAGGAGAGTAATTTTGCTTTTTACAATTACTGGTAAACATTTCGACATAACCGAAGCTATCAGAAGCCATGCCGAGCAGAAGACTTCGAAGCTTTCGAAGTACTACAACAGCATCAATCAGGTCGAGGTAATTATCGATGGCCAGCCGGGCGGAAATGCCAGTGTGGAGATAATTACAAGGGCAGAGCATAGCAAGGTTTTTGTTGGCACCGAGACCGGCCAGGATATTTACCGATGTATAGATTTGGCTGCGCGTAAGCTGGAACGCCAGCTTAGAAGGGCCAAGGGCAAGGAGCGGGACAACAAACGCCCAGGCGATGCCGGCTCGACATAACTCGCACATTTGCGGTAATGTCTTCTTGTCGTTAGCAACGCACGTTAATCGTTTACACCTGCCGCTCAAGGCAGGGATTTATTGACCTCTGTTTTCTTTCTTTATCTCAACGGCCAGTTATACGGGCAGTAATAGAGCCATTCATTGACAAAAACACTTAAGTCAAATGAATCCACAATATTATTTGGGTCTTTGTACAAATCAGCAGGCAGGTCAGCTCCCGTTTCAAGCCAGTATTGTGCGAATTTTGCAAAGTCTTCGAAATCGATAAAACACAATGGCCCGCCCGGCCAGAAGCCACCAAGTACTTCATAATCACCACCAGCAGAATATGCAGCATCCGGCTGACCTATCGTGCCTATTAATGTATATGTCCCACCGCTGCTTTGTCCACCGCCGCCATCAATCGTGTACCAGCTAATCTCATAATCGCTAAACGCAGGGACAGTAATGACCAGACATACTGTCAGGAGCAAGGCAGTGCCTGCTATAACAGATTCATCTAAGTTAATTAGTTTCATTGTAGGCCTCCTTTATGCCGACAGATTGCTGTCGCAAAACCATTTTTTCCAAGGCTGTAACTCTTTCCTCCAGCGTCTTATTCTGATTGTGCAGCTGCTCGATATAGATGTGTGCCTTCTCTAATTCTTCAACAATGCCTCTGTGGTGGCTTCCAATTTCAATGATTTCTCTACCCGCTTCATCTACTCGTGCCTCTGGAATTGCCGGCAGGTGCTTGTTTTGCCACATGGATTCCGAATGCTGCTCGATGGACTCCAGTTCGTAACCCGGCTCAAAGACGTAATCTGCGTGCAGAAGCCCGCCTCTTTGATAGATGGTGCCATTTACGTCTAATGTGCCCTGTGGACTTGTCGTCCCGATGCCGACCTTGCCCGCAAAATATGACGTACCCTCAGCTTTGAGAGTAAGTCCTGTACCATCATTATTCAGGGTAAGCAGAGATTGTGTTGAACCGGTGGGCAAGCCAAACTCAACAAGAGTTGCACTTGTCTGAGCCACTGAGGGAGTAAGGCGAATCACAGGTACATTTGCGTTCCAGTCCAGGTTAATTAGCAAAGCACCATTATCACCTCTTCCATAAATTCTAAGGGTTTGACCCTTCGTTGATTCCCCGACATGAACCCATTCGTACTCAGTTGTCAAGACAAGAGGAACCGCTACACCGAATGCAGATACCCTTGGAGTTCGAACAGAAGAATCCGCACGAATATCGCCATTTACATCCAAATCATACGCAGGACTCGTCGTCCCGATGCCGACATTGCCGGACTCATCTACAAATATACCACGAGTTTTCAGAGCATAAGGTGTTGGCGTTATCGCCTGCCGCGGCTCAAGAAAGGTATATACGTTGGGGTCGTTCAAGTCTCCTGGCCGAATACCTATCTCCAGCCACCGCGCATCGCCGTTAAACGCATTTGCGTCATTGAAGTCCAAGACCACTGTAAAGTAGGAATCGATGACATCTAAATCTGGTACATTGACATCACTTCCAACCTGATAGCCGATTATGACGTTTGGGTCATCGAATAGCTTGAACTGAAAGTCATACAGGCCATCTGCCACTCTATTGGCGTCGTAGAGATGTCCCTGGTAGGTGAACGCCGTGCTCAATGGAACTGCGATAACGGACTCAGCTTGAAACATCATCAGGCCAAATACCATAATTGATAAAATCGTTTTAATTTTCATTTTTCTCCCTTTCAAATAAGTCATTTTATTTTCGTGATTACACTGGCGCGTACTATGCGCATCGATATTTACTCTTTCTGATTTAATGAAATTGACTTAATAAAAACGCATTTTTCTCCTCCAGATTAAGCACTCGCAAAACCGTAAGAAGTGAATGTAATTATAGGACCTTGTTACCTTGCTGTCAAGAAAATTCACGCCAAAAAGCGTAACTGTGAGGGATAATCTCGAAGACCTTAAAAAGGAAATAGAATCCAAAAAATAACCACTCCTCCAGCTTTATCCGCCGAAGGCGGAATCCAGTATCGAATTATCCACCCGCATAATCTCATAATTCTAAATTCTACATTCTAAATTCTCAATTCCTCTAACATCCACTCACCTATCTCCGCGAAGGCGGGGATCAACGCACAAACATATTGTTTTGAACATTATAATTTCGGTTATTTGAATTTGTTTCGCATTTCGTGCTTAGTATTTCGGATTTCTAACCAAATCCGTGTCTAAATTCCCCGTTACATCATGAAATTGCAGCTTTACATCGTGGTGTTGTGAGTTTACAATATGGCAGCGTAAGGCTAAAATAAGCCGTTGTACTTGCCTGCCGGTAGGCAGGAATGAGTAAAAAGGCGATGTATAGGCGAAAAAAACGAAGGATGTTTTTGGTCGGATAAAATGAAATTTGCAGATTTTGTCTGTTTTGAGGCTGTGATTCCGCAGCTAACAGCTACAGACCGTAATGGTGCGATAGCTGAGCTTGTCACCGCGCTTGACAAAGCGGCAAAGCTCGGTGAGGATAAATGTAAAGAAGTTATCAAAGAGGTGATTAAAAGGGAGAAGGAAGGAAGTACGGGAATAGGCAGGGGTGTTGCCGTGCCGCATGTGAAGCACACTGCAGTTAAAGATATGGTTGCTGCGGTTGGATTAAGCAGCAGCGGCATCGATTTTTCCGCTCTCGACAAAAAGCCCGTCTATTCGGTCATACTTTTAATCAGTCCTCCGGACGACCCGGACAAACATTTACAGGCAATGGAGAATATTTTCAGGCATCTATTGAAGGAGAGGTTCCGGAAGTTTCTCAGGCAGTGTCAAAGTTCCGAGCAGATTGAAGACCTCCTTAGGGAGGCCGATGAAAATCCCTCTTTATAATAATGTTAATATTTGAATAAGAATATTTAAATAAGGATATGGAGAAGTGGGACCTGAAAATGAAGACAGGGCAGGATTCGTTGGAAAAAGTAGTGTGTGAAACGACGGTCGAGATTAAAAATGCGGAAGGCCTCCATATGCGCCCCGCAATGCAGTTTGTTGATATTGCCGGTAAATTTGAGTGTGATGTCAACGTCAGCAACAGCGAAAATTCCGTCGACGGCAAAAGCATTATGCAGATGAGTATGCTCGCGGCGACTTGTGGGGCTAAGCTGAATATTAAAGCGGAAGGGCCGGATGCAAAAGAGGCAGTTGATGCCTTGCGGGAGCTTGTGGAGGACAAGCACTTCGATGAGCCGACACCGAGAGAAAAGAAAAAGCAGTAGAATTTGGGTTTGTTTTGGGTTTGTTTTTGTTTGCATCTTTCATAGTATTTTGTTCGTAGTTCATTGTGAAACAAATACTTACGTTCATTTTGGCGTTTTGGAAATTGGGTTTGGGATTTTTGGGCTAAAAATCGACATTCATTTTCAGAACTCTTTGATTTACAAGAGGTTACGTTCGGCCTATTTTTCATAAAATTGGGTTTGTTTTGCATAATTGCTCGCTT
>CAYSJK010000073.1:0-11525 GCA_964431375.1 uncultured Pirellulales bacterium
GTGGATTTTTCCAGGCCGGGCCGAACCGTGCCCGTATCAAGAACAACTATACGAAAATCGGTAGCTCCGGCACCAAGCTGCACGTAATCTACAGACCTTTTTGCCGGATTGTAATACGTCCCCATCGCCTCTCGTGCGAACAATATCATAATCTGGTCGAGCTTGCCGCACGGTGAGCCAATATAATCATTCTCCACCGCTTGCGCCATGTCCACCAGTTTCATCTTGTCTTCAATTTCAATCTGGTTTGCATCCAGAAGCGACAATATCAGATTCAAACTAAGTGAAGCTGACCGGCTCATTCCGCCGCCGGGTATGTTACCATAAATAACTCCGTTGATACCCTCAGTTAGCTTAATGCCTTCTCTTTTTAAGATATAATCAACTCCGTAAGGAAAGCGCCCCCACGTATCGGCAATGGCCGCTGACTTTGGCTCTGGCACATCGCCTAACTCAAATTCAATGACTCCATCGTCGGGAAAGTTTCCGCTGAATAGTTTGACGGTATCGGTTCCGTTCGGCTTATAGGCCAACCAGATGAACCTGTCAGTTCCCACACCGAAAAGTTCTGTCCCGTTATAATCTCCGTGCTCAACACCAAGGCAGAATCGACTGGATGTTCGTCGAATTTTTTCGCCGGCCACGTCTAATTTTTTTTCCTTCGCCAGTTGTTTTAACACATCAAACGCCTGCTGGTCGTTAGCTACATTCACAATTATGCTCCTTACTTTGCAAGCCCAATCGGGCTGAACAGCACGTACAGAGTCAGCGTTATGACCACAACTACAACACCGGCTATCATGGCCCCGCGGGAAGAGCGGAGGTCCAGCTTCGTTTGTTGCTTGAACTCAATAGGTTCGGGCAGGGGCTTGACCACCCTGATAATGGTCATGACCAAAAGGCACAGCCCGAAGCAAATCGCCATACGGTTGAGGAACTGAATCTCCGGGCCGATTTTGTACCGCCCGAGCAGATACATTCCGCCGTAGGAGACAATATTGGTCAGCAGCCCAATTACACCGGCAATCGGTGGTGCCTTTCGCACAACCAGGCCGAACACAAATACCGCCAAAATACCCGGCGATATCAGACCCTGGCTTTCCTGGATGATGGTGAAGATACTGTTACTTATCTTGGGATTGCCTAACTTTGGTGCCAGCATTACCGCAATGACCGAGAACACGATAACGCATATTCGCCCGAGAAACACCACAGTCTTCTGTCCCGCCTCCGGTGAGATGTACCTCTTAAAAATATCCATCGTGAAAATCGTGGAAGCCGCGTTCAGCATCGCTGCCAGCGAACTGACAATCGCCCCCAATAATGCCGCAAGAACAAAGCCCACCAAACCTGTCTTCTGAGGCAGAACACTGCTCAGCAGTTGTCCCAGGGCCGTGTCATATTTATAGGCGATAAATTTCTCGCTTGTGACACTGACCTTGGCCGCTGCGGCTGCATCCATCACGGACTTGTTGTATACCTGCAATTCCACCGCCAGCGCCGGGAACGCTGACTTCCATGATTTGTCATCCGATTCAAATACCGCGTACTCATTCACCTTCAGCTCATCGAGCTTTGCCTGCGTTATAGGAAGAGCAAACGGATTCCTGACTTTAATGGCTTTCAGAGCCGCATCATCCGGATATACGGCAATCATGAATTTGTCTTTCGGTTGGTTCGCAACGGCTTCTTCACTCGGTGCCTGCACAATCTCGACCAGCTGAGTGTTCTTGTTGGCCATCATGTACTTGGCGATTACGGGGGCATTGTCGTTGACCGATTGGTCCTGCATATCCTTTGCGAAGAGATTGAAAGCTATGATACCTGGAATCACCACAACAAAGGGAATTAGCAGCTTCATAAATGCTGAGAACACAATACCCTTCTGTCCTTCAGCCACCGACTTCGACGCCAGCGTCCGCTGCGTGATGTACTGGTTCAGACCCCAGTAGTAGAAATTCGGAATCCACAAGCCGAGAAGAAGTGCCGTCCACGGCAGCACCTTATCATCTTTCGGCAGGAACATGTTCATTCGCACCTTGTTCAGTTCCCAGAAACGCTCGATTGCTCCGCTGTCCTGAGCAAAGGTCTTCAACCCCACTGCACCAGTCCTGACATTATCCACAAAGGCAAGCTCATCCGTTGTTGCGCCGAGCTTCTTGAATGCAAAGACCATCACAATTACTCCGCCGAGAATCAGGGCGCTTCCCTGTATCAAATCGGCCCATGCACACGCTTTCAGTCCGCCGGCGGTTACATACAACATCGCAATGAAGCCAATCACCAGCGCAGCCTTTGCTATCGACACGTCGTATCCCATCTTGCCTGCCATCGTGTTGACCGTCAGCGCTCCCGAATACGTTACCGAGCCCAACAGCAGCATATAGATAAACAATGTCGCCACTGCCATGATTGTCCGCGCCGTCGAATTGTAGCGTACTTCGAGGAACTCCGGCATCGTAAAGATGCCCGCCCGCAGAAAATAAGGCAGAAAACAGAACGCCACCACAACAAGGGTTATCGCCGCCATCCATTCGTAGCTGGCTATTGCGAGCCCCACGTGACTGGCGGCGTTGCCGCTCATGCCAACCAGTTGCTCCGAGGAGATGTTGGCGGCAATCAGGGAGAACCCGATCAGCCACCATTTCAGACCTCGGCTGGCCAGGAAGTAGTCTTCGCTGGTTTTCCCGTGCCGACTCTTCAGGAGGCCTACGCTGACCACAGCGACAATGAATCCCAAAAACACTACAATGTCGACAGGATTAAGTTCCATGGCCAATCCTTTTCTTTTTTATTCTTGCCATGAAGGCGCCAAGACACCAAGTTTTAACTATATATTTTTTTATTTTAAGTTTTCTTTGTGCCTTCGTGTCTTTGTGGCTAATCCTTTCTAAGAATCTGTCTGATTTTTCATAAAAGCATTGCCTAATGCTTCTATTATGTCGGTTGCTATCAAACTGACCTGCCCTTTTTTTTCTGCTGCAATGTCACCGGCTAATCCGTGTATGTAAACGCCCAGTACCGTTGCATCGAAATTGCTCAGCCCCTGACCCATAAGTGCCGTTATTACTCCCGTCAAAACGTCACCTGAGCCGGCCGTGGCCATACCGGGATTACCTGTCTTATTAATATAGACTTTTTCGCCGCTGCTGACGACCGTCCCCGCTCCTTTCAAGGCAACGGTTGTTTTCGTCTGTTGTGCTAATTGTATTGCCTGCTGCCGGCGCTCGGACGGCAGTTCTTCTCTAAATAGTCCCTGCCATAATCTTTTCATCTCGCCTGGATGCGGTGTCAAAATCAGTTTTGCCTTTAGCTTATCTGGCCAGTCTTTTATGCCGGCAAGGTTATTCAGACCATCGGCGTCTATAAGCAGCCGAAGATTCTCTTGCTCAAGGAGTGTTCCGAGCAACGAATGAAGAGCGCCGCTGACGCCGATACCCGGGCCGAAAGCCACAGCATCATTTTCGCTGGTAGCATTAAGGATAGTATTGATTGCTTTTGCAGATATTCGTCCGGCGCTGTCTTCGGGCAGGGTGATAGTGGTAAAGGATGGCTCTATTGAAGCGACTATTGGCAGCACGCTTTTTGGCGTTGCTACTCGCACTAATCCGGCGCCCGCCCGCAATGCCGCTCGGCCCGCAAGAGCAGCAGCACCGCTCATACCGATACTTCCGGCAATGATACACACCTTGCCAAAATCGCCCTTGTGTGCATCAACAGCTCTCGGTTTTAATTTCGGTATTTGCTCTATTATCTGCATACAAACTCGTTTCGTGCAGTGCCATAAGGCATGCTGTGCATAATATTACACATAATGCAGGATATGGTCAATAAAAGATTTGACAAGCAGACAGGAAGGTTTTATAATAAGCAAATATAGTGAAGAATTTGTGTGGGATAAGCGGTAAAAGAATCCGCTCGTCAAGGCATAGGTGCCAGCCGTAGCACGGTCAATTTTAGTAGAGATTAAAACCTATGAGTGAAATTATATTTATCGTTGAAAATTCTGATGAGGGTGGTTACACCGCTAAGGCACTCGGTCATTCCATTCATACCGAAGGTGAGACATTAGACGAGTTAAAAGAAAATATCAAAGATGCAGTAAAATGCCACTTTGACGTAAAGGAAATTCCCCGTATTGTACGCTTACACATAGTCAAGGATGAAGTAATAGCAATATGAAACTTCCCCGGGAAATCAGCGGTGTAGAACTTGCAAAACTTCTTAAAAAATACGGCTATGAAATAACACGGCAAACAGGCAGCCACATACGGCTTACCACTACTGCTAAAGGCGAACACCATATTACTATCCCCGCCCATAAATATCTTAAAATAGGCACACTGAGCGGTATTTTGAGCGATATTGCTGTCCATTTCGAAATAAACAAAAACGATTTAATTAAAGAATTATTCTAATTGGAAAGTATCGAGCAAGAACATCAGCAGATACGAAGATATTATGAAGAAGGCAAATAACAAAAAAATGGCCGACGATTTGCGGCCGGAATACGACCTCTCCAAACTCAAAGGTGGTGTACGAGGCAAGTATGCCAAGCGGTTCCAACAGGGAACGAACTTGGTCCTCCTCTCCCCGGATGTTGCCAAGTATTTCCCCGACGAACGTTCGGTGAATGCAGCGCTGAGGTCTCTGGTCGGTATTGCCAAGGCCGAGCTGCGCCACGCAAATTAACCCGTAGATAAGACACTGGCGAGTAAGGTCATCAGTACGTGCATGGGTCCGTAGCGCAGAAGACGATCGGTTAAGCGGTTCATGTACTGATGAAAGAGAACTTAGAAAGTATTGCGGCTTGTGCTTCGTAGCGAAGGCTACTTCACAGAGTAGCATTTGAGTATTATCTAAAAGAAAGACCCGAAAGTGGGTTTATCTGGAAATCATATAATACATAGTTAGACCATAAAATAACTTAAAATAAAAAAAGGATAAAAATTATGAGTGAGATATGGAATATTATCAAAATAAATAAAGAGTGGATTTTTTCTGGAATAGGGGTGTTAATTATTAGTTTAATAATTAGTTTCTTTAGATATAGAAAGAAAAAGACATCTGGTGATACAATTGAAACACTTGGCAATCAAAGCCCTGGGAAAGTCTATGGTAATTATAAGGTAGAAATTCATGATGAAAGAAAATAAAATTGAAACTCATGGTAATAACAGTCCAGGTTATGTTGCTCGTGATTATATTATCACTGTAGAAAAGGATAATCAAAAATCATTATTAGGATTAAAAAATAAAATAAACGATTATTTAAAAAGAAACTATGTGCCGCCAGAGCAACGAAAAGGATATAATCCATTAGGATTCAGTTTATTTAGCCTGCCGATATACTTAGAAGATGAAAGAATAGAACTAGACCATTTTAATAAGATACTGAAACTTGGAGTCAATAAAATAGCTTTTATTGGTGAACCTGCATCAGGTAAAACTACAGCTATAAAAAGAATACTTAAAACTGCACAGGAACAGAAAAATCCGAAAATAGTGCCCATTATATTAGACTTTGATGACATTCAGCACGCTGATAGTATAAAAGAACGTGTTAAGTCTATATTAATCATTAATGAAAGTCAATATATTAAGCTACGCGAAGAAAAGAGACTAATGTTGATATACGATGGATTAAATGAACCTGATAGTGAAACTCAGAAGAAAGCTGAACTTATTAGTAAAAGATCAGAAGAGTTTGATGAAAGCTTATTTTTAATTACATGCCGAACTAATGAATTTTATAGGTATTGTTCACCATTGTATAATAAGTTTGCTATTCGTACCATAAAAAGACTTGATCAGGATATACAAGTCGATTTTATGAAAAATGTATCTGAAGATGAAATTGATAATCTATTAAGGTCTGATTTAATTAAATTATTTAAAGAAAATGCCCAATTTTCTCTCATTTGCAATACTCCATTTATCTTCTTAATGTTTTTCAGGATTTTTAAAAAGGAAAAACAGATACCTAATTCCATCTCTATGATATATTCAAACTTTTTACAAGATTTTCTTGAAGAGGAAGAGAATAAAAATGTTTCAAGTAAACAGTTTGACGTTATGAAGAAACTCAATTTGTTGCAATATGTAGCATATCTAATGACTAAAGACAATAAGGTTGAAATAGATGTTGAGCATCTGATAAGATTAAGTGATAATAAACATCAAGAAGAAATTATTCAGATTATTCCAGTTCTTTTGACAAATGGTCTCATTATTAGTTGTGGCAACGATAAAAGAATAAAATATTTTCAGCAAACATTACAAGAATATTTGTTAGCAGAGTGGTTTTCACTTAATTCAATTTTTCCTAAGCATTTTATCATCGAGGAATATGGTAATATTAAGTATAAAGGATATTTTGGAGAATTTAAAGTTTCGGAATTTACTTTAAAAATGTATGAAGAAATTACTGGAATTTTGAATTTAAAAGATAATATTTTTAAGAATATGTCTGCAATTTATCAAATTAAAAAAGTCAATTCTTGAATATTGGTAAAGAAAATATTAAGGTGTCAGGTTTTCAATTTACATGAGGATATATATTGTCTAACCCATACATGCTGGCGGACGTGACCACCGTTCGTCAGTTTCATATTTCGATGAAATGTTATCAATTTTTTTGATCAGTGTTCAAAGGTCGAACCGCAGATGCTCGCTTTATGCTCTTCGTGAAAGGAACGAAAGATAAAGAGGGAAATCGTGTTTTTCATAATGGCTGCAATGGTTAACCTGTCCTGAGCAGGGTCGAAGGATTAGGATTTCGGATTTAACAACCTGTTTGTTTCGTATTTCTCCGCAGGACACCTTACGGTGGATATTCGGATTTCGAAATTTTCATAATCTCTGTGTTCTCTGTGACCTCTGTGGCTTTTTAATTATTTTTTTTCTTCTATTTTTCGATTTATAATTGTTGCCGTTACTGCTGCTGAAAATCCGTTATCAATATTTACCACAGTAACGCCCGCAGCACAACTATTTAACATCGTCAAAAGGGCGCTCAATCCCTCGAAACTGGAACCATACCCGACGCTCGTCGGAACTGCAATCACAGGACAGCTTACCAGCCCTCCAACCACAGACGCCAGTGCCCCTTCCATCCCCGCTATAACAATTATGACATTTGCCTTCTGTAATTTTGGCAGGTGTTCGAATAATCTGTGAATCCCCGCTACTCCCACATCGCAAATCAGCTCTGTCCGCTGGCCCATAATCTCCGCCGTTACTTTTGCCTCAGCCGCTACCGGCAAATCGGAAGTCCCTGCTGTAACTATTGGAAGGGTGGTTTTCGAAGTGGGCAGCTTCTTCTGCTCAAAGACAATCGCCTTAGCTGTTTCTTCATATCTTGCCTTGGGGAATTTCTTTGTTTGAGCCAGCGATTCAAAAACTTCCGGCTCGGCTCTGGTTGCCAGAACATTATTACCTTTTGCAGCCAAGCTCTCGAAGATTTTGATTATTTGTTCGGTGGTTTTGCCGGGGCAGTAAATGACTTCCGGGAAACCCTGCCGGATTTGACGGTGGTGGTCTATGCAGGCAAAGCCCAAATCTTCGAACGGCAGATGCCGAAGCCTCTCAACCGCCTCGTTGATACTGATATCGCCGTTTTTAACCTGCTCTAATAACTCTTTTAATTGCTCTGCTCGAATATTTCACCTGCCTTTCCTGCTGGTTTTCCCGCGTTTTTATTAGGCAGGAACTTTTTAATTAGTGTCCCGACTGCTTCGTCACATGCTTTGGATACTTCACCTTTACCTTGATTGGAAGTTACAAGAACAGCAAAGTAGCGTTTTGGTGCCATCCAGACAACTGCAAAGTTCATACCATTCGTTCCCTGGTGTGTCAATACACGGCCTCCTCCCCAATCCCGCTCGGTTACCTCCCAGCCAGGTGCATAATTCCCCCCGAATGCGGGAGTATGTAGTACCTGGAATGTTTCGGGCTTGAGCTTGAGTAAACTTGCCTCTCCTCTTGCACCATTCAGATGTGTCCTTATGAACTTTGCCCAATCCTTAATTGAGCAGTGTACTGTGCTGCTAGGTCCTATTGCCGGTGGATTATCACTAAAACGTCCCGGTTCAATAGGGTGGAGCTTGCCATCGATAAATTTATGCTGCCACGGTTGGTCGACTTTTCCGAGCGAGCCCATCGCACCAAATCCGGCCGTCTTCATGTGAAGGGTATTGAACAGCATTTCTTTCATCAGAGTTTCCCATGGCGTATCCATGGTTTGCTCAGCAATTATACCGGCAATAGTATACCCTGCATTTGAGTAAATATATTTTGTACCGGGCTTAGCTTCCGGTTCTTGACGAAGTATCATCTCTGCATAAGCCAGTCGCTGTTGCATAGGTGGGCCGGGTAAATTGTGCATATCCATAAACGATTTGCCTTTCGGCCAGGTTTGTTTGGATGGAGGCAAGCTGGCACGATGGGCTAGCAGATGTTGCAAAGTGACGTTTCGGTACACTGGGTGCATACTCTCCATAATATTGGGAAATGCTTCTGCCAGTGTTATATCCCATCTAAGTTTGCCACGCTCGACTAACATACCAATGAGGGTGGCTGTTATGGTCTTCGTACATGATCCGAGATGGAATTTATCATCGCATGTTACTTTCACATCGCTCCCGACCTTGCGCAACCCGGTAGCACCCGAGGCAGCGGTACGTCCGTTAAGAATCACAACTGCGGCTATCGCTGGTAAGTTATATTTCTTACGAATTGGCTCAAGAACCGGATAGAGATTCTTTGAGCGACCAGAACGAGCATATAGAATCTCGGTACCCCGCCCAACAGATAATACAACCATGAAAAAGATTATGATAGTTGTATTTCGTTGTGTACGCATAATTTGCTTTTGTTATTTTGTTAGCCGGTTGCTTTCGGCTCCAGTGTTAAATCTGCAAAAAGTTCTGCCTTGAATTTATGATAACCCAGAGAAGCTACCATAACCGCATTGTCAGTGCAATATTGTTTTGGCGCAACAAACAGTTTTTTCACCGGTTTATACGAGTCACATAACTTTTGTAGAGCAGTTCGCAGATGGCTGTTGGCTGCGACACCACCGCCAAGAAGTACCGTTTCTGCACCGATTCTTTCAACGGCCCGCTTTGTTTTTTTCACGAGCACATCAATCACCGCCGCCTGAAATGAAGACGCGACGTCAGCTATCTCCTGCTCGCTCATCGACTCGACTTTATCTTCGCCCTTCATATCCTGGCCGCGGCAGTGATACAAAACCGCGGTCTTAATTCCGCTAAAAGAAAAATCCAGAGAATCACGTCCGAGCATTGAACGCGGAAATTTAATTGCCTTTGGATTTCCTTTTTCTGCTGTCTTTTCGATACTCGGCCCGCCGGGGTAGGGCAGTCTCAGAATTGTTGCAACCTTATCGAACGCCTCACCTGCGGCGTCATCGATTGTGCTACCCAGAAGTTTCGGCTGCAAAGGCGAATGATAATCGTACAGACACGTATGTCCGCCGGATACAATTAGGGCTACCGCCGGCAGCTTTGGCTTTTCTTCGGCCATAATTGCCGATTGCAGATGTGCGTGTAGATGATTGATTGCTATCAGCGGTTTATCCCAGGCAAAGCTCAAAGTCTTTGCAGCAGTAACACCGACCACCAGTGCGATTGTCAGGCCCGGCTGATTGGCAACTGCTATTGCGTCAATATCATCTTTATTTATCTTTGCCTGCTCCATCGCTTCGGTTATGACCTGATATATATTTTCGATATGCGCTCGGGAGGCAATCTCAGGCACAACTCCGCCGTATTTTTCGTGCAGTTTTGTTTGTGAAGCGACCACGGATGATTTGACCGTGTGCCCATCCGCAACCACCGCCGCTGCAGTCTCATCGCAGCTCGTCTCAATCCCCAGGATATTTATGCACCTTTCCTGCATGGAGTTGGATATTAACCGGATAACCAATTGCTGTCAACGTTACGGGGATTAATGTTTTTTTACTGCGGATTTTGTAAGTAATAATATCTGTTTGCCAATGCTTTTGCAGACGTGCGCAAGTGAAAATCTTAGTGGTATAAGTTTAGCTGTTTTAAAATCTGTACATACAATTTTAGGAAAACCGTCCCCAGTAATTTTTATCTTGTCCGCATCCGGACATTCGAGCCCCATTTGCCTCGCTGTTTTAATCATCGGCAGTTCTTCTGGTTTGATGTTAACGAGCTTACAGCAGACTGTTTCACATGCAATCGGCTCGGTCCCGCCTATAAGCCAGCCGAGAGGTCTTGTCCTGCCGCGAATCGGACCGGCACCATCCATCGCCATCACACCGTCGATTATCGTCAGGGCAGGATTCATAAACTTGAATATCTCGATAAGTAATTCACAGAAATCATCGAAGTTACCTCCTTTTCTGAAGTGCCACAGTGCCTTTCGCTTGCCGGCCACACAGCCGAACATATTTTTAACCGCAAATGTCGCCACCAATTGCTGATGTGTCTTGAACTTTGGCAAATTTATTATCTTGTCGGCATCCAGTGCAATCGTACTTATTCCTACTTTAATATTACCTGTTCCAATGCTGCACCATTTTGGTTTATTAAGTTGTTTTACCGGAACGTTTAATTTCTTCAGGTCTTCTTCCAGCTTCAATACCTTTACGCACGTAAACACATTACTCCAGGCCGGTGAATCACCGACAAATGGTCTTGCTCCAAAATCCTTTAACAGACGGGCTGTCTCGATAATTACCGCAGGATGCGTTTGAGTGGCATGTCGGCGGGACCTCGGAGCAATAAAATTCGGCTTGAGCAGGACGCTGTCGCCACGGCTGATAAATTTGTCCAGTCCGCCGAGCAGTTCGAACTGTCTTTTTATTGCCTCGGCAATATTGGGCTGGCTGTAGTCACTGCATCGAATTAATGTTACTATAGGTTCGCCCATACAGCAGCTCAATCGCTTATACTGGTACAGACCAGTAAGAATACCCTGACAGCCGGTTTAAGTTCAGGTGGTTTAAGTCTGGTTTCGTCAAAAAACAAGCTGCCTTGCGGTTCGCTGAAGAAAAGGCCGCTTAATGTTCTTTGGTCGCTGATGTATTTCCCCGGCCCTAACAGAACAAATTCTCCCGGGCTCATTTTCAAGCCGAAGGCCGCAGGGGAAAAAATAAATTCATGCCTCTGTGAACGTTCGGTTAGGCCTGGAATTGGCCCGTTTTTTGGTACCGAAGATGCCGGCTCGGCAATAACGTTACACACACCTCTTAAGCCGGCGATTTTCTCGGCTCTTATTCGCAGAGAAAGTATTCCCGGCCCGATGCTCGTTTTTTCCGTTACATTGCCTCTCGAAATATAGAGAATCTCTCGCTGGTTGTTCAGTCCCACCACTACCACATCACTGCTCTGACCGTCACGCAGCAATAGTTTAACAGTTACTACCTTTTGCCCTTTAGCGGCATGCAGCAAATTAAGGACATTATTCGCCATTGGAATTTGGCCGAAGCGGACGACAAATGAATTCGCTCGGAAAGATTTGTAATCCCGAAA
>CAYSJK010000074.1:0-11426 GCA_964431375.1 uncultured Pirellulales bacterium
TCTTATCTGCAAAGCCGGACCCTTCACAGCTAAACGCCCACCCAACGCATTTACCGCCTGCGTTTATCGCCTTTTTGATATCTATCTTAATCTTTTTACCTTTGAGCGACTCTACTTCAGCCTCTTTGACGGTCGTTTCGAAGCTCGCAGCTTCTGTGAGCATCCCTTTTGCGAGGTTATTGAACTTATCTTCTTCGTTCTGCAGTATCTTCTCCTGCCAGGCCGCATTCGCTACCGCTATAAGCAGTCCGAAGCAGAATGATACCACAATTAAAAGCCAGCTCTGCTGAACAAAATGTTTTATCCTAAACATGCGGCTTGCCTCCTGCCGGGACCCATTTACAGAATCTGTCAATCAAAGGTGTCACGGCGTTCATCAGAAGAACGGCATACATCACGCCTTCAGGGTATTCACCGATAGTTCTGATAAGTATTATTAACACACCGATTCCAGTTCCGAAAATCCACATCCCTTTAGGTGTCAATGGCGCGGTAACCGGGTCAGTCGCTATAAAAAATGCGCACAGCAACAGTCCGCCGCTGGTCAAATGGAACACCGGCTGGGCATATTTGTCCGAATCTGTGAGATAAAAAATCCCTGCAAAGGCAACCGCCGATACAATAACGGCAAATGGAATATGAAAGTTTATTGTTCTTCTTATCATCAGATACAGCCCGCCGATTAACAGTGCGACTGCGCTCGTTTCGCCCAGGCATCCGCCGACTTCACCTGCGATTGTCGATTTTAGCTGTTCGTTAACAGCTGCAATTTCCTTTTTTCCTTTTATTGCTTCTTTACTAAATGCCAGCGGTGTCGCCTGTGTTCTTGCGTCTATTGTATTTTCTGCTGAGATTTTGGGCATCGTTGCATCGATTGTTGCCGGCACCGTCCACGTTGTCATCAATGCCCCGAAGGAAACTGTCAGAAACGCCCTGCCGACCATAGCTGGATTAAAGACATTGGCGCCGAGTCCTCCGAAGACCATCTTGCCGATTGCGATTGAAAAAACGCTCCCGATTATCGCCGCCCATACCGGCACACTTGGCGGAAGCGATAATGCAAGGATAATTCCGGTAACCACTGCGCTAAAGTCACCAAGAGAATTCTCCTTTTTGCGAATCAGATTACACAGCCATTCGGTAACCACTGACGATATAACACAGGTTGAAATGAGGATAAGTGCATAGCTTCGAAAGTAATATCCCGCAGCCGCCATCGCAGGGACAAGCCCGATTATGACATCTATCATTACGCTGCGGGTCGAAAACCGCTCACTTATATGCGGTGAACATGATATTCTTAAGTCTCTCAGCATCTAACTAATCCATTTTTTCTTCGTGTCTTTGTGCCTTCGTGGCTAACTACGTCATTCCGGTATCTTTTTCTTTTGTTTTGCAAGAGTCAATTTGCCGATTTTTATATACCCTGTCACTTCTATATTAGCCGGACACACATAGCTGCAGCAGCCGCATTCGATACAGCCGCTTATGTAATAACTTTCTGCAACATCTAATAGATTATTTTTTACCGCATGCGCGATCTTTGTCGGTATTAAATGTTCCGGGCATACTTCCAGGCATCTGCCGCAGCGGATACACGCCGTTTGCCGCCTTTCGTACTTTGCCCTGCCGATTTGTCTTTTTGTCAAAACCGTTATTACCCCTGTCGTTTTTGTAATCGGCATCGTCAAATCGGCTATTGCTATTCCCATCATTGGCCCGCCGACTACGACCTTTGTGCTTTTTTGCGTTACACCCCCGCAGAATTCTAATAGTTCTTCGACAGGTATTCCTATTGGAACATAGTAATTGCCCGGCCTGGCAATTGCTTCGCCGCTCACTGTCACTACCCTGTGCGTCAATGGCTGGTTATATACCACCGCTTCAGCTATTGCCGCCGCAGTTGCAACATTCAGCACTACCAACCCTATCATTGGCGGAATACCGCCTGTCGGGACATTCTTATCAAGTATCGCTTTGATAAGCTGTCTCTCTCCACCCTGTGGATATTTCGTTTTAACAGGAACTACTCTGATATTATCGCTGTCTCCAGACCGCTCTAATGCCTCATTCATTACCTCTATTGCTTCGGGTTTATTATCTTCTATTGCGATGATTGTTCTTGAACAGCCGGACGCCTTCCGGGCCAGTTTTATCCCTGCGATAATCTGCCTCGTCCATTCGAGCATAATCCGGTAGTCGCAGGTGATATACGGCTCGCACTCGCATCCGTTAATGATGAGTGTTTCTTTAGGAAGTCTCGGGTTCGGTTCTATCTTTACTCGTGTCGGAAATCCCGCTCCGCCCATACCGACAATACCCGCCTCCCGGACCGCATCACATATCTGTCCCACCGAGTATTGCTCCGCGTCGAAATCTTCTGTGAATTTATCTGCGTTCGGGTACTTCGGTGTATTATTATTTGGGTCTGCTTCTATAATTATGGCATGGCTGCGGCCGAGAACCGCGTGTGATTGTAGTCCGATGGCCTTCACTTTTCCGTTTATAGGCGAATGGACGGGAGCCGTTACAAACGCATCACAGTCCCCGATTTTCTGCTCCGCTTTAACTTGCTCGTTTTTTCCAACCAGCGGCTCGCACACCGCACCAAGATGCTGGCTGAGCATTATTGAAACTTGCTTGACTGCCGGACCCTGTTCTATTTCGCTGTCGCGGGTAAGCTCCTTCTCCTCCGGCGGATGTGTCCCGCCAGAAAAGGTTAATTTACTTTTAGTATGGATTTTCATATTAGAAAAATTCTAAATTTGCCTGTTTTTATCAGCCCTTTTGTTTATCGCTTTTATAATCAATATTATGAAAAATGTAACCGATATAGCAAATAGAACGCTAAGGGGCGTTTGTAATCTTTTATTTATTGTTGTGCTGAAGATTAACTCGAATGCCGCTAAGCAGCCGATAAAGACCAACAGTGGCAGCAAAAATGCTGTAATAACTTTAACTACGACCGAAGGGCCTTTAGATTGCCCTAACTGATGATAAACCTTTTGGCAATCGCTGATATGGCTACAATTTTTACAGATTTTTGTATCAACCATTGTTTTTATTACTAAGTAATAGAAAACATATTTATAATTAATATAGTTGAGATTTTCAAACATAAACTTTTGCAATTTGGGGGCAAATAATTATGTCTAAAAAACTATGGCTGTTTGTATCAGTCCTTACTTTATGCCTTTGTGTCGGCTGTGCCGTCAATCCCATCACCGGCGAAGAGGAGTTTATGCTGATTTCCGAAGACCAGGATATTGAAATCGGCAAACAATACTCGCCTGAAGTCGAAAAGCAATTAGGCGGCAGAATTGCCGACGATACCCTGCAGAGCTACATCGATAGTGTAGGCCAGAAGATTGCCCGCATCTGCCACAGGTCCCAGTGGAAGTATCACTTTATAGCTATTGACCACAAGATGATTAATGCTATGGCCATGCCAGGCGGATATGTCTTTATCACCAGGGGAATGCTTCAAAAGATGACAACTGAAGCACAGCTCGCCGCCTTGTTGTCTCACGAGATGGTTCACATTGTTGCCCGCCACAGCTCCGCCGCAATGAGCCGTCAAACCGGAATATCAATGGTAATTGCCGGGGTCGGTGCTTCAGGTGCAATGCCTGAATCAGGCGAAGCTTTAAGGGCTGTACAGCTTGCCTCGCAGCTCATTGGCCTGAAATACAGCAGGGACCAGGAGAGGCAGGCCGACTTGGCTGGTATGGACTATGCGGTTCGTGCCGGCTACAATCCTAATGGTGCCGTTGAGCTTATGCAGATGTTGGAGGCTCAGGACGAATTCAGGCCGGCCGATTTTTTGTCCTCTCACCCTTCGCCGGAGAACAGAATCTTATATCTCACTACCCGTGCCCAGACGAGATACCCTAATGTGAAGAATTTAAGAGTTGCAAAAGATGATTACCAGAAGAACGTCCTTGACCGCCTGGAATATTACGAAAAAAACCGACCGTAAATTATAATTCTTTCACTTTTTCTTGCCTTTTCAACCTTTAATCTTCTTCAAGGCCTCCTTGACCTGCTCGGAGAGTCTCAAGGTCTTTTGGTCAAGACGAGAGACACCGCTTGAATAGGAATATGGGCAACTGGGGTCCGTGCTCCGGGGAATGCCTAATTGCTTCAGACTTGCCGGTACAAGCTCCTTTGCAATTCGTTCTGTTAGACGTTGCCGCGATTCGTATTCCTCCTCAAGAGTCTTGCCAAGCATCATGTAGTAAGAAATGATGCTTGCACCGGATTTGCCCCCTATGGTTCCAAAGCTAAAGACGTAGTTGTTATCGCCCGAGTAGATGTTTGCTTCGGTAATTCCCACGTACATTGTTCGGTTATCGGTGCTGCGATAAGCAGCCAGTATTTGGCGGAAGCGGTCCAGATAGGGTTCAACAAAGTGTTGCCCGGGCTCGTCTGCGATTTTGTTGATGATATCATTAACGTAGTATTTCGACAGCGCGTCCACATTCTCAACTGCGTCCCGCATCTCTTTGATATACCTGTCTTTCGTCCAGCCTGTGAAGTCGATGTTCTCACCTTTTTGCCTGACGAGCGTTCTCTGAATTATTCGCTCTCGAGCGATTCGCCCTGCAGCTCCCCAGTTCCAGTCCTCTTTCAGTCGTCTGATTTTGACCGGAATATCCGTTATATTCTGGAAGGTTGTCGCTGCCTCTTCGAGAATCCACGGATTACAGGGAGGCAGAGGAACAAGGATAAGCTGCAGACCTGTCTCTTTCTTGCTCAGCAGGGGTATGGAGTCAAGATTAGTGATGTCTTTCCCCAGGTACTTTGCTGCCTCCTCGAGAAGCTTACGGTCCTCCGCGTTCTTAAAAACGATTCTTGCACTGTTTGCAGCCGCTTTCGAATCATCGGTGTTCCTGGCAAAATCCATATGTGCTTCGTAGTCGTAAGGCGATGTAACCAGAAGGTCTTTCAACACTTTTAACCCTTCTGCCTTTTTACCCTCCTTGAGTAATTGAGTCGCATACTCATGGATTTGTTCCGTCCAGTGTCCCATTTCGACGTTCCCTGCCGAGAGGGCCTCTTTATATCGCTGCTTGTTTACGAAGCTGCGAATCAACTCGAACTTAGGTTCGAGTTGGTCACTTCCCGTCTTAAGGGTGGTGTACGTCCAGATTTGAACTGAGGATGGCAGCACATATATAAATACGCGGCGATTTACTTCGCTCTCAGCAACCTCGGCATGAGCATCGGAATCCGAAATTTTCACGAATCGACCGGAGTTGCTTTTAATTGTGCTATTCAGGTGCATCACAATATTATTAAAAACCGCATTGCATCTCGGCGTATCGCATTCGATGTTCTCGATATTAAGCGCCAGCGTCTCGTCCTCCGTCATGTAATAAGCCACATCGACACCGTTGGCTTCCTTCTGGTTTATAAGTTCAAGTTTTTTTGAATCTACTACAAACGCAGGCGAGTAATACCGAGGCAGGAATTGCGGCAATTCTGCATTATCCGCCAACGCTTGTGTCACAGCCAAAAACGGTATCAAAGCAACCAAATACTTTTTCATTCTCATCTCCACACCTGAACATAATATTATACGACATTTATCCGCCGCTCATTTGGCAGACTTTTTGTTACTCAAATATAAATATCCATCCCGACAAATCTGGAAATTTCGCTTTCAAGATAAAATACCCAAAAATCTGTTCAATGCCAACAACTTAATTCTGTCGTCTGCGGTCTGTCCTCTGCTTGCCTCGGCGGCTTGTCTGGGCGAAGCTTTAGCGAAGCCTGAAGCCGAAAGCGAAGCCGGGTAGATATTAGGATTTTTTTCTTCTCATCCATCGTCCCTCCTCCATCATTTACCCCGTGAGATGTGATAACTATCTCACTGGGGTTGTTTAGCCCCGTTGCTTGCGACGGGGGCATTCTTTTGTGTCCTTATACCGCAAGGGGTTTTCTTTAACACCACGAACTTCCTGTCGATAAAGAAGTCGAGCGTAAGAAGAAGGATGGCTGCCGAGACGAATACAGTAGGGTTCCAACAGACGCCGAATTTCCCCAGGACGATGAGAATGCTTATTGAGACACCAATGACGTATGAGGAGAATCGACTAAGACCGGCCTTGTGCACTTTTAGTTTCGCATGGCAGCCGGGGCAGCTCAGGTGAAACCACGGACCGGCAATCCAGGCCTTGACAAAAGGTATTGCATTGTCACCGCATTCCGGGCAGTTCATGTCCTTTTCTCCATCGACATCATAATAATCTACCATTATCCCAATATCAACCCTCTGGGCGAAATCTGTTTGCCCTCGGCAACGCCGAGGGCCTTGCCCCGCACCAATTGAGCTAGAACTCACGTCTAATTGGTGCGTGGGTTTTCTGCCTTCTCTCATTTCTCCCCTGCCATTTGCATAATCCTGCCCGGCTCTTCCGGCATCGCCGTTCTTGCTGACAGATACGCCGATTCAATCACTGCCATATTTTCTAAATTTTCTTTACCGCTGCTGCAGAGTTCGTTTTCATCAGGTTTTAATATGCTCAGTGCAAAGTTTGTCATTAGTTTTTCCAGTCTGCCGGCCTCATCATCCTCGTATGTAAATTCCTCGGTTGTCTGCTCAGGCCCGCCGCTTACAGCCAGTTTCTTGTCGCTGACGGCCAGAATTTTATCTTTGCCATAGACCCTCAGAAATTCCTCACTCAGCCCAATCCCCTCTCGCCGCGACGCTATCAGATTGCCGGAAAGAGTATCGCTGAACTTCATCGTCACAACAGCCGTATCCTCCGTTAGATAAAATCTTTGTTGTTTGTCCAGTGCCTGGTTTGTGTTTAACGAATATATTTGTATCGGTATTTCGAAGTTCAGGATGATTTGGTCGATTATCTCGTAGCAGTCATAAAGCAGCACACCGCCGCCAGCCAGCTTCGGGTCCGTTCGCCACTCTCGCTGCTGCGGATGCTCTCTTTGCTGATACAACGGACCGACGTTGCAAAAGGCCGTGATTAAAAATACCTGCTCGATTCGGCTGTCCTGCAGGTACTTGCCAAAGTCGAGATAGCTCTGCCCAAAGCGTCTCAGATTTGCGATAGCAAATTTGATATTCTCCTGCTCCGCCAGTGCGGCAAACTCGGCCGCCTCTTCAAAATTCCTTCCCATAGGCGTCAGTTTTAGAACATTGAACTTCTTTTTCATCGCCATCCGAATATATTCATCGCAGCTATGGATACCCGCTGCAACCAGCAGGCAATCAAGCTGGTTCTGTATCACGAGCTGCCGGTAATCGTCGTACCATTGGCATTTATATTCCTCTGCTGTTTTTTCAACAAGGCTTGTATCTTTGTCGGCCACAGCAACAATTTCAAAGTAATCAATTTCAGAAGCCGCCTTTAACAGCGACCGGCCCCTGTCGTCCAGCCCGAGCACCGCTGTCTTTAATCTGCTCTCATCCATATTCCAAAATATACCTATGAACTCTCTTTTTGTAAAACCTAATCTAATTTGCGTAGCCGGACGAATTATGTTCAAATATTGCGGGTTTCAATTGTAAACCGGCCTTGCTCAAGGGATATGTCCTTGACCCGAATGCCTCTAATATTGTTTTCTTCGAGCAGCTTACCAACATCAACATGAATTTTCGGATATTCAAGTTTTATATATGCCGGTAATTTGTTCGGAAATAGACTTTCAAGCCGTTTAACTACCTTGTCCAGATGTCCCCTTACAATAGCAACCTCGAATATCGCAAGGTTATCTTCAAAGCTTGAGTATCGCACCGTCGCAGGAATAAATGGCAAAACGAATGAGCTGGTCCGTATTATGAAATGGATAATTTGGCCTTTGACTTTTGGACGTATTAGCTGGCCTGGTAAAAGCTTGTTGCAGGTCAGGAATTCAACAAGCTCTTCAATACTGAACGTTATTTTTGCCATAGCTGCATTTTACCCGCTTGGCCGCGAAAAGGCACGAAAATTAACCACGCATTCTCGATGATTATTTTTTAATTTTTTTATTGAAATCCGGCTGAGATTATGGTAAATTGAAAAAAATGTTATTTAGCAGGGCATATTCTCACGTCTCTCAGGAATATCCTCTTAACGAAATGCGAGAGACAAATTTTATGGCCGTTCAGAAGGCCGAAGGAGTTTTAAGTGAGTACAGGCACAGTAAAATGGTTTAATGGGCAAAAAGGCTATGGATTTATCAGCCCCGATGATGGCAGTGAAGATTTGTTCGTCCATCACTCCGAAATCAAGACCAGCGGCTACGCAAATCTTGACGAAGGGCAGAAGGTTGAGTTTGAGGTCGGACAGGGCAAAAAAGGACCTTGTGCAACGAACGTAACACCTGCTTAATCCAAGCGTCACCTTGACAAACCAACGGGCTCTGCAAAAGGCGGAGCCCGTTTCATTTCTCCTCTTAACCCCCCTGCTAACCTGTTAGCCCCCTCTATTTACCTACGCCCTTTACCTTGAAGGAATCGAAAAATTTTGGCCCCTTCTCATCAAGGATTTTTTTCGATTCACTTACAGCCATCACCTGGTAAAGCCGGTTGCCGATTATAAACACTCTTGCTTTGGTTATTGCTTTCTTTGGTACTTTAATTTCAACCTCTCGTCCGGGGTTGCCGTGAAAGTCGAGGACCTTTTCATCTTCTAATGTGCCTTTGACGCTTTTCACTGCACCATCTCTGGCACTATCCAGCATCTTTTTAATATCTGCTTTTTTAAACATCTCCTTCGGATAATCCACATATCCTACAACGAATCCTATCTCTTTCAAGCCGGCTCTGTACATAATAAATTCAAGTTTCCCAGCTGCTGTATCCATCTTTTTCGATTCTTTTCTCGGCTGACCGGGGAATAAAACGCTGAATCTGCCTGGTTTACTGTTGTATCTCTTGAATCCCTCTAACTCATCACCACCGCTCATAAAGTATATTATCCATGAGCCTGCAATAAAAACTATTGCAAATCCTATAATATACTTCATGGATTTCATATCTCACTCTCCCATTCGCTACGCTTTGAATGTCGTCTCTGCGTCTTCTGTCGTCCGTCTTCAGTCATTCATCGTCTGTTCTCTATCCTCTTTTACAGAGCAGACCGGTTACGCACAGCTGCGACCATGTCTCCATAGTATCTCGAACCTTTTGCAGCTCTTCTGGCGTCATAAAGCTCATTTGCGTTATCATCTGTTCGCGTTTGCTGACCTTTGGTGCATCCAGATTCCAGAGATGGACGATTCCGAGGTGCACGCTTCCGACCTCGTTGGATTCGTCATTGAGAAGCGCGACAACGCGGTCAGTATGGCTCGTCTCTACGGATACTTCCTCCGCCACCTCACGCTGAACGGCGGTAAGATAATTTTCGTATAAGTAAGCAAATAAAGAACTATTATCAGCATCAATCGGATTTATATGGCCTCCGATGCCGATGGACCTTAAGCCGAGGAGCCGTGTTTCACCCGCTCGCCTTCCCCTGACATAGTTAAGGTACTTACCGTCGTGAACCATGATTACGTATGGAATGAGCTGTTTATAAGAGGGGTCTTTCTCTGCCTGCGACCTCATTATGAAGCGGGGGACGCCCGGAGCGAAGATTTTATCGCGGTAGCGGTCTACGTCGGAAGCAAGGCCGTTAAATATCCCCACCTGTTCAATGACCTTTCGCTCGACAACCAATACTTGTTCTTCCTGTGCCATCAACTCACCTCAAACCACGATTTACAAGTAAAGGATTTTATCTGCCCTCATGCTTCAGGTCAATTACAAAACCGGCTTGCTCCGCACCAATTGAGCTATAGCTCACGTCTAATTGGTGCGGGGGACCCCCAATACTTTACCCCATGAGATGTGATAACTATCTCACCGGGGTCGGTTAGCCTCCAGCTTTGCTGGGGGTCATATTAACTTTCCCATTTTCGATTTCGGGATTTCACGTGGAGAAGCCCTTTTGCCGTTATAATTATTTTTATTTATTATTGTTGACATCCGGTTGGTTCTCGTGGTATATTTTTTATAAGTCGGGTTTATTCTCACGTCTCTCAGGAATATTCTCTTCAAAAACAATGCGAGAGACACGTTTTATGGCCATTTAGAGGCCAAAGGAGACTTTTGTGAGTATAGGTACAGTAAAATGGTTTAATGGGCAAAAAGGTTTTGGATTTATCACTCCCGATGGTGGTGGCGATGATTTGTTCGTTCATCACTCGGAAATCAAGACATCTGGCTATGCCAATCTTGATGAAGGCCAGAAGGTTCAGTTCGAGGTCGGACAGGGCAAAAAAGGCCCGTGTGCGACCAGCGTAACACTTGCTTAATCCAGGGCAACACACCTGAAAAACCAACGGGCTCCGCTCTTAAACGGAGCCCGTTTCATTTACACGCTTACTCATCAATCTTGCTGTAGCACCGGTCATTAGTATCGACTCCTGCTACCGCCTCTATCAGAACGACCTCGTCCGCCGCCGCCACGGCCACCACCGAAACCTCCTCGTCTTCCCCCACCACCACCACGATCGGTCTTCGGGCGGGCTTCGTTGACATTCAAGGCACGCCCCATCAAATCCTTGCCGTTCATTTCCTGGATGGCTTTTTCTGCTTCAGCTTTAGAGGGCATTTCTACGAATCCGAATCCTTTTGATTCGCCGCTGAATTTATCCGTTATTAGACGGACCTCAGTGACCTGCCCGAATTCTGCAAAAGCCTGACGAACCTCATCCTCTGTTGCCTTATGCGGCAAATTTCCTACATAAATATTCATTGTGTTTATTCCTTTTCTTTTAATAATACTCTTGCCGGAACGACCGGCGTTCAATAGCCACGAGCTGTCATGTTACTCGCTCCTCTCAAAATAGTCAAGCATTAATTCTAACCCCCCGCCGGGACCACAACCACCAATAACCACTTATCATTTAACAACTTACTTTGTGCAAATAATATATATTCAATAGTAAATACCTATTTTAAGTGGCCTGTGGTGAGCAGGGTCGAACCAAATCGAAGGAGTAAATCGCAAAGGGCGAGATGTCGAAAAAAATTACCAGTCCCGAATAATTGATATTTCAAAAAATTCTAATGACTATTTGTTCTTGAATTTCTTCCACTCGCTTTCTTTTCCAAGAGCATCAAGAAATTCTGATCTTTGCTTATCAGACCATTCGGGGCCATAAGAAATCCCCCGAGGTCTCCTATATGAATGAAATAGGTATAGACTTTCCTTTGCTCGTGTCATAGAAACATAGAATAATCTAGCCTGTTCAACAATATCACTATAGGGATCTGGAATTATATCATTCTCTAAACCTACGATAATAACAACTTGAGCTTGCAATCCCTTTGCCTTTCTTAAAGTTCTTATTTGTACTGTTCCAGTTATAACCGGCTCTCTAGGAGTCTGTCCGAGTAATAATTGAACGGTCTTTAAAGAGATGGTAGAATA
>CAYSJK010000075.1:0-11388 GCA_964431375.1 uncultured Pirellulales bacterium
ACATCAATTTTATAATTTCTGGCAACCGTCTTAAAAAGGCCGGCTAAATTATCCGTTCTTTTTGCGCCTTCATTTTGCTTGTGAATCAAATCAGACTGAATAACAACGCCACATCTTGCCAGAAACTCACTCGGCTGGTTCGACTTTGACGCCTGCTCCTGCGCCATGTGAAACATTTCTTCCAGCCTTGACTGCAGCTTGCTTCTGTTTTTTACCCTTATATTTTCTTTTTGGTTTTCATCTCTTACTGAAGAAGTATTTTCCAATTCAGGATTTGGCACCTCTGCTTCAAACAACCTTCTGCACTGCTTTTCTATTAATGTTCCGGAGCCGCCGCCGCATTTAGTTCCTGTTTTCCATTCCTGAATAATCCTTTTGCTATTTACGCTTTCCACACTAAAAAAGTACGAATCTTTCGCTCCTATATGGAAGATGTGCTTTGCTTTTGGACCTACTATCTGTGCGCCTTTTGGTATTGCTACGCTGTCAAAAACGTAAGTTATTCCAATCATAACGTTAAGAAAGGACTCGGCGCCGCTTCCAGTAAATGCGGTATTTTTTATTTTTTTCGTATCGAACTTCCGTATTATGTCCCGCCAAGCTTCTTTTATTGCCCCAATCGGATTGGCGAAGTGCATAATCGGCTTCGGCGAGTAAACAACCTTCTTATCCGCATCAATAACAGCGTAATGCACAGAGCTGCTGCCAACATCAAAGCCGACAAAAAGATTTTCTTCAGTATTTGTTTTTTTTATGTTATCCATAACTTTTTAATCACACCCTTAAGCTAACATTTAACTTTAATACAGTGTTCCATTGCGCACTATTAAGAAACGTTGCGACGGGTTTTTTCGAGCATTGCTATTAAGCTTCTTTGTTCCTTATCTTTTAGGGCTGCCATTATTCTTTTTATCTCCTTTGTGTAAAGCGGCTCTATTTTTTCGAGCAGCTTTTTGCCGCGGCCGGTTAACTTTATGATATTATGTCTTCTGTCAGAAGGGGCAGAAGTGCGGGTGACGAGACCAGCTTTTTCCATCCTGTCTATCAGCGAGGTGATGTTTGCCCGATTGACAAGCATCATATTACTAAGCTGGGCCTGATTTAGTCCTTCCGGGCCGTTTTGGTGCTTCAGAAGCATCATAAGGTTAAACTGGACGTCTGTCAGGCCAAAGGGGTGTAAAAAGCCGCCTGCTTTCTTTTTTAATTTGGATGCTGTATAGTAAATATTAAGCAGTGCCTCGTGGCCAAGCAGGGTAAACGACTTCTTAAGGCTTAATTCATTCTGTAGGGTCATTATAATTTCCTTGTTTTATTCAAATATTGTTTATGTGTATATTGTTGCCTAATGAACTATTTTGTCAAGTGAACTTTCTAGAAAATAGAAAAATTTATACAATTGCTTTTCTAATATCAATTCTAAGGCACCTTATAGATAAACACGGGTGTAAAATATATAGTTAAAGCTTTGTTGAAACCTGTAGAAATTCACAGAGCACAATTTTAGCTACGACTCCTTTGTGAGTTAAACGAGGCTTTTTCTTTTGTAAAATAACAGTTTATCCACAAGAATTATTGGTGTACTTGCTTTTATAAGTACTTTCGTGATAAATACTTATTGATTAATCTTAACGAGAATATAACAAAATCACAGACTATATGACTAATAATTCTACTTTTCTTTATATAAATACTAATTATTATAGTCTTCCTTTAATCTTTTATGTGTCAAATTTGGTTCCTCGACCCTCCCAGCTTTTTTCGTAAAAAAGATTGTGAAAAATCGCGTTTTACTATAAACTATAGTGTTCTTTTTTAAATAAGAAAAACCGTAGTTTAAACAGGTCAGGTATTTTTAGTGTAGAGGTTTATTATGAAAGCGAACTTTAGCAGAGATGCTTTAGTAGATGCCCTGGGCTTATTGACTTCTGTGGTACCAAACCGAACGCCTAAGCCGATACTGCGTTGTTTACAAATCGTTGCAGGGGAAAAAGAGGTCAGAATTTGCGCTACAGACTTAGAAGTTGGCATAAACCTTCTTGTCTCAGAAGTTCAGGTGGAAAAGCCCGGTGAGGTTATTGTTCCGGCGGACCGGCTGGCTGCAGTTGTGCGGGAGAGCGCAGATGAAGTATTGTTATTAGAAGCAACGGAAGGTAAATGCGAAGTCAAAGGCGCTGACAGTCATTTTACGATTTATGGCCAAGAGCCAGGGCAGTATCCTGCTGTTCCGAGCTTTGATGGCGCCAGCGATATGGAGATTACTTTGGCTGAGCTTAAGGCGGGCATTGAGCAATGTTTGTTCGCCACAGCAAGAGAAAGCAGCCGCTATGCAATTAACGGAGTGCTGTGGGAAAACAAAGGCAAGAAGATGTTATTTGTCGCAACCGACGGCAGGAGACTTGCGCGATGCAGGATTAACTTAGTCTCGGCCCCCGACAAAAAGATGGCAACAACGAAGATAATAGTGCCTGCTAAAACGATGAGCCTTTTGAGTAAGATTGGCGGAGGCGATAAAGAAACTGTTGCGGTCAAGTTTGTAGATAACCAGATATTGATTAGCTGTGCCAATGTCGTTATAAGCTCAAATCTTGTCGAAGGTAATTTTCCGAAGTATGAGGATATAATCCCGACCGACTCCGATAAAAAGTTAAGCCTTTCTACTGAAGCAGCTTTAAGCGCAGTTAAGCGCTCAGCGTTATTGACGAGCGAAGAGTCAAGGGGTATTAAGCTATCGATAGCAAAGGGCAAGATTGTGTTCAGCGGCAGGGCCCCGGAAACAGGCGATGCCCAAGTAGATATGTCTATTGATTACAAAGGCGAGCCGATTGAAATTGGTTTTAATCCTCAATTTTTAATAGATGCTCTGCGGGTTATTAAGACGCCGGAATTCGAGCTAGAGTTAGGTCAGCCAGACAGGCCGGGATTAATAAAAAGCGGAGCAAATTTTCTATATGTTTTAATGCCCATTAATCTTGGATAGGCAAGCAAGATAATATCTATTTTAGAAAGGCGAGCTTGGTTCTAAATAACGCTATGCAATTACATAACACCACTGCACAACAAAACAAAAGCAATCAAGGCGGGATGGTCAGTATTGGCGAAGCTGCCCGGCAGCTTATTGAAAATCAATTTTCACAACATCAAGCCACTTTTGACTCAATAGAGGAGCTATGGCGTCAGCTCCTGCCAGCGAAGCTTATACAGCACAGCAGGATTGCAGGTATTTCCGGCGGCCAGCTTAAGGTGCAGGCAGATTCACCTTCGTATATGTATGAGCTGCAATTATGTAGTTCCTGGCTCTTAGATGAGCTGCGAAGGCAGTGCCCGCGGATTCGGCTAAAAGAAATTAAAGTCGTCCTTGCCTGAATCGCAAATCGCAACACAAAGGTGGGAGAAAAATTCGATAGCCCGGACACAGATGTAGACGATATATAATAAAGGCGAAAGGATTATATGAAACAACATAAATATGATGCGAGCAACATAAAGATACTCGGCGGCATAGAAGCGGTGCGCAAGCGGCCTGATATGTATATTGGCGACCGCGGCAGCGGCGGCCTGCACCATCTGGTCTACGAGGTGCTGGACAACTCCATCGACGAAGCCATGGCGGGATTCTGCGACAGTATAAACATGCAGATACATGCCGACGGAAGCTGCACGGTTGAGGATAATGGCCGCGGTATTCCCGTTGAAAAACATAAAGAGGCAAAGATAAGCGCGTTAGAAGTTGTGCTTACAACATTGCACTCCGGCGGCAAATTTGACCAGGAAAGCTATAAAGTTGCCGGTGGCTTACACGGAGTGGGGGTTAGTGTGGTCAATGCGCTAAGCGAATGGCTGGAAGCTGATGTGTATCGTGACGGGCAGCATTATCATTTTGAGTGCGTTAAAGGCAAGACAAAAGCACCCGTTAAGAGGGTCGGAAAAACTGATAAGATGGGAACGGTAATTTCTTTCAAGCCTGATGAGGAAATTTTCGGCGATACAGAATTTGAATTCGATATCCTTGTGAAGCGCATACGGGAGATAGCATACTTAAATGCTGGATTAAAGATTGCTTTTAAGGACAGCAGGATAAAGAAAAAAGAAGTATTTAAGTTTGAAGATGGGATTAAAGCCTTTGTTAAACATCTCAACGAAGGCAAAGACACGCTTCATCGCGATGTAATCTATTTTACCAAGGAAGATACAAAAGCGAAGCTAAGCTGCGAAATAGCAATGCAGTACAACGATGGATATACTGAGAATGTTCTTGTTTTCGCAAATAATATACGCAACATTGACGGCGGGACGCACCTTTCCGGCTTTAGGACAGCCATGACGCGTACAATGAATTACTATGCGAAGAATAATAACTTATTAAAGAATGGTCAGGCACCAGGTGGTGAGGACCTGCGGGAGGGATTAACTGCAGTTGTTGCAGTAAAGCTTGCTGAGCCACACTTTGAGGCGCAGACAAAAGTGAGGTTGACCAATCCGGAGGTTGGTAGCTTTGTAGAAACCACTGTAAATGAGCAGCTTGGCCATTATTTAGAGGAGCATCCTTCTGAGTCGAGGCGTATTTTGAATAAGGCCATACAAGCCGCTGCAGCGAGGGAGGCGGCGAGGAAGGCGCGTGAATTGACCAGACGCAAGGGCGCTCTCAGCACAGCCAGTCTTCCCGGCAAATTGTGGGACTGCGCGAGCAAGGAAAAATCTGCTACGGAAATATTTATCGTAGAAGGTGACTCAGCCGGCGGTTCGGCAAAGTCCGGCAGAGACAGAAATATCCAGGCAATTTTACCACTTAAAGGAAAAATCCTTAATGTTGAAAAGGCACGCCTGGAAAAAATGCTTGCCCACGAGGAAATTCGAACCATCATAAGCGCTCTTGGAACCGGCATCGGCAGCGATGAGTTCGACTTAGATAAATGCAGATACGGTAAGATAATATTAATGACCGATGCTGATATTGACGGAGCTCACATACGAACGCTGCTGATGACATTTTTCTTTAGACAAATGCAGGAGCTGTTCATTAATGATATGATTTATATTGCTCAGCCGCCTTTGTATGAAATCAGGGCTAAGGGCCGAAAGAAATCTGAGTATGTTCTAACCGAAGCGCAAATGCACAAGCGGATGATTGCAAGCGGATTAGAGGGGGCAGGATTGGTTATCAGGAACGGGAAAAAAACCGGGAAAGGCACAAAGACAAAAAGTGAACGGGAACACAAGATTGCAGACAAAGAGCTTTTAGGCCTTGTAAAGATTTTAGATGAAGCAGAACGCAATATAGCGGTTTTGAACAGACGAGGCATTAACTTTTCCATTTTTGTTGAAACTTATTACGACCCACATAGAGGCGGGCTTCCATGCTTTCGTATATGTGTAGAGGGCCAGGAGGAGATTTACTACGATAGCGATGATTACGAGAAGAAACTCGATGAGCTCAAGGAGCGCATCAAAACATTGGTTGAGGGTGAGGAGGAAGAAACAATTGTGGCCGAGGAGCTCCATGAGGTCGGCAGAATCAATCAGATAAATGAGAAGCTGAAAAAGACTTTGCAACTGGATTTAAGGGATTTTCTATTAAAGACCGAGAAGTCTGTTTCCGGCGAGTCACTGCCGACAAAGTTTCAGCTTATCAGTGGCACAGACAAATATGATGTTGCCTCATTAAGCGATATATGCTCAGCTATTAGGCAGATTGGAGGAAAAGGAATTGAGATAAAGCGTTTCAAGGGCTTAGGCGAGATGAACGCTGATCAATTGTGGGAGACGACTATGAATCCACAGACCAGGACCTTGCTAAGAGTAGCTCTCGAAGATGCCGGTGAGGCCGACAGATTGTTTAGTATTCTTATGGGTGATGATGTGGAGAAGCGGCGAAACTTCATCCGCGACCACGCCCTTGAGGTTCAAAACCTCGACATCTAAATCGGTAATCCCTGCAAGCATTTTGCAAAGTGTTTTGTTACAAATTATGCTCCTCTTTTTGAGTGGGTGAAATCGTTATAAGATTTTGATTTTATTTATGTTATGCAGAAGTCTCGAGTGTTTCAGATATAAATAGAATGTTGCAAAATGGCTCATGGGGCACGAATTGCCCAAATTACCATGCTCAAAAAGAAAAAATATTCCCTAAAAAAACTTTGATTTTTTGCACATTAATGAATTTAATGCAAGGCAACGAGATTTATCTGTAGTGTTAGTTTTATAAGTTGGTTGCTGTCCGTAATTTATCCATTGAAATCATTGGGCAGGGAATGTAGTATAATGTCTTTCGCTGGTAGGAAGTATCCAAAAAAATTGTTTTTTTATTCGATTATCGGGAGTTTTTACTTGCAAAATACCGAGCAGCTTGTCAAAATACCTGCGTTTTCAGAATGGTTGTTTTTCGCGAAGCAGTGTCCTTTTGGTGGTGAGGCTGGAAATGAGGGTAAACAATTTAGAGGTGAGAGTTCAAGGTGGTAAGGTTAAAACCGGCAACTTCCACAGTTACCTGCATTACACCTTTTTCTTTGCGGCTTTGTTTTGCACTTTATTGCTTGTGGGCTGCTACGAAAGTTTGAAATCTTCCAAATCAGGTTCTTCCCAAAAAGCTGACGAAGTCGGCAAATTATCCACCGAGCAGGGAAAGGCAGATTTACTTAAAGAGCTAGACCGCAAATTTGAAAATCCTGATGCGCATTATGAGCTGGGCCGCCTGTATCAGGTGGATGGTCTTTGGGCCCAGGCGGAGTATCATTACAATATTGCTTTAGGATTTCAGCCGTCTCACAGAGAAGCTCAGGCGGCTTTGGTTAGGGTGATGATAGACAGCGGCAACAGTGTCAAGGCAAGTCATTATACAGATATCTTTATGAATCAGGCTGCTGGTTCTGCCGCGGAGTCACTTAAACTTGCAATTGCTTTTCAGAGACAGTATTTGGATGAAAAGGCGATGGCATGTTACCAGCAGGCGCTTCGTTTGGCGCCGAATTCGGCCAAGATACACAGGCAATTAGGCTACTATTATTTGAGCAAGGGCGACAGGGAGCGAGCGAAGGACTATTTGAGCCGTAGTTTTAGTCTTAACCCGAACCAGCCGGAGGTGGCCGGTGAATTGGGCCGGCTCGGTGTGGCAGTGAGAATACCGAGAAAAACTGAGACATATACGAGGAAGCTGGACAGGATTGTTGAGCAGTCTGATAAGGGAGCTCAAGATTAGAAGTAAATCAATTTTGGCATTTTAGTTTTGTTTGTTTTTGCTTTTTCATTGCCCCGTGGCGAAAGGATGCGCTGCGGGGTTTTTTAATTTACTATTTTTCTGCAATTTGGTAATGCCTTCTTTTGGCTGGAATAAATGATAAACTGATTCATAGATTCATAGAAAATAACGCATTTTTTTGAAAGAGTAGCGAATTATGATTTTGGGCAAATATTCATTTGGAATCGGCGACAGATTCAGCAGGCAGGGAAAGGCGCAGCTTGCAGCGGTGATTAAAGCGAAAGAGCAAGGCGTTGAAATTACGCCCGTTTGGAATAAATCTCACCGTGAGCATGCGATTATAGGGACAAAACCGCAAGATACGCGCAAAGAGGCAGACGATGCGGTGGCAGCCTGTGGTTGGGATAAACTTTATTTTGTTGATGCGGACCATATCGGGCTTGGTAACGTTGATGAGTTTATTGATTCAAGTGACTTTTTCACACTGGACGTTGCAGATTTTATTGGCAAACCCGCCGCTGAAAGTGATGTGGAGTCCTTTGTCAAAAAACACAAGAAATATATCGGTTCGCTGGCAATCCCGGATATTGATGAGAATTTTGAAATCAGCGTAGAGCAAGCGAGGATAATAGCAGGCAAGTATCTTTTTGCGGTCGGGGAAGCGGGCAAAATCTATCGACACATTGAAGCGGCCAAGGGCGTTGATAATTTTGTTACAGAGGTTTCGATGGATGAAACCGACCAGCCGCAGACACCGATTGAAATGCTTTTTATCCTTGCCGGCCTTGCTGATGAGGGTATTGCTGCTGCGACGATTGCACCAAAGTTCTCGGGGCGGTTCAACAAGGGCGTGGATTATATTGGTGATGTGAACAATTTCGCCCGTGAATTTGAGCATGATATTGCATTAATTAAATATGCAGTGAAAGAGTTTGGTCTTGCCCCGGATTTGAAACTGAGTGTTCACTCCGGAAGCGATAAGTTCTCGATTTATAAGCCAATGAGAGAAGCTCTGAGGAAATTCGATGCGGGGCTGCATATTAAAACTGCGGGAACGACCTGGCTGGAAGAATTGATTGGCCTTGCAGTGGCCGGTGGAGAGGGGCTTGAAATTGCAAAGGAGGTTTATACCAAGGCGCTGGTCCGCATCGACGAACTATGCGGGCCTTACTCTACGGTTATCGACATCGACAGAAAGAAGCTGCCAAAGCCGCGAGAGATTGCGCAGTGGAACGGAGAGCATTTTGCTTCAGCATTGAGGCATAATCAATCATGTGAGCAATATAATGCAAACATTCGACAGCTTTTGCATGTCGCTTACAAAGTTGCCGCTGAAATGGGCGAGCAATACCTAAATGCGATAGAGAAGTACGAGGATGTAATAGCAAAGAATGTGTCTGAAAATATTTACGAAAGGCATATAAAACCTATTTTTATGATTTAAGGCGTATCGATAAGTGTATCACCATACAAAGCCAATCCCCAACCTCTTCTGCGGTTATTAAAAGACCACAATTTGAGCAGGGAGGGAATAAACACACCCTAATATTCCATTAATCAGATGAATGCAATTGTGCAGAAAAGGGTAAAACTCTGCCGATATAGACTCGTGAAAGGTAGTTCGTGGTCTGCGCTTTAAGTTAATAAAGGCTTTTTTATGGGACGAGTCCCGCCCCTGCGGCAGGGGCCGGGGCGAGAGAGGTTGCAAGCTTCGTGAACCCCGTTATGGGCTTGGCCATCCCTGACGGGAGAAATTCTATAACGGGGGAAAATAATATGATACAAAAAAGGAAGATTTCTAATGGGGTGAAGGAAAGAAGTTCATACATACTGGCATTGGAATGTCTGGTTATTGGGCTGTCGTTATTGCTTTTGTGTAGTTGCGTCAGCTTCAATATTGGCGATTGGCCAAGCAGATTTGCGTATCCTCATAACGACCCACCGGTTAATTGGTGCGGTTCGACAGGTGCTTTTTGCGCATATTATTTAATGTATTATATTGGGCCGGGGGTGTTTGTGATATTGTCTTGCAGCATTTGTTTTCTGGTTGCGAAATTGGCGCATCGGCCGACAGGAGACCCGATATTTAGGGCGGTTGGGTTAGTGCTTGTTACGGTGGCGGCCTCAAGCAGCTTTTATTGCATATGGCCTAACCGGTTCTTCGGCTTTCCGGTGGGTTCCGGCGGGATGCTTGGTATTGCGGCGGCGCATTTTCTGCGAAGCCATTTTGCATCGCTGGGCACATTTTTGTTAATAGCAGCTGTCTGGGCGGTGGGGATTGTTTTATTAGCAGACAACCTTATTGTAACAGTTGGGAGCTGCTTCGGTTTTGCAGCCAGAAAGATAGCTGGTGTGATAGTACCTACGTGGTCAACGACTAAAAGGCAGTCAGAGGTTTTAGGCGAGATATGGCAAAAATTAAAAGCAAAGTCCACGCCACCTTTCACACACACTATATCTGAGGTGGTTGGGAAAAAATCTAAGCCCGCTGAGGTCGGGCCATTGAGACAATTGCAGGCGCCTTCACCAGAGGGGCATAAGCCGGCTAAGCCCTTTGTGCAGGAGAGTTATGATGATTATGTTTTACCTCCTTTAGAGCTGTTGGCTGAGCCGGAGTATGGTATAAGCTCTGTGCAGGAGAAGGTCGTCAAGGCAAAGGCCAGTGCCTTAGAAAGATTGTTGTCAGAGTTCAATATCAATGCGCGGGTGGTTGCGGCTGATACCGGTCCTGTGGTAACAATGTTTGAATTAGAGCTTGCCGCTGGTGTTAAGGTCAGCCAGATTGGAGCACTATCAAATGATATGGCTCGTGCGCTTGGAGTTGGTGCGGTTCGTGTGGTGGCTCCATTGCCGGGCAAGCATACAATAGGCATCGAGGTGCCGAACAGCGAAAAAGAGAAAGTTCGTATGAAAAGCATGTTGGAGCTGGCTGGTGATAAGCCCAAAAGAATGGAGATACCGCTGTTTTTGGGCAAGGATTCATCGGGAGAGGCGCTTGTTTCAGACCTTACTACGATGCCGCATTTATTGATTGCCGGCACGACCGGCTCGGGAAAAAGTGTCTGCATCAACACCATCATTACGGGAATACTACTTACGAAACGTCCGGATGAAGTAAAGATGATTTTAATTGACCCCAAAATGGTTGAGATGACGGCCTTTAATACTATTCCGCACCTGATGTGTCCGATAGTTACCGAGACTCAAATGGCTGTGCAGATACTTGAGTGGGCAACCGTGAAGATGGATGAGCGTTACGCACTTTTGGCAGAGGCAAGGGTTAAGAATGTTGCTGAATATAATAGACTTGGCGAGGAGGAGATAATCAATCGATTTGAACCGGGCAGCGAGGAGGAACAGGACAGAATTCCGAAGATGCTGCCATACATTGTAATAGTAATCGATGAGCTTGCCGATTTAATGATGACCGCACCGAAGGAGATAGAGGCATACGTTGTTCGTCTTGCGCAGAAGAGCCGGGCGGTCGGCATTCATATTGTATTGGCCACTCAACGGCCGCAGGCGACGGTTGTTACAGGTCTTATCAAATCGAATATGCCGACAAGGATTGGTTTTCGTGTCGCTGCGAGACTTGACAGCCGAATTGTCCTTGACCAGAATGGAGCCGAGACGCTGCTTGGTGAAGGAGACATGCTGTTTCTAAAACCGGGTACGAGCGAACTGGTGCGTGCTCAGGGCACTTTTGTTGACGAGCCGGAGATAAAGCGGGTAGTTAAACACCTTAAGGAGTTTGGTGGGCCACAATTCCATCCTGAGCTGACCCAGCTAAAGAAGATTGATGCCTCTGATATGGTCAGGGATGAGCTTTTTGATGATGCGGTCAGGGTTATTTTAGAGACCCAGCGAGGCAGCGTGTCACTGCTTCAGCGCAGACTCAACATCGGCTATGCCAGAGCTTCACGGATAATTGAAATGATGGCGGCGGGGGGGATACTCGGCGAGTATAAGGGCAGCCAGGCGCGGGAGGTTATGATGACGTTAAAGGAGTACGAGCGTGTCCGTGAGCAGATGGAAGCTGAAGCAGAGCGTAAGGACTCGGATGAGAGCGAAGATTCGTCTGAGGCAGCTTATGTGAATGAGGGGCAGCGCGGCTATATCTCGACTGAAGAGGCGGATTGATCCTCATCTTGTTGTTTCTTGCTTGTGGTACATTGTTGAAGGGTCTTTTTAACCTG
>CAYSJK010000076.1:0-11361 GCA_964431375.1 uncultured Pirellulales bacterium
CGCTGATTTTATCAATCATGTTTGCGAATAGCCCCTCGCAGGCCTTCCATTTTCAAGTAACCTTTTTTCCACACAACGATACCCGAACTCGCAAAAACGATAATATATACAACCGCAGCGTATCTAGTTCTTATCTGGCTCATCGCCAAGCCTACACAAGCGTAAACGCCGGCGAGAGCATAAGAAATAGCAACGGTTTTCTTAAGAGGTATGCCTCTATCTATCATCTGGTCGTAAATATGACCACGGTCAGAAACAAATAAATGTCTGTGATTAAGCAATCTCCTTGCCAGTGCAACGGCTGTATCGAGAATAGGCAGGCCGAATACAACAATTGATGCCATCCACCATCGTGGAATTTGCTCGGCAAATAAAATCATCAGAGCGGCAACCACAAACCCAAGCAGCATACTACCGGCGTCACCCATAAATATTTTTGCTGGATAACGATTGAAAGGCAAAAAGCCGCAGACGCCCCCTAAAAGTCCAAGACAAATTATAATCCGCACAGGGTCACCGACTTCGCTGGATTCCCAGGTAGCCAGATGTATTGATAATAGTAGCATAGCAATGGTAATGATCACCGTCACGCCGGCACAAAGGCCGTCCAGACCGTCGAGCAGGTTTAATGAATTTGTCGCTCCAACAACAAAAAATATCACAATCAAAGCCTGAAGGATTAATTCGAGATTAGGGGGCAAAGGCCAACCCAGAAAATCTGTAGTCGAGTGAAGATTTGGCACGATACCAACCACAAGCAAAGTCATTGCTGCAGCGACTTGTCCAAGCATTTTCTTCGATGGTTTTAGGTCGAATATATCATCGGCGAGCCCAACAAGACATACGATGATAGCGCCTGCCATTATCCCGAGCAGCCATTTCAATGCCGGGCTGAAAAATTCCTCATTTTTCAAACAGCTAATGCCTGCCAGTGCACCGACTATTAAACCGATGAGAATGCCCACTCCCCCGAGATATGCTATGGGTTCCTTGTGTGTTTTTACCAGGTCGTCTGGTTTGTCAACGATACCGAACTTTATAGCTATTTTTTTGCAAAACCAGGTAGCAGCCAATGCGAATACAAACGACAAGACCAGAACCGGCCAAAACCTCACCGCCCAGGCAATCTCTCTCTTCGGCCCGATTAACTGGTCAAATATCATTTTTTACCTCGATTTTTTGGAGGATTGTCGATCCAGACTTCACCATCATATCGAAGCATAATTAAACTGTCCTTGAACCCATCAAAGTGTATATTTGTTTTAATTCCGAGAAGTTCCTGTAATATCCATTTTGGAAAGTTAGCACCTGCTTTGATTGATAGTGGGACACCACCTCCGAATCGTGGATTTATCTCAATAAATTTTATCTTGTTATCGCTCATAAGAAACAATTGCAGAGTTATGACACCCGGTCCTGCTCCAAGCCTCTCGACCAATCTTGCAGATTCGCTCATAATGCGAGGGTGTTTTACTACTTGTCCTTTGCTTACTTCGCCGGCTCTTACCTCGATACGTTTTCTCGGCACCACACAGCGGGTCTTCATATTAAAGTCAACATAGACATCACAGGTGTGCTCAGTACCCTCGACGAATTTCTGGCAGATTGGATTTGGCACTCTTTTCGCAAAAAATAACAGCTCTTTTCGATTTTTCACTACGGCGTTTCCTCTGCTGGCGTAGCCATCCCAGGGCTTTAGAAAGCAAGGCCAATCGAGGTTCTTTTTTGCAAGTGCCAAACGAACACTCATAGTAACAGGGGTGTCAAAACCGTTTTTCAAGAGAAAGCGATATGTTTTCCTCTTGTCCTGACAAACATCGACCACGTCGGGTGTTGAGACAAGAACGCAACAGCCCAGCGCCGCAAATTTTGGCTTGTTTTGAGCCAGAAGTTTCAGGTCTAAATCAACGGTAGGAATAAGTAAATTAACCTTGTTAGTTTTGACAATGGACAGCAGCTGCTTGATATAACCAGTGTGAGTAATCGGTTTTACTAAAAAACTTTTATCACACAATTGCATGGCAGAACTCAGCTCTGTCGTATCCGTGCCGAGAAGGGAGGCGTTTATGTTCAATTGTCTTGCTGCTCGGCGAAAACTATTAAGTAAAGAGACACGCCTGCCGATGCAGGTGAACATAATATTGAGGTTATTCCGAATGTTAAGTTTTTTATTTTCGATTTTTGGTTATCCGCCAATTCCGAGTACTCAATCATTAGTCTTTCAATCGTCAAGTTTTAGTCACATTTTAATCAAAAACAGGAAAAATATCAATGTTTATTTGACGATTTAGGTCGGTCTTTAGCGACAATAGGTCTAAAATCAATCTTTTGTTTACTTTCGGCTTTGTGGAAATGACGTATATTCCAGCAGCTTGAGCTTGACAAAGACTTCAAAAAGAGTACACTGATTGCAAAAATTTCGGCAATGGGCAAAGAATATATGTTGGTTAAGTGACTTTATAAAGGCTGAATGGTTTCGACCTTTTCGGTTTTTCAACCGGCAAGTGTAAAAAAGGATTCAAAAATTTGATATGTGTAAAGCGACATTTGAAAGGGTTTTAATGAAAGTTCCAATGCTGGATTTGAAGTCGCAATATGCTACGTACAAGGATGAGGCTCTACAGGCAATCAATGAGGTCTGCGAGAGTCAGTCGTTTGCTCTTGGTCCCGTTGTGGCGGATTTTGAGGAAAAAATCACCACTTATTGTGGCTGTAAATATGCAATTGGTGTCTCAAGTGGAACGGATGCACTACTGGTTGTCTTGATGGTGTTGGGGATAAAACCGGGCGACGAAGTTATAACCACTCCTTTTACTTTTTTCTCTACTGTGAGCTCTATTGTAAGACTTGGGGCAAAGCCGATATTTGTGGATGTTAACCTTGACTCTTATAACATAGACACGAGTCGTATCGAAGAAAAAGTAAACGAAAAAACAAAGGCGATTATACCAGTACATTTATTTGGTCAGGTTGCTCAGATGAAAACAATTTTGGATATTGCCAGACGTTACAATATTGCTGTAATTGAAGATGCCGCGCAAGCCATGGGAGCAACGCAGGACCGAATCAAATGCGGGAATTTCGGTGATTTTGGGTGCTTTTCATTTTATCCGAGTAAAAACCTTGGTGGTTTTGGTGATGGCGGCTTGGTAACCACCAATAATGAAAATCTTGCGGAAAAAGTCAGGATTTTACGCGACCATGGTCAAAGTCCACGATACTTTTACAAAGTGTTTGGCGGAAATTTTCGCCTCGATGCTATACAAGCCGCGGTCCTGAACGTCAAACTCAAATACCTTGACAAATGGAATGAAAAACGAAGGCAAAACGCTGCTCTTTATAATAATATCTTTGCCAATTCACCGGTTAAAGCGCCAAAGATTGATTCGAACAATATAAGCATATATCACCAGTATACTATCAGGGTGCCTCAAAGAGATGAATTGCAGGCGTTCCTGGCGGAAAACAAAATTGGCTCAGCAATATTTTATCCAAAGCCATTGCATTTGCAGGACTGTTTCAGTGAGCTTGGCTACAAAGAAGGCCAGTTCCCGGTTATTGAACAGCTTTGCAATGGAGTTTTATCACTGCCAATCTATCCTGAATTAACCACAGGGCAAATCGAATATGTTGCCAAAACGATACTTAAATTTTATGGAATGGATTAATTCAGCACCAATCGTCCCTCGATTAAAGACCTATGCTGACATTTTGTTTAGGGCCTGTTACGCAGGATAAATTGGTGCTGGACGGGAGAACTGAGTTGCTAAAACCTAGTGAAAATCCATCTATTATTTGGCCTGAAGTAGAATCGATTCGTGATTTTACGGGTATATGGTGGGTTGCGCATACCAAAAGCAGAAATGAAAAGGCCCTGGCACAGGATTTGATGCGCAAAAATATTAGTTACTTTCTCCCGATGACTTGGAAAGTCAGGCGCCAACGGGGCAGAACGCTCCGTTCGCTTTTGCCTCTCTTTAGTGGATACCTGTTCTTCTGTGGCCGGGAGAATCAGCGGATTGAACTATTACGAACAAATCGCGTAGCGAATCTAATTGAGGTCAAAGACCAGAAGAAATTGCTTGACGAGCTGCTGCAATTTGAGCAAGCTCTTCGAGCGGGTGCTCCTTTAGTAGCTTATAAGTATATCAAGGCAGGCCGGCACTGTCGGGTTATTGCAGGTCCGTTAGCTGATATGCGCGGTATTGTTGTCAGAACTAAAAACGCTACACGTTTGGTCTTACAGATAGATATGCTTGGCCAGGCGGCAAGCGTTGAAATAGATATTGATATGATAGAGATTCTTGATTAGTTTTAACGTCTGGGCGTAGCAGGAGATAGAGAATGGATATTTGTGTGGTTGGGATTGGTTACGTCGGCTTGATAACGGCAGCATGTTTGGCAGAAGCTGGCAGCAATGTCATATGCGTTGATAATGATAGCAAAAAAATTGCAGGATTGAAGGATGGAGTAATCCCCATTCATGAGCCTGGTCTGGCTGAAATGGTCAGGCACAATCAAAAGCTTGGCCGATTACACTTTAAAACTGACTTGAAATCCGGGCTGGACAATTCGCTTATTGTTTTTATTGCAGTTGGTACTCCATCGATTCCGGATGGCTCGGCTGATATATCGGCTGTGCTTTCAGTCGCAGCCGAGATTGGTGAAAATATCAAAGACTATCGAATTATTTCAACAAAGAGCACTGTACCGGTAGGCACACACAAAAAGATAGCAGATATCATAACATCCAAAACAAATACACAATTTGATTATGTAAGCAATCCTGAGTTTTTAAAAGAGGGTGCTGCTGTTGAAGATTTTATGCGGCCTGACAGGATAATCATAGGCACAACCAATCCAGCCGTTAAAGAAATAATGAGGCAGCTTTACAGCCCATTTATGCGAAAGAGCAGCCGAATTTTATTTATGGACCCGGCTTCGGCTGAAATGACAAAATATGCATCAAATGTTATGTTGGCAACGAGAATCTCATTTATGAATGAACTTTCAGCGCTTTGCGAGAAACTCGGTGCGGATATTGAGCTGATTAGACAGGGTATCGGGAGCGATTCGCGAATTGGCTCGGCCTTTCTCTTTCCGGGTGTAGGTTTTGGCGGCAGTTGCTTTCCGAAGGATGTTCGGGCACTAATTCACACCGGCTCAAAATATGGTATTGAAATGTTGATAGCTAAATCTGTTCAGTTGGTAAATATTAATCAACAGGAGCGATTTGCAAAACGTGTTATTGACTTCTTTAAAGGCAGAGAGGACAAAACCGTTTTGGCTGTATGGGGAATGGCATTTAAGGCAAAAACCGATGATGTAAGGGAATCGCCGGCCATTTACTGCATAAAAAAATTTCTCGATTGTAAAATAAAGATAAGGGCTTATGACCCAGAGGCGGCTTCCACAGCGCTGACAGCTTTGGATGGAAAAATCGAAATATTTCAAAATGGTTACGATGCGCTAAACGGTGCTGATGCACTTGTTATTTTCACCGACTGGCAGGAATTTAGGAATCCTGATTTTGAGGTTATCACTAAAAAACTTAAAAAACCGGTTATCTTCGACGGCAGAAATCTTTACGACCCTGCTTACGTAAAAAAGCAGGGGATTGAATATCACTGTATTGGCCGAGCGTAGTCGCTGCTTTTGTTTTAGAGGATATATAATATTATGATTATCCGTACTAAGGCATATCCACGAGTAGGACTAATCGGAAATCCATCAGATGGATACTTTGGCAAAACGATATCATTTGCATTCGGCAATTTCTGCTCAGAGGTCATTTTATACGAAACACCGGAGCTGGAGATTTTGCCCAGCGAGAAAGACCATTCGCGATTCAACAGTATTACAGATATAGTTAAAGATGTGAAGTTGCACGGATATTATGGTGGCATCCGATTGCTCAAGGCAACGGTAAAAAAGTTCTACGATTATTGTAACGAGAACCAGATTGAGCTGCACAGAAAGAACTTTACAATCCGGTATACTTCAAGCATACCACATGGTGTAGGTTTGGCCGGTTCCAGCGCAATCATAACGGCGTGCTTAAGAGCTCTTATGGCTTTTTATGGCGTTAGCATCGCTAAATATATACAAGCGAATTTAGTCCTTTCAGCAGAAATGGACGAGCTGCACATTTCAGCAGGTTTGCAGGACCGGGTGATACAGGTTTATGAAGGCCTGGTTTATATGAATTTCTCAAAAGAGATTATGACCAGGCAGGGATACGGCAATTACGAAACCCTTGAACCGGTGCTGCTTCCAAAACTCTATGTGGCGTATCGTAAGGACTTAAGTGAACCAACAGAGGTTTTTCATAACAATATTCGCGAGCGCTTCCAGAGACGCGAGCGAGAGGTAATCGAAGCAATGCGGTTTTGGGCCGGTTTGGCCGACAAGGTTAAACGCTGCCTTCTGAATGGCCAGACGGAGAAAATTGGTGGGCTGCTTAATGCGAATTTCGACCGACGACGTAAAATCTATCATTTAAGCCAAGAGAATATTCAAATGGTCGAAACAGTCCGTTCAACGGGTGCCAGCGCAAAATTTACAGGTTCAGGTGGAGCAATCGTGGGAACATATGAAAATGAACAGATGTTCAGCCAGCTCAAGAAGAAAATTCGCAAGTTGAAGATTAAGGTAATTAAACCAAAGATTGTCGGCAGCACGAGAAAGGCGAATGCATGATTCAAAAGGCCGTTATCCCCGCAGCGGGTTTTGGGACTCGGTTTCTGCCTGCAACGAAGTCACAACCAAAGGAGATGCTGCCGATTGTCGATACCCCCGTCATTCAATACGTGGTTGAGGAGGCGGTCAAATCCGGTATTACTGACATCCTGATGATTATTGGTAAAGGCAAACGCTCCATCGAGGAGCACTTCGACCGAAGCTTTCAGTTGGAAGCACAATTGCAGGAGCAGGGCAAAAAAGCTGAGCTTCAGGAGATGCGGTGGATTTCAGAACTGGCTGATATCCACTTTGTATGGCAAAAGGAAATGAAGGGCCTTGGCGATGCGGTTTACTGCGCTCGCCACCACGTTAAAGACGAGCCATTCGTAGTTTTGCTTGGTGATACATTGATTGATTCCATCAAGCCGGCAGCAGCGCAGTTGCAGGAGGTTTTTGAAAAGTACCAGGCACCGGTGGTATTGCTTGAAAAAGTGGAGCGCAGCAAAGTGAGTCGATACGGAGTAGTAGATGCAAAGCAGATTAACAAACGTGTTTGCGAGATAAAAGATATTATTGAAAAGCCAAGCCCCCAGCAGGCACCTTCAGACCTGGCGATTGCGGGTCGGTATGTCCTGACACCTGATATTTTTGAATATCTCAGCCGAACAAGGCCCGGCCAAAGTGGCGAGATTCAGCTTACTGATGCATTGCGCATGATGGTAAAGGACCGGCCGATGTACGGTCTGTATCTGGATGGGAGACGATGCGATATCGGCAACAAGGAAGGATTCATCAAGACGAATATCGAGTTTGCACTGAAGCGGGATGATGTGGCAGAGAATCTCAAAGAGTATATTAAGCAGTTGGCCAGGAATATTTAAGGGAAAGATTATGGACAAGGTCATTATAGCTTTGGGCATAGTTTTCGTGATTATCGCAATCGTGTATCTTTTGAAACCCGATATTATGAAATGGCTGATGGAATTCTTCAAACAAGGTAAACGAATATATTTTGCCGGATTGATAAGATTTGCCCTGGCAGTCGTTTTTTTAATTGGGGCCCGCGAATGCAAACACTTTTGGGTCATATTTGCCCTTGGAATTCTTTTTCTGTTGGGTGGTCTGTTGATATTTGTGCTTGGCCCTGAGAAACTTAAATCTATACTCGATTGGTACCAAAAACAATCGGCTCTGTTTCTTCGAGTTATGTCTGCGATTATTCTGGCCGTTGGAGCAGTTATTATTTATTCTGCATAGAGTGCAGTAAATATCGAAATCTTGAACTCGAAGCACGAAACAATATCAAATGGCTAAAATTTAAATGACCAAAACAATAAGTTTTGAAAATTTGGACATTGGAATTTTGAATTTGTTTCGGATTCTTGCCTCGGCATAGCCGAAGGCGAAGCTGGGTCGATATTCGGATTTCGGATTTATCGGGTATATACGAGATATAAGCTATGAAGATATTAGTAACGGGTGCAGCTGGATTCATCGGCTCGCATCTTTCCGAGCGTCTTCTCACCGATGGCTGGACTGTTGTCGGTGTTGATAGCTTCGATGATTTCTACGACCCTCAAATCAAACGTCAAAACATCAGCAAATGCCTGAAAAATTCAAATTTCCACCTTGTCGAAGCAGATATTCGTGATAGTGCCGCTATGGATAAAGCAGTTGGCGATGGCGTTGAGTTAATTGTTCATTTGGCCGCCAGAGCCGGTGTCAGGCCTTCGATTGCCCAGCCGCTGCTTTACGCAGATGTCAATATAAACGGAACAATAGCGTTACTTGAGGCGGCGAAAAAGCACAAGATGGATAAGTTCGTATTCGGCTCAAGTTCGAGTGTCTATGGCAACAATAAAAAAGTGCCGTTCTCGGAAGACGATAACGTTGATTTTCCAATCTCGCCCTATGCTGCAACCAAGAAGGCCGATGAGCTTATCTGCCACACGTATCATCATCTTTATGGGATTAACATAACCTGTTTGCGATTTTTTACTGTATATGGCCCTCGGCAAAGGCCGGACTTGGCCATCCACAAATTCGCAAAGCTTATTGAGCAGGGCGAATCCATACCAATCTATGGTGACGGTACTATGATGCGTGATTTTACTTATATCGATGACATAATTGACGGCGTTGTTGCAGCAATGCAAAAATGCGACGGCTTTAATATTTATAATCTCGGTGAATCAAGGCCAATCAAAGTCAATGATTTAGTTGCTCAAATCGAAGGGGCACTCGGCAAAAAGGCGAAAAAAAAGTATCTGCCCCCTCAGCCGGGTGACGTCGAACGAACATATGCCGATGTTACTAAAGCCATAAAAGAGCTGGGATATAAACCAAAGACTACTATCGAGCGAGGCCTGGCTGAGTTTGTCAAATGGTTCAGGCAGGATAAATAACCGGCAATACGAGGAATCTTACTTGATACAGGCAGACCAAAAGAATTCTTCTACTGGCTTTAAGAGCCTTGTCCGCAGGATCCTGACTCATCGCTTTTTCCCGCTTTTCGTTGCGATATTAGCCGTCATCCTTACACTGCCGTTTTTGAAGGCGGGATTGTTCGTAGATGACTACCACCATAAGCTCTTGATGGATGGCTCCGATAGCCCAGCCAGGCTTCTTGACTCACCGATTGATATGTTCCGGTTTTTTGATGGTGACCCGGAGCATAATTTCGAATTAATGGATTATGGTGTTTTCCCGTGGTGGACTTATGTGAAAATCAAGGCAGCTTTCTGGAGACCTCTGGCTTCGATGACCCACTGGCTTGATTACGTCCTTTGGCCGGATACTCCTGCCCTTATGCATTTTCAGAGTTTACTTTGGTATGGTGCTCTCGTAATCGCGGTGGCATTTCTCTATCGCAGATTTGCAGCCACAGTTCTGATTGCAGGCTTGGCAGCGCTGTTATTTGCTGTTGATGATGCCCATGGCATGCCTGCCGGTTTCATCGCAAATCGCAATGCCCTGATGGCAACGTTGTTTGGTGTCCTCGCAATTATCGCTCACGACAAGTGGCGGCGGGATAATTGGCGGGTGGGCATCTTCGCAGGCCCCGTGCTTCTTGCAGTAAGTCTGTTATCTGCCGAGGTCGGTATTTCCACTTGCGCATATCTCGCTGCACATATGCTCTTTATCGACCGCGGCGCCTGGCGTAAGCGAATTGCAGCTATGGTTCCCTACGTCGCTGTGGTCGTGGTTTGGAGATTTTTCTGGACATATCTGGGTTATGGTATGGAAAACGTCGGCGCTTACGTTGACCCTGTTGGCGAGCCGTTGCGTTTTATATCAGCAGTCAAAAATGCTGCCCCGTTTCTTTTGCTTGGTCAATGGACACCGGTACCGTCGGATATTACGATGATGCTGCCTCCCTGGTACTCGATTCCGCTATGGCGCGGGGCCCTGATTTTTATTGTATTATTAGTTTTTATTTTTACTCCTCTGCTTAGAAAGGACAAATTTGCACGCTTTTGCGCGATGGGAATGCTTTTGTCCGTTCTGCCGATATGCGCGACTTTTCCCGGTGACCGTCTTTTAACATTTGTAGGTATCGGTGCGATGGGTTTGGTTGCACAATTGCTTTGTGCTGTCTTTGGCAAAACCCAAGGGCGGCCGAAAACTTTTTTGTGGCGTATCCCTGCTTTTATACTTGCTGTAATATTCATATTAGTACACCTTATCATCTCACCACCGGTCTTGATGTTTCGAGCGGCTTACCCGATTATGCCCAAAAAAATTGTCGATAAGTTTATGATTAATGGGCCGCTGGATGATTCTATTGAAAATCAGGACCTTATTGTCGTTAATTCACCTCTTGCATTTATTGCTATGACCAGTCCCCTTATTTGGGAAACCAACAACTACCCGATGCCTCGCCGCTTGAGAGCTCTAACGTCGAGTTTATTCCGTCCTGTAAGAATGCACCGTCCTGACGCCAATACCCTCGTGGTTCAGCCTGAGTACGGATACTATGCGTGGGTTCTGGATGCGCTCTTTCGAGACAAAAAACACCCTTTCAGCGTCGGAGACCGTGTTGAGCTGACCGGTATGACCGTTGAAATATTACAGATGACCGGCGATAACCGGCCGTACAAAGCAGAGTTTACATTTACCGTCCCGCTCGAAGACCCGACACTACGATGGCTGCAGTATAAAAATGGTAAGTTCGTACCTTTTACCCCTCCAGCCGTTGGAAAAAGTATAGTATTACAATCCGAAAATTTTTTTAAAACTTTAAGAAAATAAAATCGTTTCTGCAAAAGGATAAAGGTTATCTCCCTGCCCACCCCCAAAGATACCATTTTTTTCAACAGATATCGCATTAAATTTGGTATAATATTGTAAAGTAACACGGCCATCTTGGCCGTGTTTCAATGGGCAGGGGGATGGGTGTACTTAAGGAGGATGGTTACCTCGTAATCCCCATAAATTAATTCAGGTGCTATGAAGCATACGAACAAAAATAGTTTGGTGTATGTGCTGGTTTTGACAGTGGTTTTATTTTGGGCGGCAGGTTCTGCTTTGGGTGTTGTTTTGCATCCTGAGGGTGAGCCGAACCTTGTAACCTGGACAGACAGGCCTACTAACGATGTTGTTGGACGCTGGGGTAGTAAAGCCAGCTGCGTTGCAGTGTCATCAAACTGTGTAATAACAGTAAGGCATGCCGGCAGTAGT
>CAYSJK010000077.1:0-8339 GCA_964431375.1 uncultured Pirellulales bacterium
AATAATTCGATATCTGAGCAGCCGGTCATAGGCGTTACGATGGGCGATGCCGCGGGCATCGGGCCGGAGATTATCGTAAAGGCACTGGCTGACCCGGAAATCCGACGGGCTGCAAAATTCATCGTCTTCGGTATGAACGAACAGCTCTGTTACGTCGCAGATAAAGCTGAAATAGAGCCATTCTGGGGTCGGCATCAGCACGAAAAAATCAGCAGAGATTATCCACATAAAGTTATGGTGGCTGATTATGACGACTACTCGGTGCCGGCCTGGGTAAAAGGCCCAAGCAAGGCAGCTGGCGGGGCATCCATAAGGTTTTGCCTCGATGCTATTGATGCCGCACGGGCGGGAATAATAGATGCAGTAGTAACAGCACCAATCAGTAAAACAAGCTGGAAATTAGCCGGTGCGTCCTGGCCGGGACATACTGAAATGCTTGCAGAACGGTGTAAGTCAAGGCGAAAGGTGATGATGTTTGTCGCAGGGCCACTAAAAATTGCTCTGGCTACAATACACGAGCCGCTGTTTGAAGTAAGGCACAAGTTTACCATCGGCTGTGTTTTTGAGCCGATAGATTTATTAAATGACGCTTTGAAAGAATACTTCAACCTCTCGAACCCGAAGATTGGCGTTGCAGCTCTGAATCCACACGCAGGCGAGGCCGGTCAATTCGGCGACGAGGAACAGCGAATTATAGCTCCTGCGATTTTGCTTGCACAGGAACAAGGCATAAACTGTGAGGGCCCAATTCCGGCCGACACGCTCTTTCTGCGAGCCGCCGGTGGAGAATTCGACGGCGTCGTCGCAATGTATCATGACCAGGGAATGATACCTGTAAAACTGCTCGATTTTAAGAAAGCTGTTAATATAACCATCGGCATACCAATAATAAGAACATCACCGGCACACGGAACAGCTTTTGATATCGCAGGTCAAAACTTTGCGGACCCTGCCAGCATGAAGTCGGCTATAACCACCGCTATACAAATGGCAAAAACCAAAAAAGCTTATGAGCTTGCTCGGGCCGACGCAATGAATTCCTGATACAAATGCAAACCAAACAGCAAATCCAGCAGCTGCTCACATCGGCAGGCGCTTCTGTGAACAAACGGCTGGGTCAGCATTTTCTAATTGACCTGAACCTGATGCGACTGCTGATAGATTCTGCAGATATAAGCGATAACGATATTGTGCTTGAGGTCGGCTGTGGCACAGGTTCCTTGACTGAAGGTTTGGCAGAACACACCAGCTACTGTCTCGCTGTCGAGTACGACAAAGCTCTGACTAAAATTGCGAAAGAGCAGCTCGCAAAAGCAGAAAATATCGAGATTATCAACGCCGACATCCTCGAGAATAAAAACACTATCAGCCGGAAAGTAATAAACGCATTGACCCTTGCCCGTAAAAAATACACCGGCCGAATACTGTTAGTGGCGAACCTTCCTTACAATGTCGCCTCACCGGTAATGCTGAATCTGGTTACCGGCCCAATTACAGCAGACGGTATGTATGTTACGGTTCAAAAGCAGGTCGCCGACCGAATGACAGCCAGCCCCGGCAGCAGAGATTATGGCACCTTGAGCATATACCTTTGCGCGACCGGCGATGTAAAAATGATAAGAGTGTTGAAGCCGACTGTCTTTTGGCCTGCCCCGAAGGTCGATTCGGCAATCGTCAAATTTATACACAACAAAGAAAAAGTCCGCCAAATCAAAGATATGCAGCTTTTCAGTGAAGTCGTGGGGCTATTTATGGGTCATCGACGCAAGACCCTTATGTCCTGCAGCAAACTGGCTGAAGGCAAACTTGCAGATGTAAAAAACTGGCAGGATATTTTTAGTCGAGCATCCATCGACCCACACAAGCGTCCTGAGCAGCTATCGCCCCAGGATTACGTCACCATCACAAGCCTATTGCTCTGTCGCGTGTGATTTGAGGAGTTGTCATTCCGCACTTGATGCGGAATCCAGACTTTCGATAAACCTGGATTCCTGCTTTCGCAGGAATGACATCCATCAATTAAGCTGCGACAGACCACTATGTTGCTAATTCCGCAATAAATCATAAATTGGCTGAATTTCAACGCTACAGGGAACCAAGATTTAAGGTATAATATTAATTATGTTGCTGTGGTTTAAAAAAGAATATGCTCAAACAACACAAAATACACAGAACATAAGGCAGATTTTGCGCATCTTACTAAATGAACAAAGAAATTTTGTATCAGCCGAAGGTGTAGTATTATGAATAAACGAAGAGGATTCACTTTAATAGAGCTGTTGGTAGTAATCGCTATCATTGCGATACTGATGGCGATATTGATGCCGGCTCTGCAGCGGGCCAGGGAGCAGGCAAAGGAACTGGTCTGCAGAGCCAATCTGCGTCAGTATGGATTGGCCCAGGCCATGTACTTAGACGACCATAACGGCCGTTATCCGGATCCACGGATCGCTATCGCGGACATAGACACGTATCCCAGGGATTACCGGTGCCGATGGCACGATGCGAGCCAGTCACCTAGCATCCCGGGATATGGTGGCCAATTTTGGCCCTACCTGAAGAACATAAAAAGCCACCTATGCCCCTCATTTAAAGTTCTTGCCAAATACAGGGGTGACGAACATCTGGATCACAATCCTGCCATACCTGTTGTTCCTCAATTCAGTTACAGCATGAACTCCTTGTTGGGCAGAAAGAACCCCCCGGGCTATAAGGGTGCTCTTACGCTTTCCGACATAACAAGGAGTAAAGCGGAGGTGTTTTTCTTCGCTGAGGAGAACATGTGGCCAAGCCGTCCTAAGTGTACTTACGTTCTAAACGACACCTGTTTGTGGGGCGACGGTCGTGATTGGTTCGGCAGCTTCCACAGCGCTCCGAGAGGAGATCTCGACAGCGGTACAGTCAATGCGGTCTTTGTGGATGCACACGTTGATAAGGTGCGCTCAGCCCTCGACCGGAACGACCAGGATAATACAGATGATATGGAGCGCGATTCATTTGAGAAATACTGGTGGCCTTTTAGAGATTGATCGTCCATCCGGAAGGTAGCGCCTTGCATCCTTCGTCGGTTTGAGAGTTTGAGTGATTAGATAATCGCCGATTTATGCCTGTGGCTATGGCATTCAATATTAACCGCTACCGGCAGCGATGCAATATGACACGGCTCGGTCTCGACCAAACAAGCCAAGGCGGTTGTGTCTCCGCCAAGACCCTGTGGACCGAGTCCGAGTGAATTGATTTGCGAAAGCAAATCTGTCTCAAGTTGAGCATAAAACCTGTCGCTGTTTCTCTGATTTAAATTCCTAAGAAGCGCCTTTTTGCTCAACAAACAGCTTAACTCAAAATCTCCCCCAATCCCTACTCCAACAATAAATGGCGGACAGGCATCAGCGCCGGCCTGCCTGACAACATCCACAATCCAATCGATTATCTGCTGTCTCTGTGCTGTAGGCCTGAACATTTTGAACTGGCTCTTGTTCTCACAGCCTCCACCCTTGAGCATAATGGTCAGCTTTAACTTTTCACCCGGTACAGTCGTATGGTGAATTATAGCGGGGGTGTTTGTGCTGGTATTCCGACGTTTATTTAAGGGGTCGGCGACAACGCTTTTCCGCAAATATCCTTTTTGAAAACCGGCCTCGACACCGGAATTGATTGCATCCACCAGCGTCGCCTGCGTCTTTCCGGCAGGGGGCTTGACAGCCACATCAGAGCCACACTCCACAAAGACTACTGCAAGGCCGGTATCTTGGCACAATGGTATGGACTCTGCCTTTGCTGTCCGAGCATTTTCAATAAGCTGATTCAAAATTTTGGCTGCTGTCGGGTTGGTTTCTTTTTTTGCCGCTTGTTCAAGGGCAGCTAAAATATCATTGGGTAGTTCATAACCGGCTGCTATACAAAGCGATTCGACTGTCTCAGATATCTTTTCAAAATTAATATATCGCACAACTATTCAGTACTTAGTCGAAGCCGCTAAAGACTATTGGCTATTTACATCGACCTCAAAAGTTTTATACGTTGTATTACCCACGTCATCACTGACCCTAATCGTGATAATATGCACACCCAACTCCAATTTTTCAATCACAATCGTAAAATCCTCCTCTGTAGTATCATACACCAAATCGTCCGGTATGGCACCTATCCACTCAGCATTGCTGTCAATGGTATAATCCAGCTTGCTTATCGCGCTGAACTCATCAGATACCTGCAAATTCAGCGTTACGGTTTTGCTGTCTTTCTCAATAGCGTGCTTTTTAATAATCGGCCCGGTATTATCAACCACTACCGATTCACTTATTCTGCTGCCGGTCAGCTTGGTTGTGGTTGTATTGCTTCTCTCGTCGCTTGCTGTTACCCTGACCTCGTATCGCCCGTCCTCAACGGTACGACCGTCCCATTCAAAACTGTCCACCTCAAGCTCGTCTTCGAGCTCAATCCAGTTTGTCCTTCCTGCTTTTCTAAAGTCTATTTTGTAAATCAGTTTGTCGTCATTGTCGTCTTCGGCTTTATAGCTGATTTTTAATAAGCCCTGCTCCTGCTTTTGGGGTATTCGACTAACGCTGACGGACCTGACGTTCGGCGCCAAATTCGGTACGCTACCGGCAACGGCAATCTCCCTTATAAGCGGACTCTTATCGCCGTCTTTACTTTGCAACACAAGTTTATACTGGCAGAACCTGCCCAATGGACAAAGCAGCTGTATCGGCTCTGTCACCTCCTCCTGCTTAGTCCATTGAGAAAAAGTAGGGTCATTTACGTCCTTAACATTCCCGCTTCGAGAAGCCATCAGAACCTTGCACCCCTTTGGAATATCTGCCTCGATTTGCAGCTTGCCCCATTTCGCCGGCTTGTCGGCATCAATAAGGTCAGAAGTGTAAGTCCCCTCGGAAGCAAAACCAGTGCCTAACTTTATCAGCTTTGCAGGATTGGCCGTCCCAAGATACACGTCTGCACCTGTTACGGCTACTGCTGTTATTTGTGTTGCCTGCTCATCCTCATATATAATCGCCTGCTGCTCTGAGGCTGGCTCGACTGTGAAAAGCTGAGCGTCGTTTCCAGTGCCGACAAGCAAATTCCAACCCTCTTGGGCCAGGCAGAAGAAAACTGCAGCTTCGCTGAATATATTGGTCACGAAACCATCTTTGCTTATTTTGTATATGTAACTGGCCTTAGCCGGTTTGGTTCCTTTAGCAACCGGTGCTTTTATTTGGTCTGGCTTGATGCCGGTCGTTTTTTCTGTATTTGCAATTTTAAGTTCAAGCCCACCCTGGTCTTCATCAGGACCTTCTTCTTCCTCCTCCTCCTCCGGTTCTTCAACTTCAGGCCGACCAGCCAACGGAAATTGTGAAGCATACTTCTTTTGGATTTGAACAATCTTGGCTGATGTCGCAGCCGCATACAGTTCGCCGTCCTTTGCAAATAGTAGTGATGTAATCTCCGGCTGGTCGCTATCATATAAAACCGTCGCCGTTTTAGTACGAGGATTTATCTTATACACCAGACCCCTGGTGTCGCTTCCGGCATAAACATAGCCCTCTTGTCCAATCGCCAGCGAAAGTATGTTTCTGTCCTTGGCTTTGTAAATAAGCCGTGCCTCTTTGCCAAACGGGTCAAGATGGTAAACACATCCTTGTGGCCCTGTACCTAAATAAATACCACCTGCATCATCGGTAGCTATCGCATAGATATATTTGGCGTCATTCGGCTCAAAAATGATTTCTGTCTTGTCCGCTTCGAATCGGTATAGTCTGCAATTTTTGCCGCTTATGCCGGCCAAAAGCCTGCCGGAAACATCGGTTGCCATTGCGAAAATATGTTCGTTCAATAGATATTCCTTGTCCTCGACTTTATCCGTCTCAGGCTCATTTTCATCTTTCGGCGCCTGGCTGTTGTTGCTGCTTAAGTTTTCCTCCGGCTTGACCGGATAAATCTTTTTCAACCGGTTGAGACTGTACTTGTATATGCCGCCATTAGGGCTTGTTCCGAAATAAACCGTTCCACCGCTTACAACAATGCTGTTTATAGACCAAACATCTTCAAAGCCCGCAAAGTCCTTAATCAGCACCTCAGCTGCCCGCCCAAGCTGAATAGTTCCCCGCGAACCAATCACAATATCCCTGGTTTCGCCCTTTGATAAGTCAGAATGACTGGCATGACGCGTAACCTTACTGCTGACAGCCAGACAAGCCGAGCTCTCCGTAAGGAGTCCCAAGGACAAAACAAAAAGATAAATTAAAGCTATTGCCAAAACTACCAATCCACGATGAAGGTGACGCTTACCTTCCATAACAACTCTCCAAATAAAACCTGTCCTCCGTTAGGAGTCCATAGGACCGAACGAAGCGAAGGAACTCTCCTTGCCCCAGCCCCTTCGGGTTCGCCCCCGCAGCTTCTTGCGAAGCAAGAGCGGGGGTCATTTTTCTACTGTTACGTACATAACTTTTTTGTCAACAACAACAGTGTCGGTTTCCAGGCTTCTTTCGAGCCAACGTTGATACGGCTGAGTTTTCAGCGTCCTTTTCGCATTTTGCAAGACCAACGCCTTTGTTGCGGGCAAATCAGGAAGTTCGGACTTTTCCACCGCAACACCACCCGGCGGCAAAGTCAAAATGCAATACAATTTATCTCGTTTGATTTGTAAAGAATTATTTAAGACCTCAATCAAATCTGAAAAGTTTTGCGCAATAAATTTGTATGGCACAGCTTTCTTAAGAAACTGCCCATAGCCGCCTGAGCCGCAAACAGTCAACTCATATTTTCCGGCAGTCAGACCTTCGGGTATTTTAAACCTGAATTGGTATCTCTCCATACCTGCCAGGAAGGATTCCACAATTACATCTATCTCGATTTCTTCACCTGCTTTAACTTTTGAATCAGATAAATCGACCGACCATATATGTGAAACAATATTTTTTGGCTCTACACGAATTTCTAAATCAAACGATTCTATATCTGCCTTCCTATATGGATTATTCATAAGAAGCGCAACAGAAACGGTACTTTCCAGCAACACCTCATTTATGCCCATATCGGTTGAAATGTTTTCAAAGGAAATCGCATCAGCACCCTTTAACGTGATAGCCGTTTTATACTCAATCATATGGTCCTGCGGAAAATCACCGAGGTAAAGAGCCGCTCCGGCTATGGCCATGCGAAGTATCGCCGGAGTAAGCACCTGATTGTCAACAATCTGGCAGTTATAGACCCTCACTTCGGTATCATTATAGCGGTCTATTTTTATCGTAAGCGATATCGTTTTCGCCTTTGCACCAATCCGTCCAAGGACCGCAGCCGACTCATCGGCCGTCAAAGCACCGACTATTTCTCCCATACTGCCAAGCTTAAAAGAACGAGCCAGACTTGATACTACTGTGTGCACCTGTCCTGTGGCCATCGGCAAATCCACAGGACCGTAGCCGAGAAAGCTGTGCCCGAAGCCGTAAACCTTATCGCCTGAAACCAAAGTGGCCGTGCCAAGTACAAACATTACCATATCGCCGCTAATCAATGGAACAACAAGAACAGCGCCCGGCTCTAACTGCACCCCCGCGCCTTCTCCCTGACGGGAGAGCGGGAGCTTTGCCGTACCACTGATACCGGGAACAACCATAAGCCCAAAAGGTTCGACCCAGGACTCCAATTGCTCACAAACGCTGGCTGGCAATCCGGATGTAATCAACGGGCAAGGCAGGGGGCTAATACCAGCCAGGCCTTTGCTCGCTGAAATCCGTGGAGTTGTAATTTGCTTATCAATTTCAGCAAAATCAATCGGCCTGGAAAAATCAAAAACAAACCCGACCTGGTCAACATCCCGTTCTGCCGACCTCGCTCGATACGAGTCAGGGCCGCTGACCTGGCCTACCTGGAGCATATCACCGATAGGTGTTACACCGTAAAGCGGGTCCTTGCTGAAGGACCACGCGAAAGCCAACGCTCCAGCCAATCGGCCGTCGATATAGACCGGAGAACCGCTGCAACCGCCAACAGGACCTGTGTGTATAAAACGTTCATCAGTGCCCTGAACCAATATTACATCCCTTCCCGGCTCTACATCGCGGACTACACTTAGAACATCCAAGCCAAACTTCTCTATCTCAGTGCCTTTATAGCAGGTAAGGCAATAAGCTTCCATTCCGGGTTGAATTTCATCAATGCTAATATATTTATCGGAATCCCAAATGTCGTCTAAAACATCTGCTATCTCGGTCTTATCGGATTGCTCGCTCAGCAGTATAGAATGCGACTTCGCAGTCCGCTCCGGGACACCTGTCGGCGTATCCAATCCCACACTATCTTGCATGTCCGCAGGACGCCTTACGGCGCTAAAGGGCTCG
>CAYSJK010000077.1:8439-10984 GCA_964431375.1 uncultured Pirellulales bacterium
CAATCCCACACTATCTTGCATGTCCGCAGGACGCCTTACGGCGCTAAAGGGCTCGGCTGACAAACATACTTCTGATTTAATCGGGCCCAGGACCGGAAAAAAGCAAAAAGCAAAGAGTAATACAGCACCAATTAGGCGTGAGCCTGAACTCAATTGGCGCTGGATACCTTCTGCATTTGTTCCGAACATCCATACCCTTTCTACTGACCTTAGCTAAGAAACAAAATTTTAATTGGTAAAAAGGCCCATTGCAAGACAAAAGCCGTTCTGTTAGAATATCGGTTCAAATTCTAAGCCGAATTCAAATAAATCGGATTAGATAACAATCTATTTTAGAGCAAAAACGGAGAAATAAATGAAATCCGAGCATCGCCACGAACTAAAAACCAATGAATTGGCTGAATGGCTAAGCAACCTGCCGCAATGGGCTAAGGAAAACCGCCTTTTTATGATTTGTGTATCGGCGGTGATTATCGCGCTTGTTGGCTTTTATATCTGGAGAATCCACACTAAAAGCGTGGCAGCTCAAAAACAAATTGAGCTTACACGCCTTGTGAGCCAGTTATTGGACGGCAAAATACAAATCCTACCGGCCTATGAGCAGGGAAGAGACCTGTCATTTATACTCCTTCAGCCGGCAGAAAATCTCGGAATCTTCGCCGAGAATGAAAATGATGGCCAGATAGCTGCTTTTGCGCTTATTAAACGAGCAGAAGCCCTGCGAACCGAGCTGCATTACCGCATGGGAGCTGTGCCCGAGGCCGAAGCGGCGACCCAGATAAACGAGGCAAAGGACAGCTATACTGAAGCACTCGAGAAGCTCGCCCCGCCCCTGCCACAAGGGCGGGGCTCGAACAATCCTTCGCTAATGTCTATGGCAAAATTTGGTCTCGGCCTATGCGAGGAAGAGCTCGGCAACTTCGAGACAGCAGAGCAAATATACCTCGAAATTACTACAAATCCAGACTTCGATGGCACCGTTGCTTCCGCCCAGGCAAATGTTCGTCTTGATACAATGGCCAACTACAAACAAAAGATAATCTTTAAGCCGGCTCCTAAAAAACCAGAAGTTGAAATAACAGGTTCCGTTGATATAAATCTCCCTGCTGTCGAACCATCTACCGAAGTCAATTTAACCGCCGACGCCAATCTGATTCGCTACTCGCCGAATGCCGCCCCTGAGGTAAGCAATATCAATGATATCAATCAATCCGGCAAATAACCTGGGAGTCGAGATGTCAAATGCAGGATAGCGGATGTGAGCCATCTCGTCTGGGCGAAGGCTTCAGCCGCAGCCCGATGACACTTCAAGTTGGAACTTCAATCAAAGAACGCCGGCTCGATAAGTATCTCCACAACCGATTCAGTAACTTCAGCCGGGTAATGCTCCAAAATATAATCAAGCAAGGCGCCGTTAAAGTAAACGGCAAAATCGCCAAGTCCAGCTTCAAGTTAAGTCCGGGCGATAAAATCGAACTAACGCTGCCAGAGCTTCCGAGCAAGGAAATTCCTCCTGAAGATATACCTCTCGATATAATTTATGAGGACTCCGAGCTGATTGTTCTCAACAAGCCCCCCGATATGATAGTTCACCCTGCCCGCGGCAATACCCACGGCACTTTGGTAAATGCCCTGTCATTTTATTGTGATAAGCTATCGAGTGGTCTCGGCGAACTTCGTCCCGGCATCGTACATCGACTCGATAAAAACACGACCGGCGTTATGGTCGTCACCAAAAACGATATTGCACAATGGAAGGTCGCAAAACAATTCGAACGCCGCCAGGTCAAAAAGACCTATCTTGCCGTTGTCCACGGCACTTTGGAGCTTTCAGCGGACCGTATAAAAGCACCGCTCGGTATTCATCCAAAAATAAGAGAAAAATATACCGTCAGGCCGGAAGTCGGAAAAGAAGCAATCACTTTTTACGAGGTGGTTGAATCTTTCCGCGGCTTTTCGCTATTGAAGCTGACCCCCAAGACCGGCAGAACACACCAGATACGAGTGCATTTGTCTCACATAAAGCATCCTATTGTCGCCGACGATATGTATGGCGGAAATCCCATCTATCCCTGGCAACTGGCCGACGCCGAGCCCGCACCACAGGACCCTGTTATAAACCGAGTTGCTCTTCACGCCTCAACTCTCGAATTCAAACATCCCACAACAGAGCAAATGATGAAATTCGAAGCCCCTCTACCCGAAGATATGCAAAACCTCCTCGTTCTGCTGCGAAAATATCGAAAAGTGTAATCTACGCTGCCATTGCTGCGAAGGAGAGGGAATCTACTATATCCCACCGTTTATTCCTGCGGTAGTTTTTTCAGGTCTGGCAGTACTTTAAAAACGCATTCAAAAATCTTTCTTGCTGTTTCCACGGCTTCAATTGCTTCGTTTTTACTTATATCTCCGTGTGGAACGGGATATCGTGAATCTACTGCATAAATTGACAAAGTTTTGGCTTGCTCATAAAGCTTTTCGAGACCATCCACTACAGGTGAGCTTAGTCTGAGCAGATTTTCGATGTTGTGTGTTTTTCCCGCTC
>CAYSJK010000078.1:0-10965 GCA_964431375.1 uncultured Pirellulales bacterium
TACTACGTTCTTTTACATAAATTATTGAAAATATCTTGATGTTTGGAATGTAATTGAAATGTTGCGTGAGCTTATGCTTTTCCGGCTGCGGTACACTCCGCCATGACGAGCGGCCTCAACTTTCGTTTTCCTCAAGCAGTTTTCTCAGATATGCGTTTTCCCGGCGAGTTGCTTCAAGGTCAAAAAGCTGATATTTAATGCATACCCGCAGGTAATCCAGTGATTCCTGCAGACTACTGATGCTTTTCTCAAGCTTTTTGCGGTTGTCTTGTGCTTGCTTGGCAAGCTCTGCCAGTTTCTTGTGTTGTGGGTCAGCCGCATCTCCGAATTCTCTGACCAATTCGTTAAGTTTGTGTTCCAGGTTTGTCTCGTCCATTCAAATCACCCTAATTTAGAAGGCCCCCGAAGCCGAATATATGATAATACGGCAAAAATCATACCCACACGCCCAAAAACTAGCTCTTTACCTAATTTAATCTTCGTATGCAAGAGATGGCCAATCAGGCAAACCTTTTGTATTACCCTTAAGGTTTATTTCTACTTTGAAAACAGCGACTCTTATGTGGATTAGAAACCTGCGTTGTAAAAAATCAACGTTGAAGGACTGACGGAACTTTCCTGCTATGTATAACGGTTTTGTGTAGAAACAGTTATATTTGATGTTGATTATTGTAAACGCCATCGTTGATTAACGACTCTGAATGAGCTTTATCCGCCATATAAACGTATTTTTGTAGTTTATCAGTCAAAGCGGGACTTAATATATGAAAGTGGGACTAAATATTGGACACTTGGTGAATAGGAAAAAGTCAAATTCTCCTAAAAATGCAAAAAAAATCCACGAGCCATATTGCCTAAATTATCAATAAAAGCAATCACCAAAGGCTTATGTGGTTATTGTAATAGCTCCCTTTTTTCCGACAACCAATGCTGTAATTCAATAGTGTTCATCGTGCTTAAAGAGTAAGCTATCCGTTTTATATTTTCGTCCCTGCTGGGCCTGCACACTGCGTATAGGTGCGAGTCCTTTTCTTTACAATGAGCAGGGACGCCAAACTCGTTTTCTATAGAGAAACGATACACCTCAATAAAATCATCGTCCTGGCCTTTGAGCCAATCCCTAAACGCCGATATGTTAGAGCGAACGTCGAACACATCTTTTTTGGAGCAAGTATCTTTTTCCGCTTCCCGTTTTTTGACGATTCGCTTAAGCACAGAGAAGGCAACCGGACACAATGGATTACTGAGCCTTCCTAAGCACCAGGTTAAACCACGCTCCAACAGAACAACTGCATATAAAAGGAAGCTGACCGGCAACTGGCAGATTATCTTAATATAGTTTTTCATGGCAAACCTAATCGCTCTTTGGCCAATGCTACATTTATATTATATACAATATTTTTCCTGATTACTTTTATCGTCCCAAAACGAAATTCCCTTTGCGAATCGCCGTATAACCATACTTTTTTGAGAAACGATTCAAGCATGTATCGCAAACGGTGTTGATGTCGTTTGTAAGGAGCTATTGCCTCAGAGCTTTGTTTTATTATCATACTAACTCTATTTTTACATGCCTTCTCTTCGGCGTTGATAGTTAATTGGGTTTCGGCTATTTCTCTCAGGATACTATCTACCTCGTTCCATGATTCAACTTTTTTAAGGTCATTATCTTTAATGCCTTTTGTGTCCTTAATATTCAATATTGCTAATCGTGTTTTTCTGTGTAACTTCAAACATTTTATACAATGGGAGTATAGTCCATTAGCTTTAAATTTACATTTCCAAAATTCTGATGCTGTTTTTACAATACCGCATCGAGGACATCTTTTTTCTTTCGGTATTATTTTCTCCCGAATTTTTACTTCCAACGCATATTCCCTAATACATTTTTTACATCGAGCCGTCAGCCCATCTTTTCTCTTTCGGTCTGTATAGAATTCCGAAGCTGGTTTTATTAAATTGCAGAAAAGACATTTTTTATTATTTTTCGTTCGCTGAAATGAAGGCCTGTTATCTGCATAAGTCCTCATACAACTTTTGCATGCCGACTGTAGGCCATCTTTTAAATTGGGATTTTTGTTGAATTCTGAACGTTGTTTTACGAGACCGCATTTGGCACACTTTTTTTCATCCTCTCCAATAAACTCCTTATCGATTAAGCTTATTTTTGTGAACATTTATAAAGCTTTCAAACGGCAGTTAAATACCTTTTATGCCAACTCGCTTGGCGCTCGAGCACCTATGCCTAAGTCCAGTTTGTTAAAACCTTGAACAGGATTAAAAATCATATAGCTATAGTTTCGATTATCGTGATATATTGAAGAAACAACCTTTTCTGGTTCCGGTGGCTGTGTTAATTCCGGAGTTATCCCCGTCAATGTTTCCCACCGTCCCTTCGGTGTTATTTGCTGCCACTTCCATTCTAAATCAAAATCTGTAAATGGAGCTATTGACGGACCAAATCGAATGCCGAATTTTTTCTTGTCAATGGCACGCTGATATTCTAAAGAGATTGCCTCTTTTTCTTCCGGTGTTAAGGATTCAACCCACAAACGATAAGCCGCCCGTTCTTTTTCAGCTTCCGTTCCGAACGTTAATAGCTCATCAATATATTGTCGCTTCTCATGTGTTCGTTGAAGCAGTTTTTGTTTTTCGGCCCCGATTTCCCGAACATCTTCCATATATGCTTCTTGTTCGGTTATATCAAGCTGGATTTGCCTTTTGCGTGCCTTTGTGGTTGCGTCTCTGGCCTCTAAGGTTGTTTGCCTGGCTGCTTCCTCAGCCTGCTCGGCAGCGATACCTTCGGGACCGGCAGCTCGTTTTAACACCTCTGCAATTCCACGCCCCGGAGTCGTTATGAGCTTATATACTCCGGCAGCAGCTTCTGTGCCGTATATCTGAGTAAGCATTTGCGTAAATGCCTGCTGGTCCATCTGGCCCCTTCTTTGCTTAAGATATTCAAGCAGCTTTCGCGGGTCCTGTGCAACATCTTCCGGTATGCCCAGTTTTTCGATATTCGCAAGCTGAGGGGCCATTAACGACTGCAATGTAGTTGCCGGTAGTGACGCTTTTTTTCTGCCGACCTCTCCGGTAGCAATAAGTGCTATGCTTTGGATTGCCTGTTCCGGTGTCCAGCCCATCGCCTTTATCGTTGGCATTCCCCGACCTAATGCACCTATAAGCTCGGCATCGGTCAAGCCCGTTGACTGAGCACCGGCAGCAACCATTCTGCGAAGCTCTCCCTGCTGCTCAGGCCTTACCATTCCCCATCCGGCAGCTATCGAAATTAAATCTGCGGTTGCAGCTCCACCGTGCCTTTCAGCATAGCCCAGCATTCCCGTCAGGCCCTGGGTGTATTGCTCCTGGGTAAGCTGGCCGGTCCCTACCATTGCTTTGAACTGTCGTGTATAGGCGTTAATAACCGGCAGGCCGATTTCCTGAGTGACACCGGCTTTCTGTAAAAGCAGGTTGGTAGTTTTTGTCACCGCCTGCCGTTGCTTTTCATCGAAGGCATCGAGGGCCTCAAACAAATCCGTATATGCAGCTCGAATCGCCTGGACTTCCCTGACCGCTTCATCGCTGCGTGTCTTGATGGTATCAAAGAATTTGGCAATTTTCCCCGCTGCCGCTGCTACAGCAGTCGCTATCGCCAAGAAAACAGCAGGACTGGCCAGCTTTTTAAAACTGTCGACAATCCTGTCCGAGGCCTTCCTTGTTTTGCGTCCCGTCTGCTCTGTCTTATCGCCGACTTTTTCTACAGCTCGACCGGCCTCGCCCATCTCCGCCTTGACTTGCTGTGCCCCTTTGGCTTTAAGATGTATGTTTATGTCTTTTGCCATTTTATTTTTTCAAAACTGGTGGGCCGCATCCGGTCAAAATGCAGCCCACCGAATCCCGCAGGCACGGGATTAAGTTGCAGCAGTTATAAGCCCGACAATCGGTCCGGCCTCGCTCGTGTCACCGATACCATAAGCGTTAATATCGATTCGCTCGATACCTCTAAAGCCAATCTCATCGGACGTAAAATATCTCTCGGTGCTTTTATCTATCCGAAGCTGTCGTCTCTCACCGAGAAAAGCTCCTAATTGCAGGTCACCTAATAACGCGCATATCTGGCTATCGGCCTCTGTCGATGGCATAGCAGAAACGAACTTGACCTCGTAGCCCATAAAATATTTCTCTTTGCGGTCCGTCAGTATTGCAAACAAATCGGCTACTCCTGCGGCTCGTGCCAGCTTGTACATCACGCCGTAAAAGAACTTTTTATTGACGTACCACTTTGCACCGTCATCGGCATCGTCCGGCAGTATCGCAACAACGCCCTCGAAGTCGTCCAACGTCAGCTCGCTGTAGGCATTGCCGCTCCCGACTTTCAGGCCTTTGATATTGCCGATTGTTGCATCGACTGCTCGCAGAGCACCGACTATTCCGGTCATGCCGAAATAGGTCACTGTGCCGTCACCGACAAAGCCGATTTCATCTTCTTTTTTGGCGATAGAGCGTGTCATGCTTGTACCGATTATCTCGCCCAGGGCGATAACGCTGTCCTCTTCCAATTCACTCGATGCCTTGCACAAGCAGGCTAATTTGTGCATAGTCAGACCTACCTGGCCAAACTCCATGTCACTCAGGTCGATTTCGCCGCCTTCGCCAGGTGAATAAACCATCAGGTCCGCTTCGACTTTAGGCACAACCTGCCGGTCACTACCGACAGGCACAACAAGAGCATTACTTCTAAATTTTCCGTATCGACCGAGCATGCCGATGATTCGCAGCGCAAGCTCATCAGGCACTAAAATTCCGCCTTCGGTCATCACAGTTTCGCCCAGGGCCTTACGGTGAAGTGCCTTTAGTATCAGCTCGCCGAACTCTTTGGCCTGCGATTCATCTTGCCAGAAGCGGTTATACTTTTCGCCGGTCTCGGTCTGGCCGGTCATAAATGCTTTTGTTGTCTGGCGGAGCTGCTTGGCAATCGCATCGAAGGCTTCTTTCGTCTCTACAAGGCCCACCTCAACTTCATTGATTCGCTCACCGGCAGCTTTAAAGCCGGTTGAGATTTTATTTTTTTCTTCTACTGTCAACATTTTTAAATCCCTCGTAAATTGGTTAATCATACATTACAATAAAGGAAGGGGACGTTTCCCGTCCCCTTCCCCAGGAGATAAACAGCCAGAACAAATCAAACACTCGGCCCTCGCCGAATCTGTACGCACCACGCCCGCAGCACGAGGGACGCCGGCAAACGTGTTGTTCATACAGATTCCCATATCAAAAAAGCCTCGAAGAAAAGCTGCTGTCAACTAATTTCGCAAACTCATCGACCCCTTCGTCATAATCGAAAATATTATCTTCGCCTTTAATGTCGGCTGCTTTAACTCCCAAAATCATCTCGGCATACTCCTCGCATTCGGCCTCGAAGTCAGGATGCTCGGTCTCGAATTCATCGAATATCTTCTCAAGCTCTATTTCTTCTCGCTGCTGTTTCTTGTCGCTGATAAAATCCAGCTTTCGCTGCTTGCTTCTGGTAAGTGCCTCACGATTACTCGGCACGGGACAAAGGCTAATCTCTACCAGCTCGACCTTTTTATGAACGAATACGCTCTTGCCGTTTCGCTGCTCATAACCGCCTTCAATCGATATATATCCTACGGACAAGGCCCTTTGCTTTTTCTGGCTGTAGAGCTGCCAATATTCCTCGGCAATCGCTGTTAAATTGTGAAACTCCAAAGAAACCTCAAGGCCGCCTTTTGTCACGCTGGCCGATACAACGTTTGCCACAACCGGACTTCGCCCATCGTCTAATAGATGCTGGTGAGCTGCAAGCACAACAGGGTTTTTCATAAAAATCGGCAAGCTCTCTCGGAATGCTTCCGGCTCGATAATCTCGCCGTCTCTGTCGAGATTTCCGGTTGAAGCGATCGCCGTGATTCGCCTGGCCTGCTTGTCTATGCTCTTAACGGATAGCAGGGCCGGAAACTGTTTAGTTTCCGACCCCGCCGACTTCGGTTCCTTCGTCACTAAATCCGCAAATTCGACTTCCTTGTCGCTCATTTTATAGTCCTCAAATCACGCACTTATTCGGATAGTATCGCTCTTCATTCCTTTTAGAATATCAATTACCTGTTCGAGCATGGCTGTCGAGCGCGGCGAAAGCATTGTTGTAATCTCACTAAGAAGATTTTTCCGTTCTTTATCGTCCGGCGATTCCGGCTCATTTACAAATTGATGCCTGTCATCTTGTAGCCACCCCAATAAATCATCACATAAAAAATCCTCACCGGCCAGCAAAATATCTATGCTGGCCAGCATAGCTAACTTCGACCTTGCTATGCTCCCCCGAATTTCTTTGGCCATTAATCCCATATCATCGATGAGCATTTCTATCTTTGTTGTCGGCTGCAGGTCCTTATGAATTGCGTCCGCCAGGGACCTCATCTGCTCTGCGGCCTTTGCTAATTGCTCCTCTCCGGTCAGCTTTTTCTTGGTTTTTGTAGGTTTCACAATATACCTCCCGTGCCATGCGCACAGAAAAACCGAATAGAACTGGAGAGGTGTGCGGCCCTACAAGAAGCCGTGCGGACGTTACCGTCTCGCAACTCTCCAGTTTTATCCGGTAGATTTGCCTTAATCGAATTGTTACTTGTAGGTTTCACACTTGCCAGTTTATCTGGCATTGCCCTTGTTGTCAAGCGAAAAAATGCCAGAGCAGACAGTTTATCCGAAATTCCCGTTATAAAACAGAAAATAAGCAAAATTGTTATTATTAGCTTTGCCATTTTTTAAGCGGTTATCAACTCTGTCAGACCTGCCTCTTCAGCATTACTTGGACCGATGCTTGGCCTTGAGAGAATGCCGAGAATGGTCAGGTTGCTGCCGTTCACCGCACCGGCAGCAGAATGCGGAGCGTTGACCCGCATATAACGCTTGTGCGTCTTTGTCAGGTCGATGTCGATAGCGAACAGTGAGTCATCTTCATCGTGCTGAATCGAATCAGCTAAGGCTGCATCGGTAACGGCTGTATATGCTCCGCCGACCGTATCGCATTCCTCGACAAAGGGAGCTGTGCCTTCTGCAGTCGAGCCGATAGCATCGCCGGCGGCAACGTCCGTTGTGCCGGTGATAAACAAAATTCTCAGGTGTCCCCAATTCTGCGTATCGATGTAGGTATTGCCTGCAAAATCGCCGTCATCTTTCAATTGAGGCGGCGTCAGAATCGCCATCTTCATTTCTTGTACAGGAATCATCTTTTTTGTCCTTTCTTCTTAAATAACTATTTTCAGCTATAAATTATTCACCAGCTTCGCTTCTGCTGGCCGAACTCGGCTCGACCTATACCTGACTACCACCTTTTTCTAATTATCGCAGGTCCTCTACGCCCTGGGCGATATACTCCAACTCTTCACGTGCCAGCTTCAATAGAAATTCTGCTCGCTCGTTTGGCGTGTGATTGCGGCTAGGGTGCTCGATATTCTCCATTATTTCATCTTTTAGGTCTTTTAGTTCTTCGCCCTGCTCCGCCAAGTGACAAGCCAGGTATCCTCTCAGACGCCTCACTACCTCTGTTGATTGTATTGTTAGCATTTTCGACCTCGCTTTCCTTAGCTTCTACCGGCTCATAAGAATCCTTCGGCAATCTTTGGAGCATATTCGGTGGCAAGTCAATCTCTTTGCCCTTTGTAAACGTCCCGTAATTACAAACTACTTTTTTAAGCATCTTAATTTTCATCTTTAGCTTTTTTTTTATTTGTAATAATTCGATGGTCGTCATGGGAATTAGCCACATACCCCCAAACTTACTTGCGCCTTTTAAGGCCTTTTCGTTACATAATCTAATAATATACCTTTGCGTATAGCCAAGCAATGCAGCAGCTCGTTTTGTATCTATAAAGTCAATATTTTTTTGTTCTTGCGCATCAAACCATAACCGGATAATATCTCGGACTGCTTCACCAAAAGACCTGCGACCTCTTTCTTTGCCATGCTCCAGAATTTGTTCGTGCATCTTGTTATTAAAGTCTATTGTTTGCCGATTGCGGTCCATTTCAAATATCCCTTTCGCATAAATTTATGTATATTATGTACTATGAATATCGACCAGTCAATTGTTTTTTCTTGAAAATCTATATTTTTTGTGTATAATTTTAATCCTAATTTTTAGGACTTTTAGGAGAAAACTATGATAAGAAGAACCACGGTAGATTTCACAGAACAAATAGAGCCGATTTTTAGGAAATATGCCAACACTTATGGCGTCAAAAACACCTGCTCTTTAGGAGCTATTCTTGTTCATCGACTTGACTCTGTTCGCCGAGAAAAGCTTATGAGCATGGTCGCAGAGGATGCCCCGCTTAATGAGATAGAAACGCAATTTGCAAGGATGGAAGAAAGCTATCTACAAACAGCTATAAAACTGGCTAAAACCCGTAAAAAACGGATTTACAAAGAATAGGATTTGAGGGTATAAGCATAAAAATAATACTCCTATAAATATAGGTATATTAAGCACTTAGAAAATTCTTAAGTTTTTTTTCTCTATTCAAGTATAAATATATCCGCTATTACCTATATTGAAATTACCTATTTTATCACTTTTTCACATTTTACTTAACAAGTACTAAAAGTTATGTCCAATGTAGATGGACATGTCCACCCTAAAATGTCCAGGGCAATCCAGAATGTCACTATGTGTTATTTTTTTATAATGCCTTATAAGGCCTGTTTCGTGATGTTTTAAAAGGGTTTAAATAAAATCGACTTTTCTTATATTCAGTCCCATTTAAAACACTCGTTTTAATGAAAAACCGCTTTTAGTCCCACTTTACCTCTGCCCAAAACGTCACTATCTCGCTTCTTAATAATCCTTGTTTTTACCCCCATAAAATCGCTTTTTCCCACCCTTTGCCGCCTTTTCCCGCCTATATGTTTTGAGTCCCGTTTTAACGTATAGTTTACAATTTTATCGCCCAAAGTGGGATTAATTATATGAAAATGGGAGAAGTATTGGTCGCTTAGTAAGATATTAAAATCCTCAATTTTGAAGTTTAAAATGAGATTTTTTAGAAAATTACCAAAAATAATCTAAAAATTACCTTTGATTTTTGGTATAATGTTATATAGTATAATGGAAACATATTTTAATCCACTCCTTAGATGAAATAGAGGTGGAAATTGAATCTAAGCAATTGGCAAACTCAACTTCGAAAAGGATTACTGGATATTGTTATTCTGAATTTGTTGCGGCACGGCAAGTGCCATGGCTATGAGATGGTTCAGAATCTTAAGCAAAGTGAAGGACTGAAAATTCGCGAAGGCAATATCTATCCCATTCTTGCCCGCCTGGAAACCGACTGCTTAGTGACAAGTTATTCCGAAGCTTCACAGGATGGCCCGCCGAGAAGGTACTTCAGGATTACCAGCTTGGGCCAAAAAGTCCTCACCGATATGAATGCACACTGGGACCAGATGATTGAAAGTATCCAATATATCAGGAAAGGCACTCATAGATGACCTCAGAAAAAAAGATATGGGATAATATCAAAACTGAATACATACGCCAGGTGGAAAAGGCCCTTTCATCTGTTAAACATCCTCGCAGAAAAGAAGTTCTTGAGGATGTACTTTCCCACCTGGACAGGCGTTTCGCCGAACTTGAACCAGACCAGCAAACCTGGGAGAATTTCCAGACAATTGTCACAGAAATGGGCCCCGTCTCTGATTACGCTGAACTGCTCGCATCGCAGGCGGGTCAGACAAACCGCAGCAACCGAAAAAGATACTTGCTATGGGTCAGCCTCGCCGTTGTTGTCATAGTTGCCGCTGCAATCTTATTACCGATGGCAATATCCCAAAAGCATAAAGAGCATAAGCACCTGACTATAAGTAAGGCTTACTGGTTTCATTCAGACGAAAGACCTCGTTCGATTCCAGCCGATGCTGTGCCGAAGGACAATGACGGTCATATGCTATTCCCCGTTGACGAATGGTTTGAAGAGATTGGTAGTACGGACCAATATAAAACGTTTTTAAACGGTGCTGACAAGCGTTTTGTATTAAAAGCAGATGGTCACCCGGATGTGCATGCGAAAGCCGAACGCGGAGGTTGAAGTCAAGAGTTTTATATAAGAATCCCCGGAAGTGAGTACGTGAAGATGGTTCGATTCTCCATCCATACGATTCAATCCAGCAGGCTATAGACGTTGCACAGAATAGTAATACAGTAATAGTCCAGCAGGGCACCTATAATGGTCTTGGTAACAGAGATATTGACTTTAGAGGCCTGCCGATTACTGTCCGCAGTACAGACCCAAACAATCCCAACGTGGTGGCAGCCACTATTATCGACTGCCAGGGCAGCGAATTAGAGCCACACCGTGGTTTCTATTTCCATAACAGTGAAAACTCAAATTCTATTTTAGATGGTCTGAAGATTACTAATGGCTATATTTCCGGCAATTGGCCGGATGATAGTGGCGGCGGAATCATTTGCTATTATGCCAGCCCTACAATTAAAAATTGTATTGTGACCAACAATACCGCCGAACACCATGGTGGGGGGATTTATAGCTATGATAGCAGCCCCATACTTATCAACTGTGTGCTTATTGCAAACTCAGCAGGTTGGAATGGTGGCGGCATGCACAACGGGCCCAGTAGCCCGAGCTTAACTAATTGTATATTTGCTGAAAACACCTCAGGAAGTTACGGCGGCGGCTTGAGCACCAGCTCTGGCAGCAGCCCAACTTTAACCAACTGTACCTTTAGCGGAAACTCAGGGTCTGCTGGCGGTGCTATTGGAGTGCGCAACAGTAATACTCTACTAACCAATTGCATTCTATGGGGTGACATTCCCAACGAAGTATATGTAGCAGCAGGTAATATACCTGACATAAGTTACAGTAACGTCCAGGGTGGCTACAGTGGCACGGGCAATATTGACTGCGCTCCATTATTTTCTGACTCCGGCAG
>CAYSJK010000079.1:0-10884 GCA_964431375.1 uncultured Pirellulales bacterium
AGCTGACCGCCGGAGTAGTCCATAATCCATCGCCAATCCCAGTGTGGCGCTCTTCTGCCGAACTTAATATAAGGGCGCCATGGCGCCGGCCCCAACCAGAAGTCCCAGTCCAGTCCGGAAGGTACAGTCGCTACAGGATAATTGCCTCCCATGCCTCCCGTTGGAAGACCAACCTCAACCCTTTTTACCTTGCCGATGCGGCCATTGCGGACAAGCTCACAGGCCCGTCGGAAACTCTCATCCGAACGCTGCTGACTGCCCGTCTGCCATACTATACCATAACGCTTGACAGCATCACATATAGCCCTGCCTTCGCGAATAGTCCGCGCCAGCGGTTTTTGAGCGTGGATATCCTTTCCGGCCCTGGCCCCCATAATAGCAGGTATCGAATGCCAATGGTCCGGCACCGCAATAGCAAGCGCACTTATATCATTACGCTCGATTATATTACGGAAATCCAGGTACGTCACACAATCACTGTTGCCGTACTTTTCATCTACCTCTTTCTTTGCTGCCTCTCGATGTTCTCTGTCAACATCGCAGACGGCCACTATCTGCACTTCCCTCCTATTTAGAAATCCCCGCATATCCCAGGTCCCCTGAATACCTACTCCTATGCAACCCATCGTGATGCGATTGCTCGGGGCTACGGCACCGCCCCTTCCGAGCACTGAAGAAGGTACGATATACGGAAACGCTATAGCGCCTGCAGCAGCACCCGTCGCTGTCTTCAGGAACCGCCGGCGACTGATTTTTGTTTGACGACAGTCAAAATTCTTATTTCGTGCCATTTATTTACCCTTTTTTATAATAACTATTACAGATGCCATGGGCTGCGCATTGCATTACCTAATAAATGCGTCGCGGTTAAATCACCAATTATCTCTTCAGTTTCAGGATTAAATCGTATTTTTCGTCCCAACAGCATCGCAATCTGGCCGAGATGACCCGGTGTCGCAGAGCGATGGGCTATCTCGCACGGCGCTATCGTCGTGCAACGGGTTTTTACGCAGTCCAGAAAATTCCTCCAATGGCCGGGTGAATGATATAGTCGAATCTCATTTGGGCCGACCTTTTCCTTCGGTAAATTACTCGGTTCGGCGGCTATTCCGCCACGAGTAACACAAATCCATCCGCCCTCTCCGATCCACCTGGTCCCGGTAACTTCGCCCCACATAGTACCGATTGGAAATCTTATCTTGCTGGAAAGAATCATTGTCAGTCCGCTGGCATATTTTGCAGTCAGTTCAAAATCCGTAGGGCTGTTCCAGAGCCCGGTTCTTGGAAAAACACCGTGCCCCTCTATCTCGACAGGACCTGTGTAATCAAGCCCTAAACCCCAGTGTGCAATATCAGCGTGATGACCTACCCAATCCATTAGCTGCCCTCCCCCATAATCGAGATGCCATCGCCAGTTCTTGTGCACTCGCGCCGGGCAATAAGGCTCATAAGGGGCCGGACCAAGCCAGAAATCATAATCCAGCTCATCAGGCGCTGGTCCAAATTCTTCCTGCCCTTTTGTTCTGGCAAAATCTATATGGCCGGACGGTAATGCTACTTCGACGGTATGTACCTTACCAATGCGACCGTTACGTACAAGCTCACATGCAAACCGAAAATGCGGCAGCGACCGCTGCCAGCTGCCGGTTTGCCACACTCGACCGTACCGTTTCACTGCATCGCATATTGCCCGACCTTCATTAAAATTATGCGAAAGCGGCTTTTCACCGAAAATGTCCTTGCCCGACCTCGCTGCTTCTATAGCCGGTATCGCATGCCAATGGTCAGGCAGACCGAGAGAAACCACATCGATATCATCACGCGCAAGCAACTCACGAAAGTTATGGTACGCGGCACAGTCTTTGTTTTCGTAGTATCCATTGACTAAATCAACCGCGTTTTGCAGATGATTTTCGTCTATATCACAAATTGCAATAACTTGACAATCTTTCTCAACGAGGAAAGAACTGAGGTTGCTTGTCCCCTGCCAGCCGACACCGATGCATCCCATAGTAATCCGCTCACTCGGGGCAAGGTTGCCGGCTTGTCCAAGCGATGAGGAAGGAACAAAGTAGGGAAAACCTATCGCCCCCAAAGCTGCTCCAGCCGTGCCTGTGATAAACTGGCGACGACTGATACGGTTCTTGTTGACCATAATTCGGTCTCTCCTTACTAAAAGCTTCCAGCACAAGGTTGTTTGCCCGGAGTTTCGAAAAATCCTGGCTGGATTACTTGTCAAACGCTGCATCAAAGGCGAGTTGCGAAGGCTTAAAATCAGCCCTCTTGATACACTCGCAGGCCTCCCTGGCACCATGCTCGCGGTCCATACGGCTATCCTCCCACTCAATCGAAAGCGGTCCCTGATAACCGATATCATTCAAGGCCACAATGATTTGTTCAAAGTTTATATCGCCATGGCCAATAGAACGGAAGTCCCAGTAACGCCGCGGGTCTGCAAACTCAGTATGACCACCGAAGACACCTACCGTACCATCACCATGACCCCACCAGGCGTCCTTCATATGAGCGTGAAAAATGCGGTCGCCGAAGGTTCGGATAAACTTGACGTAGTCAACTCCCTGGTAACCAAGATGGCTTGGGTCGTAGTTAAAACCAAAAGCCGGATGGTTTCTAAGGGCCTTAAGGGCACGTTGTGCCGAAGCGATATCAAACGCAATCTCCGTCGGGTGAACTTCGAGAGCAAACTTTATGCCCAGGTCCTTAAAAGCATTAAGAATAGGTCTGAATCTCTTCGCGAAGTCTCTGTAGCCTGCCTCAATTGCATCCGGTGCAACCGGAGGAAACGAGTAAAGATAATACCAGATTGAGCTGCCCGTGAAGCCGTTGACCACTTTCACGCCAAGCCGCTTGGCCGCTTTAGCGGTATCAATCATTTTTTGAGCTGCTCTCTTTCGGACGCCCTCCGGTTCTCCGTCACCCCAGACGTCTTTTGGCAGAATTGCTTTATGACGCTCGTCAATATTATCACAGATTGCCTGACCAACCAGATGCGACGAAATCGCAAAGACTTTTAGGCCGTACTTTTTTAACAGCTCCCGCCTGGCCTTGCAGTAGCTTCTGTCTTTCAGGGCCTTATCAACCTCAAAGTGGTCGCCCCAGCAGGCAAGCTCCAAGCCATCGTATCCCCAGCTTGCCGCCTTTTTGGCCAATTTTTCCAGTGGCAAATCCGCCCATTGTCCGGTAAATAATGTAACAGGTCTTGCCATTTGCTTTTCTCCTTAACTATATTTTAATTACAATCCCTTATCAGGTCAGTTCTTATGAAAAACCACACTAAACATCATAATTTACACAAGTCCTTATTGTCTTTTTTTGTAACTATTCTTTCCTAAAAGACTTATATTTAACAGGGTTTTCTTCACAACACTTCATTTTCCGCATTATAACCGTAAAGAATCGATACGTAAATGAAAATCCGTCCGAAAAAAGGAACCATTAGAAGCCCTTTTCAAAAAACAGTCATTAAAACCAACATTATGGTCATCTTCCGGATTGGGATACAAAAATAAGATTTGCCTGGTTCGTTGTACTATACAGTTTCCTGTGCGTTTAGACGAATATCCCTTAATTAATTTTGGTTCTCTTTTGCTGTTTTTTCTAACCTGACTTTCGGCGGTTCTGAATAATCATTCCAGATTCGTTCAGCTTCTTCAACGCTGACTTTACCTTCGTGTACATAGAGCCGGTAGCAAAAGACATGGTCTTCACCCGGCTTCATCTCCCAGTCATCCAACACTGAAGGCGAAAAATTAAAGAACACGTATTTCATCTCCGGCGGCCATATCCGCATCGGTTCCGGGTGCCGAAAATTACTCGGATGGCTCATAAAAAGGATACCCTCCCAGTTATTGTCTATCCGCCCGCACACATCACACCAGCGAGCGCGCGTGCCGTTACCATCCGCACGGGTCTTGCCTTCGCTGGTCAAGCACGCAGTACCATCGTCCTTCCACTGGCGAGTGGCGCGGAAGCCGAATCCTCCATACCTGTACTTTCCCTGATGTAGAGGGCTATCCGCAACACAACGCTGCGTTGATTTGAAATCCCACAGCCAGTAACCTTTTTCCGGCCCGCCAACGTTATGCACCCGAACATCCCAAGCCTCATTAAGAACGACCTTTTCACCCTCTGCGGTTTTCAAAGCCACGTGTTCCTGCTGTGCCTCAAAGCCACCATAAACAGGGCCGCTTGTTGTCGAAAGAAATTTCACAAACCTAACCGTACCTAAGCCTCTTCCTATATTCCAGAAATCCACTTCTCGGCCCTCAAACTTCGTCTTCGTCCACGGCATCCAAATCCCCACATGATGAATATGGTCAGGCGGATGAATTTCTGTCATTATCGTACCGGCTGGTGACCACAGAGGGTGAATAAAACCGCTACGGTCATATAATGGCCTTTGTTCCTCCTGCACTTTCTCGCTCAGGTCATTCGGAGCCGGTACAATCGCATGATTATACCTGAGAACGTTCGCATCACACACCTGCAGCTGCAAAAACGAATCGTTCTTTATCACCTTGACGTCTGCTGCTTTAACTCCGCAACCTTTGACAAGTTCATAGCTGCGCTTGCCTGCCGCCGGTGTAGTGCCGGAAAGTATCCACCACAATCTCGGCGGATTCCCCTGCTCAATCTGCGACACAACCTGCTCTCGACCTGAAGCAGGAATTTCCTCTAAATGCACTTCATCTGATAAAAGCTGCTCAGATATTCCATCAAGCTCAACAGATACGACAGTATCAACTCGCGTATGCTTTCCTGCCTCAACGGTGATTTTTGCCAGCGGCTCAGCTCCAATGACCAATCCACTTATAAAAGCCAACGATATTAAAAAAACACATTTTAAGAGAATCAGCACTGACATACGCTTTCTCATTTTTCTGCGCTCCCCTGGATTTAATTCTTAATGTAAACTTTTTCTTATACGATTATATGAAAGGTAATAAGGTAATGAACCTGGTGGTTCTAATCAAGCATTACCCCACGATATTCCATAGACGCTAATAACATACACAGACCATATAAATGGCTGTTATTAGTCTAACGAAAAAAGGAAAAAAGTGCAAGAGGGCTTATGAATACTAAGAGACTAACTCATTACTCTGAGTGAATTTTGAATTCATCCCTAAAAAACTCAAACTAAAGTGCACTGGTGGTTATTTTATCTCTCCTACCACGGCAGCGTAGGAGACTTGCCGGTCTTATTGTGATTTACCGACTGGTCGCGCGCGATAACATAGAACTCAAAATAAGAGCTCGATTGGCCAAGATCCACCTCATACTCCCGCGGGTCCCCGCTAACGTTATCTTCATTGCGCCACTCAGGGCCGTCTGGGTCTCCCGCACCGCCGCTGCTGTAGCGGCTATCGTTAGCACATACGAACTTATACTCTACGCCGTTCTCATCTGTTGCTTCCACTGCCTTCATCTCAGCCCAAAAATTGTTCTCACCCCCATGATCGACCTTATTAGGTTCGCCACCAGGAGCCCATTGCATCGGATCCGGAGTCGGAGGTTTCACGTCCACCGTAACCTCGTTTGAGTCGCCTGTAGTATTATACCTTGGCGATTTATCCCGAGCTCTCACTACAAAGCTGTATACACCTTTTGGTAAACTAGTAACTTCATATTCGGTGCCATCCTGCCAGTCACTGCTGTATAAATTAGGGTCGTTTGGGTCACCGGGGTCGGCTATATTACAATCGGTACATTCGAAATAATACTCGACACCGCTTGGATCGCTTGCCTCGACTGCTTCCATACTAATTGACGTAAATGAGCTTGCATAGGGTACTACCTGCCACTGAGAAGGATTTGGCTCCGGAGCTGTAAAATCTATTAAAGTTGTTGCAGAAAGCACCTCTGACCACTCGGTCACTAAAAGATTGCTCTTATCGCGCGCCTGGACTTTATAGCTGTATTCGGTTTCAGCAACCAATCCTTCGTCTATATAATTTGACTCATCCTGCCAGTCACTATCATGACCACCACCAGATGTACATTCAAAGTAATACTCTGCTTCATTGCCGTCTGATGAAGTAGCGGTAGCTGCCGTCATTGCTATTGAAAATGGCGATGTTGCATAAGGTGGAGTTTCCCAGAGCATAGGATTAGGAGTAGGCGGCTGCGGAGGTTCCGGCGGTTCCGGCCGCAAAAGGGCTCCAAAAATTGAAAAATCTATGAAATCAACAACGCCGTCTCTGTCGAGGTCTTCAGCCAATGGAAACCTGTCTACTTCGCAGAGCCACTTATCCGTGAACAGCTTTAAATCATAGTAATCTACCCAGTCGTTCGGCTCAGGCTCGTCAGTCAGGTTCGCAACATTATTTTTGTTTGATAAAGACATACTTGCCTGAGTCGTTCCCCCGTATACACCCATATTTATCCATTCACCATGTGGCCACAGTTCCTCCGTCCAGTCCGAGTTAGGGTCGCCTGCATCTATACAGGGGCTATGTTCGATATCAACAGTCCATGTTTTGCTATTGGGATTCCACCTACCGGCTTCCGAAAGCAAATGATAGTCGCTATCTACCCAAAAGTCATCACCAGTACCCGGTGTGCCATTATCATCCCAGTAACCATTCACTGCAAAAAGGGGATTTTCACTGATATCTCCCTGTCCTTGTGCTGACCCGCCTCCATAATCAGTACCGTTTCCCCAAAAGTCATTGTAAAAATTGTTATATGACTCATAAATACCGCCCACTTCATTCGCTTCATTGAATGCTATTATATTGTTATAGACAAGACCATTGCACAAATTCAAAGCACCACCCTGATTATCAGCTATATTGCCTACGATTGTATTATTATATATATCAGCACCGCAGCTATATAGACCTCCACCTTTGTCGGCTCTATTTCCAGCAATAATATTGTTATGTATAATGCCGCTGCAATTGAACAAACCGCCGCCTTCAAGTCCCGATTCGTTCCCAATAATAATATTGCCGCTGATAAAGCTGCCGCATGTGTATAGTGCCCCGCCGCGGGAAGTAGCAAAATTATCTATGATAACGTTACCTACAATATTAGCGTCGCACGAGTACAAACCGCCACCATTATTAGCAGAGTTTTGTTGGATAATGTTGTCGATGATATCTCCCTTGCAATAAGCTATTCCAATATTATTGGAAATTATCGTATTTCCCGAAATAACAGGTGCAGGATTGAGGTATCCGCGAATTCCCTTTTCGTCGCAATCTCTGATGACATTCTTTGAAATCGTTGGCCTGCTGTTCCTGCAGAGAATGCCTCGCTCGGTGATTGTAAAACCGGTAAGTACTGAGTTGGGCTCTTCATTAGAGTCAAAAGTTACGCTGTAGCCCGTATCGGCAGTTATAATCGTTGACTGCACAACGTTTGGGTCATCAGGGTCTTCGCCGGTAAGCGTTACAGCTAACCCATTGAAGTTAATATTTTCATTGTATGTGCCTGTCAAAACGACAATAGTATCGCCGTTTTCCGTGTCAGGGTCATCAATTGCGTCCTGGATATTAATAAAGTCCCCAAATCCATTGCAATCGACAATAACTATTTTCCCTGCGCAGGGAATTGACAACAGCAAGCATACAAAGGCAAAAACTAATTTTTTCATTTTCGCCAACGCCCTCCCCATAGGGTTTCTATTTTAGGACAATTGTACCAAAAAGATACCGTCAATTCAAGCAAAAAATGCCCGCAGCCCCCCTACAAATGCATTATTTAGGGATTGAAAAGGCCCGGCTATCACCATCCATTCCAAAACGTCTCCATTTATCGGGACAACGCGGAAATCCCATATTTCTCGCTCGATTTTATTGGAGCGCCTTTTTCCCCTAATTCTACATGAGTTTCTTTTATTTATTCTATTGCCGGCTGCCAAAGGTACAAAAACTGCACCCCGCTCGAAGCAAGCCAACCCGGCAGTTCCACGTTTATCAACGGCCCAAACCCACTAACAGCGCCTGTCTCCGAGCCGTAAATGTTTGGCTTATAGCTGACAGGCCGATGATAAATAACCACTCGCGCCCTCGGAATCCCTGCCATCTCTTTTGCCCAGGTAATTGCGTCAGTAGGATAACCAACCTTGTCTATCAATCCCTGCTCAAGCGCCTCTTTTGCGGTGAACACCCTGCCATCCGCCAGCTCTCGCAGCTTCTGTTCTCCAAGCTCTTTTCGCCCGTCAGCTACAACTTCCATAAACTGCTCATAGAACTGCGTAATAATCCCCTGCAGCACCTCTTGTTCTTCCTCGCTCAAATCGTGCCAGGGCGATGCCATATCTTTCAATTTTCCGCTCTTAATCGCTACAGTTTCAATGCCCAGTTTCTCCATCGTCCCTTCAAAACTTATCGTCTGCACTATCGTACCGATACTGCCGGTAACACTGCCCGGCTGCGCCACAATCCCATCGCAGCCGCAAGCCAAGTAATATGCTCCGCTGGTTGCAATACTCAGCATGCACGCCACAACGGGCTTACCGCTTTTCTGCCTGAACTCTCCCAATCTGTGATACATTATATCGCTCGCACCAACCGTCCCTCCCGGCGAATTCAGACGCAGCACTACGGCTTTGACGTGCCGGTCATTACGGGCTCTGTCCAGCTTTTCCACAAACAAACTGACCGGATTTTCACCCTTGTAAAGAAGCCCCCATTTTTGCCTGTTGACCATCAATCCATCGACATCGATAACAGCGATTTTATCAGCGACAAACTTGCCTTTGTCCCGTTCTATTTCTCTCTCTTGCAGCTCCTGTTGCAGCGACACCGGCTGTAATAAAAATGCCTTCGGCCCACAACCGGCTATCAAAAGCAAAGACAACAACCCAACACAAATGAAGACTTTTCCGGCCATTATATCTCCTGCCTCAAATCTCTTCACTCTACTGTTCCCCGTAAAGCCACCGGGCGTCAGACAGCTTGTAATCCACGATTTCATCAGGCCTGAAAAATACCTTTATTTCCTTCTCAGCAGATTCAGGACTATCTGACCCATGAACAAGGTTCTGTCTGTGGGAACAGCCAAAGTCGCCACGAATAGAGCCCGGTTGGGCTTCATAGCCGAAAGTAGCGCCTATCATTTTGCGTGTCATATCTATAATCCTCCGGGCCTGCCAGACCATTATAAGTGACGGTGCTGAAGTGATAAATTCTACCAGGTCTCTGTAAAACGGTTTGTCTCGATGAACTGCATAAAGTTGGCCGGCCAGTTCTTTTGAGATTTGCATGAACTTCGCGGCGACGAGCTTAAAGCCCTTTCTTTCGAATCGCTCAACTATCCTGCCGGCCAAATGCCTTTGGATTGCATCCGGCTTAATAATAATTAAAGTGCGTTCTGCCATACTTGCAGTTTGTAGCTCTTAATTTATAACTCACTTTGCTAAGCCCGCCATAAAAACGTCTCCCCCACGCTTATCTATGCAAGCAGACGTGGGGGTGAGCCGCTACATACCTTTGGGAACGATATAAATCTCAACCCGTCTGTTTTGTGGATTGCCTCCTTTATTAGGTTTATTCGGCGCCATCGGCCGATATTCACTAAAACCTCGGATGCTTATTCGCTTCTGGTCTATGTTACTACCCGCCATTGCATCCAGAACGGATATTGCTCTGTGGGCTGATAAGTGCCAGTTGGTCGGATGTTTTGCTTTTGTGGCAGGCTTGAGGATAGGAATATCGTCGGTGTGGCCGACAACTATGATATCAAATTTTTTGCCTTGTTCGGTATTCATAATTGTACAAAGCGATTTCAATGCCTCAACCGCCTCAGGTGCCACAATGTCACTGCCCTTCTCAAAAAGCAAATCGCTCTTGAACTTCACTATCCCTAAGTTAGGGTCGTATGTAACCATCTCATGTTCTTCGGCGAATTCCTCAAGCATTGTGCTGAGCTCGACCGGTAATGCTAATGCCCCATAAAGCAATTTTTCCTGCATCGAAGCAATCAATTCTTTCTTTTTCTTTAGGTCTTCCTCAAGTGCAGTAATTTGTTGTTTAAGAGCATCTTCGTTGATGCCGCCTTTTTCTTTGGCACCGACCAGCTGTCTTTTAAGCTGCTCAAGCTCTAATGTGGCAGTCTGCACCTGACTCCTTAGGTCGGCTATTTGCTTGCGTTGTGTGTCGTTCTGGATTTTAAGGTCTTGTAGTTGCTTGTTGCAACCAGTTAGCAGTGCCAAAGAAATACATAAAAGAAAAAACGCTGATAATTTGACAGTTCGCATCTTTCAATCCTTTCCAAGAAAATTACGATAACTCCCTTTGACCATCCTTAAAGTACACAAGCCGTTTATTTTATAAGCTATTATAGCCAGCTAATTTATGCCTCCTTGCCTTTCGGGCTACGGCTGGGCCTTCGCCCAGACGAGTGCGTAGCCCCTGTGTTTTCTGTCGAAGCCAGCAACGGGGACAGAGCAAGGTCGGCTGCACGTATGAGTAAAACCGATATGTGCTCGGACGTCAAGAATAAACTTACAAAATATCCGCGGCTTTGCCGACGTCTTAGCCAGCCGATAAAAACTCACTAAACAATAAAAAATTCAGCAAAAACCTTTTTTAGATTCTGTGAAAATCCCGTAGTTTTACGGATAGACAGAGAAGCGAGAATAAGCATAATTACGAAGGTTGATAGATGTGCCTTTTTGAATATTGGCAACAAAATAGCAAGAACAACAAATTAATAAACTTATATGGGAGGCAATAGTAATGCTTAAGAGAATCCTTTTTATATCCTTGGTTTCAGCCACATTTATGCTTTCTGCAACGGCATTATGTTTCGCGGATGTATCGGCTGAATTAAAGCAGGCAGAAGAATACGAATATGCGGGCAGATTTGAAGAAGCAAAGAGCATCCATCAGCAAATAATACAGAACCATCCCG
>CAYSJK010000080.1:0-2642 GCA_964431375.1 uncultured Pirellulales bacterium
TTAACATAGCTATAAACGCATTAGGGGCGTTTGTTCATACTTTGAGGTTGCAATATGCGGAGTTTTTCCCGAAGTTCTTCATCGGTGGCGGTAGAGCATTTGAGCCGCTAAACAAAGAATATAAACATATATATATAACTAAAAAGTAAGAAGATAAAACTAAAAAGTTAGAAGGGCAGGTTGGAAATGGATTATGGAATGACATTAGCTTTAGTTGGTATAGGATTGGCGGCTTTATTGGCAGGCATCGGCTCGGCGATCGGTATCGGTATTGCTGCAAGAAGTGCCACGGGTGTATTGAGCGAAAAGCCCGAAAGATACGGGCAGGTGTTTATTATGGTTCTACTGCCTGGTACACAGGGTTTGTACGGCTTTTTGGCAGCCTTTATGGCTATGCGCAAACTAAACTTCTTCGGCGGAGCCGGCGTGCCGGAGCTGACTCTAACGCTTGGATTGGAAGTGCTTGTAGCTTGTTTACCTATTGCTTTTGCCGGTCTGGTAAGTGCCATCTTCCAGGGAAAAGTCTGTGCGGGTGGTATCTTGATGGCTGCAAAAAGACCTGAAATGGCATTTAAGGCAGGCGTTATATACGCAGTTATGGTCGAACTTTACGCGATGCTTGGTCTGGTGATAACATTGTTTATCCTGCTGTTCGGTATCACCTGGCCAACTGCTTAACCATTTAAGTCCAATACGTAATACGAGATAAAAATTATGGAAGCTGAACAGGTAACAGAAAAAATCCTGGCCGAGGCAAATGCCGAGGCAGAAAAGATAAAAAGCGAAGCGGAACAAAAGCAAACCGAAGAACAGGCAAAGCTCGACGAACAGCTCGCAGAGTATAAAAAACGAACTAAGGACCTCATCGAAAAAGCTGCAAAAGACGAAAAATCCCATATCCTCGCTGCAACAAAAATGGCCCTCGCCAAGCAGTTTCTCGCAGAGAAAAGAAAAATCCTCGATGAAGTCTTTGCAACAGCTCTAAAACAGCTGCAAAATCTGCCTGACGAACAGTACCGGAATTTAATGACAAAGCTAATGCTCGAATCAACGGAAACCGGCGAAGAACAGGTCATCATCGATAAAAATGAAAAGAGAATCGACCAGCAGCTAATCGACAAAGTCAATGAGCAGCTCAGCCCCGACAAAAAAGGCAACCTAAAGCTATCCGAAGTAAAAGAAGAAATCGGAGGCGGCTTTATCCTAAGACGCGACAAAATAAAAACCAATGTCACTTTCGATATATTGCTCAACAAGGCCCGAAATGACCTCGAAATCGAACTGGCAAAGCAGTTATTTGAGAACTAAATCATAATTTTTTGGGAAAGGGAATAATTATGAAGGCTCAAATCAGGTTATTATTTATCGCAATCCTGGGACTTTGGGTCTTGAGCGGATGCGCTTCTTCTATGACTTCTTACTGGAAATTTGACGAAGGAAAGGGAGCTATTGCACGCGATTCTATCAGCAATAAGCATGGAGATATCCACGGCGCAACCTGGGCAACCGGCATTTCAGGAGCTTCTTTGAGTTTTGATGGACGTGATGATTATGTCCAAAGTACTCGCAATATTGACCAGGATAGTTCAACCGACATTACAATGGCCGCTTGGGTTTTTCCAACAAGCACAAGTCCCGGCAGACATCAGCTTATCAGCTCTGACAATGGTGGTTTTGACTGGAGCATCTTAAGACAAGGCCGACAGTGGCGGGTATTTACCGGAGACAGCTGCTGGGATTCCGGATTCACCGTAGACCTCAATACATGGCAGCACGTAGCAGCCGTTTTCAAACCGGATGATGATGTTATTTTTTACAAAAATGCAGCAAGACATTTAAGAGGTTCCGCTCCAGCCACAGATGCTAATGACAGCAATATCACTATCGGTAATAATCCGGGACCATGGGATGAATATTTTCAGGGCAAAATCGATGAAGTTGCAATCTACAATAAAGCACTGTCTGCTAAAAATATTGAAAAGCTTTATCGCAAAGGCGCTGCACGCTGCAAAGCTGTTATAGCAAGCAACAGGCAGACGAATGAAACTGCTGAAGTTGTGCCGGAGAAAATCAAGCCCAAGGTTCGAAAAAAACCAGCAAATCAAAGAGAACAGGCTGAGATTGAAAAAATAAGGGCAGAAACTCGAAAGTTAAGACAAGAAACAGAAAAAGTAGAAGTAGAGACTCAAAAACTAAGAGAAGAAATTCGCCTGTTAAGAGCCAAAACCGAAAAATTAAAAGCCGAAGCAGAAAAAGCAAGACAGCAGGCCGGAAAAACAAGAGCCGAGACGGAACAGCTAAAGGATAAGAGCAAAACAAATACCAAATAGACATAAGTGCAAAAGGTACCGGCTGATTAGACCAAGGTTCAAGAACGCTCGAAAAGTGATAATTAAATAATCTAAAAAATCCAATGAACAAATGACTTACAAAGCTGAACAAGCTATTCTTGATTTTTACACCTACCCGCCAATTGGTGGTGACGACTGGCGGTATACCTTTCAGACGGCTCAGGTACGCGTGCTCGAAATGCAGATGCTCACCAGAACAGCGATTCTCGATATAGCCAACGCCGAAAGCTTTGCCCAGGCCGCCGACTTATTATCAGCCACCGAATACGCCCTGCCTCCGGGAACGAAAAA
>CAYSJK010000080.1:2742-10699 GCA_964431375.1 uncultured Pirellulales bacterium
ATTGATTTGACCAACATTCGCACAATGTTCCGCCTGAAATTCACCCAGCCCCTAACAGGGGCGGGGTTCACTGAGTCCGAATTGCGTAATGTTTTTATAAATGGCGGCTTCATCGCGCTCGAGCGCTTCTTACACGCCCTCGACCTCGGCTATGAATCTATACCACCGTTATTTTTTGTAACTCCATATTATCGTGTAGTCGAGGCCGGCGCCGCTTATTTAAGCTCGGAAAAATCTTTCTTGAAAGTCGAGCAGCAGTGCGATGAATTCCTGACCGGCTTCTTGAAATCAGCCATCCAGATTACCGCCGGCCCTCAGCCGCTCATCGCCTATTTACTAATGAAGGAAAATGAAATAAGAACTGTGCGTTTAATATTAACCGCAAAAAAGAATTCTCTGGATACTAAACTTATTTTAGACCGTATATCATGAACCGAAATACTCAATATGATATACGCAATACGACATACGAATAAATGGAACGTAACGTCGCTATAATTGGTAACACCGATTTTGTAATGCCGTTCTCGGCCTTGGGAGTCGATACGTTCGCAACAGGCGAAAGCCATGATGAAATTGCCGAAAACGTAAAGAAAATCATCGAGGCCAACTTCGCCCTCGTCGTCGTTGCCGAAAATATAGCTCCTGCCGTAGAAGAGCTTTTCTCTGATTACGATAATTTGCCGACCCCCTGCATTGTCATTGTGCCGTTTACGACAGAACCTTCGGGCGTCGCAACAAAATCTCTCGGTGAAGCCCTTAAAATAGCTACAGGTATTAATATCTTACAAAATAGTCGGGAAACAAAATGAGTGAGACAAAAAAAGGTAGAATCGTAAAAGTCGCAGGCCCTGTCGTTGTTGCTGAAGGCATGGCCGGCTCACGAATGTACGACGTCGTACGCGTGGGCAAGCTCGCCATCATTGGTGAAATCGTAGAGCTGCACGAAGACCTGGCCTCAATCCAGGTCTATGAGGAGACCACAGGCATAGGCCCCGGAGAACCGGTAGTCGATACCCTGGCGCCTTTGAGCGTCGAGTTAGGCCCGGGTCTGCTCGAAAGCATCTATGACGGCATACAAAGGCCGCTGGATTCGCTCGTAGAAGCCGAAGGCGAATATATGAGTAGAGGCAGCACCCTGCCGGGCCTCAACAGAGAAAAGAAATGGCACTTCAAACCAACCGTCAACGATGGAACAAAGGTTGGCCCCGGTGACATCATCGGCGAAGTCCAGGAAACCACACAGTTCATGCACAAAATTATGGTCCCCTTCGGTATCCAGGGCACCATCCAAAAAATATCCGAAGCAGATTATACAGTCGATGATACTATTGGCGTTTGTGTCTCCAAAGACGGCGCTGAAACTGAGCTAAAGTTGATGCAGGTCTGTCCCGTCCGCAATGCTCGGCAGATAAAAAGACGCCTTGCCCCGAACAAAGTTCTCGTAACCGGCCAGCGCGTCATCGACACCTTCTTCCCGACAACCAAAGGCGGCACCGCCTGTGTCCCCGGCCCATTCGGCTCAGGAAAAACCGTCGTGCAGCACCAGTTGGCCAAATGGGTCGACGCCGATATCGTTGTTTACGTCGGCTGTGGCGAACGCGGCAATGAAATGACGGACGTCCTGATGGAATTTCCCGAATTAAAAGACCCTCGCAGCGGCGAGCCGTTGATGAAACGTTCCGTTTTAATTGCCAACACTTCCAATATGCCCGTCGCCGCAAGAGAGGCCTCAGTCTATACAGGCATCACCATCGCCGAGTACTTCCGCGATATGGGCTACACCGTTGCCCTGATGGCCGACAGCACCAGCCGATGGGCCGAGGCAATGAGGGAAATTTCCACTCGTCTTGAGGAAATGCCTGCCGAAGAGGGCTACCCCGCATATCTCGCAGCTCGCATCGCCTCTTTTTACGAACGGGCCGGCCGGGTCGAATGTACCGGCTCTCCCGACCGCGAGGGAACTTTATCAATTATCGGCGCAGTCAGCCCGCCCGGCGGAGATTTGTCCGATTCCGTCGTCCAGGCAACTCTGCACGTCGTCAAGGTATTCTGGTCGCTAAAAGGCGAGCTTGCCTACCAGCGACACTTCCCTGCTATCGATTGGCTGACCTCATATTCCTTCTATAAACAATACCTAAAGGAATGTTTTGAAGATAAGGACAAAGGCCTGGAAATGGAGCAGTTGGCTGCCGAGGCAATGGCTTTATTGGAGGAGGAATCTGAGCTGCTCGAGATTGTTCGATTAGTTGGTGCTGAGGCATTATCACCGAGAGACAGATTGGCCCTCGAAACTGCAAGGTCCATCCGCGAAGATTTCTTGCACCAGAACGCCTTTCACGAGGTCGATACATTTACTCCGATGGACAAGCAGTACGAGATGTTAAAGACTGTCCTTCATTTTCACAAGCAGGCCCTTACCGCCGTCGATGCCGGCGCAGAGACCGCTGATATCTTCAAATTGACTGTCCGTGAAGAAATCGCAAGGGCAAGTTATATCCCGCAGGCAGATATAAAACAAATCGCCAAAATAAGAGACACTATAGATAACCAGATGAAGCAATTGCATGTTCCAAAAACCGTTTAGTATTGTCATTCCTGCGAAAGCAGGAATCTATATTTAGCCCTGTAATTTATTGCGGGGTATGAAAAAAAATATTTTAAACATTTATATTTTTGTCATTCTAAGCGGCCTGTCCTCCGACTTGTCCGGCGTCACGCAAGCGAAGTCGGAAGCCTCGGCGGAGGGGGAAGCGAAAAATCCGGCTAACGAAATCGAGCGTAAAAAAAATAAACTTTATAAGATTAGCTGATTGAAAAAAAACCAAAAATACCGATAATAAAAAAAAAGGAATTATTTAACCTGGAAAGGAGTCCGGTATGAACAGTAAGTTTTATCGAAGACAACGGGGGCAAACAAAAGTTATGGCAGTGCCGAATGGTCGCAGGCGGCTTTTGCTCGGGATGGCTGCACTTATGTTATGCCTTTGCCTGTTCGGCTCCGACGCCTTGGCTCTGCCAGTACCGTACAACATCATTAACACCAACGGCTCGGATATTTACGGTATTTACGCGTCCGGAGATCTATCACTGCCCGAGCCAAACTATTATTTCGGCACGGTTGTCGCCATTGCCTCTGGCAGCGATGCTTATGGTCTCTATAGTAGCGGCGGCGATATCACAATCGTTGGCCTGCTCGGCAGCAGTGGTGTTATCTCGGCCATCGCAGGGGAAGAACATGCCTATGGTTTGTTCAGCTCGGACGGCTCAATAACCACCGACGCGCTTAATGGAACGATTGTTGCCGCAACCGAGGAATGGAAGGCCGTTGGTTTATTCACCAAGGACGGAGATATCACCACCGGCGATATCGGCGGGACGATTACCGCAGTGGCCGGGTGGAGCTCTGCTTTTGGTTTGCGCTCCGACGACGAGGGCTCGATTACCACCGGCGCGATTAGCGGCACGATTACCGTCGTAGCAGGACACAACAGGGCCTATGGTTTCAGAAGCGACGACTCGCTCAGCACCGGCGATATTAACGGGACGATTACCGCCACCGCAGCTCAAGACAGGGCCTACGGTCTGAGCGCCTATGACTCGATAACCACCGGCGATATTAATGGAACGATTACCGCCATAGCCGGCGAAGACTATGCCTATGGTTTGTACAGCTATGACTACGATGTCAACACCGGCGCAATTAACGGCACAATTACCGCCACCGCAGGGCACGACTATGCCTACGGTTTGTACGCCTACGAAGATCTCACCACCGGCGATATTAATGGAACGATTACCGCCATAGCCGGCGAAGACTATGCCTATGGTTTGTACAGCGATGACTACGATGTCACCACCGGCGCGATTGATGGCACGATTTCCGCAGATGCGAACGGTTCGAATGCGTATGCCCTGTATGCCGATGGTGACATTTATATTGACGATATCGGCAGCAACGCCCTGATTACCGCTACAGCAGGCGGAGACAACGCCTATGCCCTCTATGCCGATTGGGATATATATATTGACGACGATATTAATGGGGAGATTTCCGCCGATGCGGGCGATTCGAATGCCTATGCCATGTATGCCGATTGGGATATATATATTGACGACGATATTAATGGGGAGATTTCCGCCGATGCGGGCGATTCGAATGCCTATGCCATGTATGCCTATGATGAAATTTATATTGAGGATGATATCGGCAGCGGTGCCCTGATTTCCGCCACGGCAGGACAGGACAACGCCGCTGGTTTGTACAGCAACGGCTTGATAGACCTCTACGATATTTTTGGGAAGATTTCTGCCGATGCGAACGGTTCGAATGCGTATGCCCTGTATGCCTATGATGATATCGATATTTACGGCGATATCGGCAGCAACGCCAATATTTCCGCCACGACGCGTAACGGTTCCAATGCGTATGCCCTGTATGCCTATGATGATATCGATATTTTCGGTGATATTTATGGGGAGATTTCCGCCGATGCGAACACTTCCAACGCGTATGCCATGTATGCCTATGATGATATTAATATTGTCGGCGATATTGGCAGCAACGCCCTGATTTCCGCTACGGCAGGGGCAAGCTGGGCCTGTGGTCTGCAAAGCAGTAACGGCTCTATCACCACTGACACGATTGAGGGCACTATCACCGCTGATGCGAACTTTTCCTATGCGTATGCCCTGTATTCCTATTCGGATTTGACGGTTGATGGCAATATTACCAGCGATGCCAATATTACTGCTAATGCAGGCATAAACTGGGCCGCTGGCCTTCGCAGCGATAACGGTTCTATTACCACTGGTGATATTAATGGGAAAATCACCGCCACGGCCGGAAATAACAATGCCTATGGTTCGCGCAGTATTGGCTCGATTAACACAGGTGATATTGGCAGTGATGCCAATATTTCCGCCACGGCCGGCCAAGACAGGGCCTATGGTTTGCGTAGCTATGACACGATAACCATAGGAGATATTGATGGAAAGATTGCCGCCGAGGCGACCAGCGGTTCCGAGGCGTATGCCTTATATTCCGATTCGAATTTGACGGTTGGTAATATTGGCAGCGGTGCTCAGATTACCGCCACGGCTGGAACAAACAATGCCTATGGTTTGTACAGCTATTACGGCTCACTCGATGCCAACGAGATTAATGGGAAGATTTCTACTGAGGCGATTAATGGTTTCAATGCAATTGCCCTGTATTCCTATTTGGATATGACGATTGGTGATATTGGCAGTGATGCCAACATTACCTCCACAGCCGGGGACAGCAATGCCGTTGGTTTGTACAGCTTTGGCTCGATAGAAACCGGTGATATTGATGGTATTATTTCCGCCACGGCGACCAGCGGTTCATATGCAAGTGCCCTGGCTTCTGATTCGAATTTGACGGTTGGCAATATTGGCAGCAATGCCCTGATTACCGCCACGTCTGGTACACATTATGCCTCTGGTTTGGCCAGTGAGAACGGCTCGATTAACACAGGTGTGATTGATGGGACAATTACCGCCACGGCCGGTCAGAATGTAGCCTATGGTTTGTACAGCGGCGGCGGCAGCTCGATACACACAGGCGCGATTAACGGAACAATCATCGCCGATGCGAATGTCTCCGGTGCATATGCCTTGTATTCCAAGTCGGATATCAATGTCGATAGCATTGGTAGCGACGCCAACATCTTTGCAACCGCCGGGGGTAGCGCTGCTTATGGTTTTCACGCCCTTGGCGCGATAGATACTGGCGCGATTGATGGGAACATTACCGCCACGGCCTGGACTTCCAATGCCTATGGTTTGTACAGCTTTAACGGCTCGATAACCACAGGCGCGATTGATGGGAACATTACCGCCACGGCTGGGACTTCCGAGGCCTATGGTTTGCGCAGCATTAACGGCTCGATAACCACCGGCGCGATTGATGGCACGATTTCAGCCACGGCCAATAGCTGGACGGCCGTTGGTTTATACAGTTCGAATGGCTCTATCGATATCGACGGCGATATGGATGGGAAGATTTCAGCCACGGCTGGGACAAGCGGTGCCTATGGTTTGTACAGCTCGAACGGCTCGATACACACAGGCGACATTAATGGCACGATTAACGCCTTCGCCGAGACAAGCGAGGCCTATGGTTTGTACGGCTTATACGGCTCGATATACATCGACGCGATTAACGGCAAAATCACCGCAGATGCGAACACCGGTTCCAATGCGAGTGGCCTGTATTCCTACGAGAATATAAACGTTGACGGCAATATTAATGGGGAGATTTCCGTCGATGCGAACACTTCTCAGGCGTATGCTCTGTATGCTCATAATGATATTAATATTGTCGGCGATATTGGCAGCGGTGCCCTAATCTCCGCCACTGCGGGACAAGACAAAGCCTATGGTGTGTACAGCGGGTACGGCTCTGTCTTCACCGGTGCGATTAACGGCACAATTACCGCCGATGCGAACACTTCTAATGCGTATGCTCTGTACGCTCATGATGATATTAATATTGTCGGCGATATCGGCAGCACTGCCCATATTTCCGCCACGGCCGGGCAAGACAACGCCGCTGGTTTGTACAGCTCGAGCGGCTCTATAGAAACCGACGACATTGGTGGTACCATTACCGCCACAGCCGGGACTTCCGATTCCTATGGTTTGTACACCGCGAGCGGATTTATCACCACAGGTGCAATTGATGGCAAAATTTCCGCCACGGCCGACGTAAACGGGGCTTATGGTTTGTTCTGCGGTAACGGCTCTATAAACACAGGCGCAATTGATGGGACAATTTCCGCCACGGCAGGGACAAGGGGGGCCTTTGGTTTGCTCTGCGGTATCGGCTCTATAAACACAGGCGCAATTGATGGGAACATTTCCGCCACGGCCGGGATAGACTGGGCCTACGGCTTGCTCAGCGCTGTCGGCCCTATGACCACAGGCGCAATTAATGGGACAATTTCCGCCACGTCAGGGACAAACTGGGCCTACGGCTTGCTCAGCTCTGTCGACTCTTTAACCACAGGCGCAATTAATGGCTTTATTACCGCCGATGCGAATGGCTCTGGTGCGTATGCCCTGTGTTCCGGTTCGGATATGTCGGTCGGTGATATCGGCAGCAAGGCCCTTATTTCCGCCACGGCCGATGCAAACCAGGCCATTGGTTTGTACAGCAACGCCAGCTCGCTAATTACCGGCGCGATTGGCGGAACCATCGACGCCAACGCCGGCGGGGACTTCGCATATGGCATCTTGTCGTACGGCCCGATGGATGTCACCATCGATGGCGGTACTGTCAGCGCCGTTGCCAACAGTGGAACGTATGCCGCAGCTATACAGTCAGGACGAATTGGCGGCAGTACATTAGATATTCAGGATGCCAATGATACGGTTGAGGTAGTTGCAGGTTCTGCAATCGTCGGCGATGTCGACCTGTCCAGAACAACCGATGATGACCTTCTTACCCTATCGGGCGTCGATACGGACAGCACCACGTTCGGCGATGATATTATGAATATCGAGACAATCAACATCACCGGCGGCCATTGGTATATCAACGGCACAGTTTCCGATAGTGCAAACGGTATCACAATGGATGGAGGTATTCTCAGCGGTACCGGCACGCTGGGTAGTCTTATCATTAACAGCGGCACGCTGGCGCCGGGCGGCAGCATCGGCACGACTACTATCTATGGCGATTTGACACTCGGTCCAGCTGCTGTTTTCGAGGTAGAAGTGGACGACTCCAATAACGCCGATTTGGCAGTTGTCACCGGCACAGCCAATCTTGATGGAACTATTCGGGGCAAAGCACTCGAGACTATCGACCATTCGTTTTCCGCAACGGTCCTCGACGCAAATACAGGATTAAACGGCGAGTTTGCCAACGTCGAAGGTGATACTGCCTTTGTGTTTTATTCCGTCGACTACAATACGATTGATTATAATG
>CAYSJK010000081.1:0-10684 GCA_964431375.1 uncultured Pirellulales bacterium
GTGTAACGCATGTAGGTACGATGAACCGCCAGGTGATAATCGGCTTCGTAGTGCAAAGTGGAGCTGGAGTGAGCGGCACGGTCTCGGGAGGCGCCGGATACGTAAAGCAGTCGGCCAGCGGTGATAGCGGGACCTCTGACTTCCTGCTTGGCTCATCAAATGAGGCCCAGATGATTACTATTGCAATTGCTCCTGATAGTGGCAGTGTAGGGTCCGGTGAGGGGATAAGGCCTTAAAAAACTATGAAAGTAATACACAAAAATAACGGTTCAGTCCTTCTGATAGTGGTATTTGCCATAGTGCTGCTGTCTATGGTCACTGTTGGAATACTTGAGATTAACGCCGAGGAAATACAGCTTATGCAAAATCAAGTCTATGCCGCTGAGGCTATTGCTACCGCCGAGGCCGGTCTTAATGATGCCTTAGCGAGGTTACGCATAGGCAGTGACCCAAATATTGCGGGCGAATCTTTCAACGGAGGCACTTATAACGTAACTGCAGGAGCTTCCGTTGTATCGGAATTACTGATTACTTCTACGGGTATTACGTCACAGGGCTTTATAGCCAGAGTCGAAGCTGACATAACAGTGGGAAACACCAGCCCTTACATAGTCAGAATTGATAACTTAAGGATTAACGAATGAAGTTTGGCTCTAAAATTGCGCTTGGGATAGATATTTCAGAAAACCTTATCAGCATGGCGCTGCTTAAAAAGGATGGCGATGGTGTCAAATTGCTAAAAGCTGCCAGCGGCCCTGTGCCCGATGGTGCTATAAAAAACGGCAATATTGAAAACGCGCAGGCGTTAGTTAAGTCTATAAGAAGACTGAAAAATCCCATCACAATAAGGCCGACTCGAGCTGTCGTATCGCTGTTTACCAAACCGATAATTGTGCAGATTATGGACATATCCAAGCAGGTTCCGAGCAATATAAGGCAATTTGTCCAAAACCAGATAAAACACTGTGCAGTTTTGTCGGGCAAGAAAATCGCCCTGGATTTTTGCGGAACCTCTGGAGCCGGTTCAGAATCAAGCCGTGCAAGCCATCTTCTTGCTGTTGCTGCCGATGGCCAAAAGGTAGATGAGATTGTCAAAGTGTGCAGCCAGGCCGGCATTACTGTTGAGGCGATTGAGCCACCACTGCTTGCCTATATCAGAGCGTTTTACGCTAATAAGATTGCAGGAAAATTCGATTCCAATGTGCTTATAGCCATATTGCAGGATAATTCCTTAATTCTATGCGTGTTCAGAAGGCAGAGGCTGGATTTTGTTAGAACGAAAAATATAAGCGATGAATATGCAGACCCGGACAAACTCTGCCAGTGGCTCGCTGAACAAATAAATACCATTATCCAATTTTACGATGTCGAAATGCCGGATAGTTTTGGAAAGTGGGAAATCAATGTAGCTGCAGACCGTGTGCAGTTACCTGAGAACGCTGAAGAGTCTCTGAGAGCCAAAGTTGCGAGTACCAATCTACAGCTGCTAACCGGCGAAGATGCCTGTCAGGCTGCTGCCGTTAGTCAATCCAATAAATTTGCTAATTCCTCCCAAACCGATAAACCTTCTTTGGTAGCACTCGGCCTGGCTATGAAGCTTTTAGATACAAATACGCGTGATTTAGGCGTAAACCTTCTTCCGCCGGAGGTAACAAGACTTCGAGCTACTCAAAAAGGAGCTCTCACAACAGCCAATATTGTAGCAGCGGTGCTGTTAGTTATGATATTGGCTATCAATGGACCGGCCTGGAAGATTAAAAAACTAAACGAAAGCATTAACCGCAAAAAGGCTCGTCTATTTCGGGACACACCTACTCTGGTTAGTGAACGTATATCGGTGAACGAACAAATTAACACCTTAAACAATAAATTTAACCAAATAAATCGGATTTTAGATTCACGTCTTGATGTGGACTGGCCCGGCCTATTAAGTGACATCGGCAAAGGAACGCCTAAAACTATATGTATAACCAGCCTGTCCAGCCGGGACGATTCCGAAATGTTCCTGCAGGGACTGGCAATATCAAATGAAGCCGTCTATTTGTTTGTGGATAAGCTGAACAAATCCGGGCACATAGATTTGGCTTCTATTGTTGAGACAGTTAAAGATAACAATAAAAACGGGTTGGTCACTTATGAAATCAACTGCTCTTTGGCCTCGCAAAAGGGAAGATAAGAATGTTAACCGGCAATATTACCAAACTGAATCGCTCATCGCAAAATGCTGTTTTTGCTGCATTGATTATAATTTCGACAATAGCGATGTATAGCTGGATAGTTGCCCCGCAAGTCAGTTATCTGTCCGCAGCGCAACAGTATGATTCTGCCGTGGGCAATATCATGGATAACAACAAAGCCCTCGCCCGCGAAATCGAGGCCAGAACGAAAAAACTGAAAGAATCGCATGAACAGCTCCTACGGTCCCAGAGCGTACTGTTTACTCCTGAAGAGGCTAAAAAATTCTTCGGTGATTTGCAGACAACGCTCGAAGAAACAGGCTGTACAGTTCATTCGCTTAACCTCATCGGGAGTAAACCATCCCCCAAAGACAAGCAATCCAAAGATACTTCAGCCATAGTCGCCAACAGTGCGATGTTGAGCGTTATCGGCCAGTATAACAGCATAATCAGGCTTCTGGAAAAACTGCAAAACCGTACCCAAAGGATTTGGATTGACTCATTCAAAATGGAAATTTTCGACTTTGGCTCTGGTCAACTCAAAAGTGATATGACTATTACAATTTACACAATCCCGGATAAGGAGACCGCTTTATGAATAAGCGCCAGTATGCAAAAATAGCTTTCTGTGGTTTTATTTTGACTATTGGCATTCGGCATGGTTGGACGCAAGCTCAGCCGGTAAAACCTGAATCTGAACAAAACAGCATATTAGATATTGACCAGGATAACCCTTTTGCAGTTCTTTTCAGTAACAAAGAATCCTCAGCACAGAAAATTTCCCGAACTTCACAATTGGTTGAGGAAAAACCGGATTTGTTTCTTGAAAGTGTGACCCTTAAATTTCTGAATGCCAGAAATCTCGAAAAAACTATAGCCAATATGTCCTCTGAGTATGGCAGCATATCGGCCAATCCGGAAAATAACTCCTTAATAATCTGTGATACAAATGACGTCCTTAACAAAATACTGGTCGAAATCAAAAAGGCAGACAAGCCACCGCAGCAGCTTATGATAGAAGCGGTCATCGTTGATGTGCAATTGGACAATGATACCGAGATTGGTATTAACTGGGACATCCTCTCGGACAAGATGTATGACGTCAGCTACAGGCAGAATCTCGGTTCCCGCCTTAGTATGGTTCCTGCAACCAGCGGTGAGACTGGAACAATAGCTGACACTACCGCGTTTAATACTGTCAGTTCCACCGGTGTTGGGGGGGGATATTTCGCTGTTATCAGTGGTACAATTCGAAATGCTGTTCATCTACTCCAACAAAAAAAGGATGTCGAGATACTCGCTAGCCCGAGAGTGATGGTGCTAAGCGGCGAATCCGCTTCAATTGAAACGGTTACTGAAATACCCTACCGCGAGGTAACGGAAACATCACAGGGAGGTGAGCTCACATCGACTCAGTTCAAGAAAGTCGGCATCAAGTTAAACGTAACCGCTATACTTACCGATGATGATTATATTCTTGTTACACTTGAACCGGAACAGAACGTCGATACGGGAGTTAGCATCTCTGACATTCCTATCATTGATACGAGAAAGGCGAAAACCACACTATTACTCAAAGACGGCCAGGTTGTTATTATGGGTGGACTCAGAAAAAAAGAAACAACAAACCAGGTAAGCCAAATACCGCTTCTCGGAGATTTGCCACTGATAGGGATTCTGTTTCGCAAAACCCAGGAAGTTGTTAAAAATTCTGAGCTGCTCGTATTTATGTCGCCGCACATTTACAAAGGTGAGCCTCTATCTGAAGAACAGAGGGCAAAGTTTGATGAGCTTAGGGAAAGACCGATTCTTTCTCTGCCGCAGAATAAAGACAAGGACAACTCATCCGGTAATACCGGCAAATAACCTTAAAAAAATATAGCAGCCCCATGCCAAAACCGACCTTATGCGTGTTATTAGCTCTTGATAAGGCCAACATTTCGGCTATAATTCAATAATGCCCGCAGTAGATTAAAGAATATTGCTTATGCAATCTGAGTTGTTAATCGAGAAGGTCATTTTGCGCCCGTAGCTCAGTAGGATAGAGCATCGGTTTCCTAAACCGGAGGTCGCAGGTTCGAATCCTGCCGGGCGTAGTTTTCAAACGCTCGATAAATAAAATCGAAACCAAAGCTGCGGAGAAATCCCTCTCCCAAAAAATGCTGGTTAAATGAATAATCAACTAATTACTCACGACTAACCAACCGCTATCTACTTTAGCTTAATCGGCAAGCCCTTATCGCTGGATTTAGCAATGAATAACTTTAACTCTTCCAGCAACATTTGCAATTGCTGTGTATTTTCAAGCAGGTTCTCGTAGAGTCTGCCATCATTTATAAATCTGGCAGCTGTGCCTTGGCCGCTGTTCACTTTTTCCAGAATCAGTCGCAGCTCCGATGCTGTTTTACTTAATTCGTCACTTGTACTAACCATAGCAGCAACAATCTCTTCTGCTTTAGCATCTGCATTTTTCAAGGTATTGGTCCCGGCAGCAGCAAACTGACGGAATTCTTCTATTGTCTTTGTGGCCTGCTCTGACGCCTCAGTTAGATTAGCTAAAGTCTTCTTAAGATTTTCTTTATTATTGGGGTCACCAATGACGTCATTAGTGCTGTTTATAAGAGTTTTCAGGCTATCAATCAGCTCATCCAGTTTTTTCTGGCTTTCTGCCGGAAAAAACTCGCTGGTTACGCCGGTCGTGCCCTGCAGCCACATACCCTTAACCAGAAATCTTGTCTCCGGCCGATTTGGGTCAAGCGGCGGCGCCGGCAACCTCGAAATGTCGACCATAAGTTCAATATAACTGCTGCCCAGACCTCGCGTCATTAATTTCACGTCAACATTTGAGGGTATATCGACGTATTTCTTATCAATACTAAGAACGATAACTGTTTGATGGTATTGTTTTCCTGTATTCAAATCCGAGCGTATTTCAGGAGCCATAACCTTTGTCACCTGGCCAATTTTATAGCCACAAAATCTAACGGGCGTATCTTCCTGCACTCCCGATGCTGTCGGGAACTGAACGAAGACCTCAAAAGAACGAATTTTGCTAATAGTTGTCGGTAAGTCGCCAAACTGGTATATCAGCCACGTCAGTACACATATAGCAACGAACACAAAAATGCCCACGATAATATTGCGCCTTCTTTGGATGGTTTCATAGTCAGCCACTATTTGCTTCCTTTCAAATTGGTGCGGCCCTGGAGAAACAACTCTCTTATAGCACGTAAAGGATAACCACTGTCGTTCAGTTTTTTTATCAGTTTAATACGCTCGATACCCTTTTCGTCAAATACTCTTCTACCGGACTGCGTAACTTCTGTGGGTTCAAGCAAACCAACCATAAGGTAGTATTGCAGAGACTGCCGGGAAATGCCAGCTTTTTTTGCGGCTGCTCCTATTGGCACTAATTTGCTTTTTTTGCTCAAAGTTTATCCTAAAAAACGATTATCGATATTGCCTATTGACTATTGCTTTTCATCTTTACCCGCTTTCCCGCAGCAGCTACTAAAGCCAAAAATGAGTCCTTTATCTGTTCATATGTCGGCTGGTTTGCGGTCTTTTTAGTACCTGCTGTCTTATCTTCTTTTTTCGACCATTGGGACGAAATCATTAACAAATAATCAAAACCGGCTGGAATTTGGTCCTGGTTCTGCCGAAAGGTCTCCCGCAACAGGCGTTTGAAGCGACTACGCACGACTGCCCCGCCGCAAGACTTGCCGACAGATACACCCAGTCGAGCATAACCGCAATTATTTTCTGCCACATACAAAGTAAGCAATCCATCGCTAACACGCAGCTTGCGGGCTAAAACTGCCTTGAATTGCTTGTTGCTGACAAGTCTTTTATTTTTCGCAAATGAGAACTGCTTCAAGACTTCACCATAAATTATCGACCCACCATTGGCTCGACTTCCGTGCGCTAACCTGTCGCTATAACCGCTCCATCTGCCGTCTTACGTCTGTGTAAAACTTCAGCACTTATCTTGCGGAGCACCTTGTGGTAGTTCAAAACACCAATAAGCTTATCACTTTCGTCACCGGCCACCACAGGCATACTCTCAAGGTCATAGTGTCTCATATACTCTATCGCTTCTTCAAGGGGTTTTTGAGGAGTCGTTTTGTCCTGCACTGACTCTGCAACATCACAGGCCAGCAACCAGCCGGCAACTTCCTGATTGGCAAACATCTCCTTGATGTCTGCAATTGTGATTACTCCGACAATCCGGGACTCACTATCAATAACCGGATAATATACACTATCTGTTGTGCTGAATATTTCAAGAATCTGCTGCAGTGGCAAATCCTGCGGAATGCTTGTCGGCTCGGTATCCATAACATCGGCAACTTTATACGTCTTTATCAGGTCCTCCTCGGTAACATTCATACCGACTTCTCCTGCCTTTTTAACTCCTATCTTAACCAACATTGGCCCAACTATTTCCGTCACAAATGTTGCCGTCATAACAACCATAATAATGGTATGACCAAGTTCTGAAGTGAATTGATGACTGGCCAATATAGCAAGGCCAATGGCCACGCCAGCCTGAGACTGCAAACAAATTCCCAGGTATTTACGAACCACCAAGGGTGCACCAGAAAGTTTCGCACCAAACCAACTCCCTATCACCTTGCCCGCTACCCTACAGAAAATATACACCGCTATCATTAAAACTACCCACACACCTAATCTGCTAAACTCTATATGCGCCCCAGCCAAGACAAAAAATGAGACATAAATAGGTGGAGAAAATTTCTCAACAAGCTCAAAAGTACCTTTACTCCGACGAGGCATCAAGTTAGCAAGCGAAATACCCAATGTCATAGCAGGCAAAATCGGGTCAATTTTTAATAACATTGAAATACCTACAACGAGCAAAAGAGATGCCAGCGCAAATTCCAGAATCTTATCCTCGGCTCTTACAAATTTTAAGAGAAAATAGAGCAACAGCCCTGCCAAAAAACCCAGCACAATTGCTCCTATTATTTCACTCAGCAGCAAAAATGTGGCACCTAACGCAGAACTTTGGCCGGTGCCCATAAGCGCTTTTGCTCCCGTTGCAGCTCCTCGATAAAGCAGCAGCGCCAAGGCATCATCCATCGCAACGATTGCAAGTACCGTTGCGGTAAGAGGGCCTCTTGTTTTATACTCCCATAAAACATTTACCGTCGCCGCCGGCGCTGTCGCAGAGGCAATTGCTCCGAATACAAGACCCATTGCAATGGCCACAGAAACATCTCCGGTTATAAACCACGCACCTATTGAGGCTCCAATAGCCACCAACAAAAAAGCTCCTATACCTTCGGAAACAAGGATGATGAAAAATTGCTTTCCATATTTTTTAAAGACATCACCGCGAAGTTCCGACCCAATTATAAACCCTATGAGACCCAGCGCAAACATTGTAAAGGGTTTAAGTCTCTCGATGATATCCGGGGTGATTAAATCAAAAACATCGCCCAAAAATATCCCGACAACGATACAGCCGACCACCTGAGGAATGTGGAATTTCTGAAAAAGACGCGCACCAAACGCCCCGCACAAAATAATCAGCCCGAACAACAAGGCCAAATTCAAATGGCTGATAACCTCACTACTTGCAATAACAAACGAATAAATCATAGTTGCTCCACTTTCAAAAACCTGCCGAAATCACGCCTATTAGCCGATTGCCATACTATCGGCCTTTTGCTGCCGAGACAAAACCTCCGCAGAAAGATGCCGGCGAACTGCACGACAGTTCAAGACACCGACAAACTCATCATTTTCGCCGGAAGCTACGATTGGTAAATGTTCTAAATCCAGCCGCCTTGTTTTCTCGAACGCCTCAGACAATGCTATATCCGGTGTTACCTTGGCAAGAATCGGCTCCAGAATATCAAGCGCCACTAACCAATCGTTTAATTCCTGAGTGGCAAAAGTATTCCTGATACCATCCAGCGTAATAGCACCTATCAGCTTTTTATCACTATCAACAACGGGATAATAAAAACTGTCGGTATTGCTGACCACCTTGATGACTTCACTCAGGGACGTGCCTGCGGAAATAACAGGCACTTTCGTGTCCATCACATCCTTGACCGTGTAAACTTCAATAAGGTCGTCCTCAGTTATATTAGCTCCTATTTCTCCGGCCCTTGAAATGGCAAACTTGGTCCCAATTGGTCCAATTATTTCAAATATAATTGTAGTTGCAGCGATAGTATTAATTACTGCAACGGCTAAGTATTGCCCCTCCTCACCTAAAGAACCAAACTCATAAGATACAAGAAGCGCAAGTCCTATAGCTACACCGGCCTGAGAAAGAATGCCCACGCCCAAATATTTACGTATCACCGGATGTTGTTTAGTCATAGTGGCGCCCAAAAAAGCACCGCTAATGAGGCCACACGACCTGCATATCAAATATACTAATCCCAAAATCCCCATACTTGGCAGAAGACTAATTTGTAAATGCGCGCCAGCCAGGAAAAAGAAGATTATATAAACCGGCAAAGAAATAGATTGTATTGCTCGATAGGACTTCTTATTTGCTGCTGAAAACAAATTAACAAATACCATCCCCAGGCTCAGGTTTGCGAGGATAAGAGAAAGATGGAAATACTTAGCTACACCGGTACATACTAAGATACCACCCAACGTAACCGTTAATATGCTTTCCGCTCCGGATAATCTTCTGGTAAAATAACCGGTAATAATGCCTACAAAACAACCAAGAGCAATTGAACTTGCTATTTCCATAACAGGGCCTTGCAAAATAGACCCGATAGACATTGTTTTGCCCGTTAAAAGAAGCTTTGATAATGCCACAGCGACCGCGAATATCATAACAGCCAATCCATCATCTAAACCCACCACCGCATATAGTGCGTTAGTCAAGCGCCCTTTTGCCCTGTACTCCTGTAAAACCGCCACTGTGCCCGCGGGGGCAGAAGCCGGTGCCAAAGCCCCAAACACAAGGGCCCAATATAATTTCCGGGTTAAGAAATAAACGCCCCCTGCAACCAACAGAAAAGCTCCCAACGACTCTAAAATAGTAATAATTCCAATACCCTTGCCCATTTCCTTCAGCGTACTTATCCTCATTTCACTACCAATGATAAAAGCTACTAAGGATAAGGCAAAATCTGTGAATAAGTTTAGCCGCTCCAACAAGTCCAAGCTGAAAATAGTCAGAAAAGATGGGCCGAAGATAAGACCAGCTATCAGATAACCTACAACCCCAGGCAATCTAAAGCGATGGACAATCTTGCCACCAATAAAACCGAAAATAAGGGCTATTGAAATAAAAAATAACATACTCATATATTAACACTGCCTCATTTTCCGGGCCCACAGTTTTACTCGCCGCCTTGTTCACCTGCCTCAAAAGATAAAATGTCCTTTACTCGATACTGTAATAAACAGCATAGTTATATTTCTTATATATAGTTATGCTAATATTAAAATCTGTTTTGTCAAATGATAAAAGAACTATAAAGAAATTGCAGAGAACATGCGGAGAATTAAAATTAAAATCAGAAATCTACACAATGCCTGCGGTCAGAATCAGGCCGATGCAGCAACAAAAGGGTCCTCCGCGACCACAGCTCAAAATCGCAAATTTGTGAACTTTGCCTTTAGTCTATTGCATAAATAATGTATACTATAACTATGAAATTGTTCTTTTTAGGAGAAAGATAATATGTTCAGGCAAGACAAAAAAACGAGTGCCCCGCTGTCATTCTTCGCCGTCATAATCATGCTTGCTGCAACGGTAACCTGGTCAGGGTGTAAAAAACAACCAGCCGAACAGACCCAACTGGAGCAAAATTACAACGAATCCACACAATCTCAACCAACTAACCAAAAGCCCATAAAACCGCCTACGAACATCGCTACCGGTTCAAAGACAACGCTGGATAACGTCATCCGGGCGGCAAAAACCTGGGGCCCTGCCTACAAATCCTGGTACGGTAAAAACGCGCCGGATTTTACCCTGGCTGACATCAACGGCAAACAGCACAAATTAAGCGAATACCGCGGCAAAAACGTTATGATTATCTTCTGGGCAACCTGGTGCCCGCCCTGCCTAACGGAAATACCACACCTAATCAAAATGAGAAAAAGCATCAGCGAAGATAAATTAATAATGCTTGCCATAACAAACGAAAAACCGGAATTGGTGAAAAAGTTCATTATCGACCAAAAAATGAATTACACAGTTCTTCTCGACAAAGGCAATATGCCGAAACCATTCGGCTTTATGAGAGTTTATGGGACCAGCGGCGTGCCCTGCAGTTTCTTTATAGACCCCGATGGCAGGATAAAAATCGCTACTATCGGTGTGGTGCCATTAAAAGATATCAAGGCCATACTCCAGGCAGAATCCGGCTATTGACGAACAAATAGCTTGTTTTTCGCCAAAATCTTAAAAAATCGCTGGACAAAACAAAACAAACCGGTTAATATACCGCTATTAATAATAGATAATTTTATTTGTAAAAAAGAGGTAACCACCAATG
>CAYSJK010000082.1:0-10548 GCA_964431375.1 uncultured Pirellulales bacterium
CCGGTGTCAAAATACCGCTCTTGCCGACCTGCACATCGATTGATTCGACGATTGTCTCTGCCTGCTCGGCTGGGAATTTGTAGGAAATGCACCATCGAGGAGCCCTGCCAGTTGCGCCGAGGATGTCCCGCTGGTCGAAACGATTAACCTTTATCACCATACCATCAATCTGGTAATCCAGCTTGAGCCGTTTCTCTCTCCAGCCAAGACAGATATCTATTACTTCATCTATATCCTTTGCCTTTTTGATATGAGGATTAACGGGCAGGCCGAGTTTCTTGAACATCTGGAGGGTCTCGTAATGATTGTCAGCCAATGATTGTGACATCTGGCCGGTAGCATAGGCAAAAAACGAAAGTTTTCTTGTGTCAGTAGTTCTTGCATCGAGCAGCTTCAAGGAACCGGCAGCGGCATTTCTTGGATTGGCAAAGGCCGGCTCTCCGGCTTCTTCGCGAAGCCGGTTTAATTCCGCAAATGCTTTATTAGGCATATAGACCTCGCCACGAACTTCGAGCACATCGGGAATATCAGCACCATCAAGGAGTATGAGAGGAACCGCCTTAACTGTACGCACATTTGCGGTAACATCGTCGCCTGCTTCGCCATCTCCGCGAGTGGCGGCAGTAACAAGGGCGCCTTTTTCATAACGAAGACTTATCGCCACACCGTCGATTTTTAATTCGACAACGTAGTCGAAATCTTTACTGCCAAGTCCCTTTGCCACCCTCTCATCAAACGCCTTCAATTCACCAGCATTATAGGTATTATCCATACTGAGCATAGGCACAGCGTGTCTTACGGTCGTAAAACCCTCAAGCGGCTGACCGGAAACACGCTGAGTCGGGGAATCCGGTGTGATGAGCTGCGGATTTTTCTGCTCTAATGCCTTAAGTTCAGCAAAGAGCTTATCGTATTGTCGGTCACTGATTTTGGGCTGGTTGAGAACATAATATAGATAATCGTGCCTGCGAATCTCTTTGCGCAACTGCTCAATTCGCCCCGCCCCTCCGAGGGGCGGGGTTCGCTTTTTGATATTTTCAGCCATAACAGCTTATTTATACGCTGTTTGGGTTTGTTTTGCAATCTTTTTGAAGAAAGCCACGAGCAATCCAAAAACAAATCCTCCGATATGGGCAAACCAGGCAATTTGAGATATATTACCATCCCTGGATGCACATGCAGACGTTAATTGGATGACAAACCAACCTACCAAATACAAAACTACAGGCACTTCGAAGGTTCTGTTCAGACACCACATAGTGACATTAGCCCGTGGATAAAAAATAAGATATGCACCCATTACGCCTGAAACCATCCCACTTGCACCAACCGCCGGTATTGCTGAACCCCAGTTGAAAATACCGTGCATAAAATTAGCGAACAAGCCACAGCAAAGACAAAAAACCACATACCCCCCTCGGCTGAATCTGTCTTCCACATTATCACCAAACAACCACAAAAAAAGCATATTAAATAACAGATGAAATACCCCACCATGTAGAAACATAGAGGTTATCAGGCCGATGTTGAAAAATCTTGCCGGTACAAACCCGAATTCTTTAATAAAATCTTCAGTATTAGTTAATGTGGACATCTGAAATAAAAAGACCAGTACGCATAAAGCAATTAGCGAGACCGTCGCAACAGGAAATCTTTCTCTTGGAGTGTCATCAGAGATGGGGATAACAAACTGTGGGACGAACAGAAAATAACCAGCTAACGGTTCTTCCGATTCTCTTTCCGGTTTATATATTGCCTCAGCAAGACTTTTTGCGATTGCGGTTGTAGCCGGGTCATCCTTTAGAAAGCTTGCTATGGCTACAATTTCTCCGCCATCAGCCCAGATGCCGCCACAGTCGTTACACTTATCCAGAATAATATTGGAGTCGTAGGAATAATTGAACTTTCGAAGCTTCTTTTCACACCTGGGACAAAGCTTATCTTCTTCTCCAAGTTTGTGTACAGATTTAACGTTTCTGTGCTTGAAAAGCCTGATTTTTTCCGGAGAGACCTTATCGCTTTGCGACAGGAATTTGGCAACATCGGCCAATTCACCAGAATCGAACCATATACCCCTGCAGCTTGGACATACATCAACTACGGCTGATATCGATTTTACCTGCTTCAACTGGCTTGAGCAAACCGGACATCTCATAGAAATAATTCTATAAATAGTAAATAAAAAACTCAACCGCCTTAAGTTAAATTTACACTTAAAATCGCACTTTTAATCCCATCAAACTAAAAAGATAATATCAGCAAAAACACACGGTTCCGGTAAATCGAGACAAAAACACGGCGAGAGCTACGTTATCCAATACTCTCAGATATGACTAACAACATATTATACTGATACCTATCACACAGATAAAAGATAACGAATAAAGCAGCAATTATAGTGGTGATTATTGCAAGTATCTTACTGCTATTTTAGGCGAATTAGATATGTTCTTTTGTTAAAACAGCCCTAATTCCGCTTAAATCATATCAAATTTGATTTTCCACGTGGAAAAACAAGTGATTGCTGCTGAAGAAAGCCAAATAATAAGAAAAATACGACAGACTGTTAGGCCTAAAAACAACTTATAAGCTTGACTTCACGACACGATTATGATATTATACCCCCAACAAGGTATATACGAAAACGACATAGCAAGCCTGTATTTATACACGTGTCTAAATACATTCCGGCACATATTGCCTCTTTTTGAGGGTGATAATTAGGAGCCATAAAATGCAAAATCCAGGTAATTCTTCTAAAAGCAACGTTAAATCAACAATTGCAGCGGTTCTGGTGTTATACCTGTTTTTCCCGGCAGCAGTAACAAAAGGCGACTGGGAAAGCGATGCCAACGCGAGAATCGAGCAGATACGCAAGAGGGACGTACAAATTACAGCAGTTGACCCGAATGGTTCTCCGGTCTACGATCTTAATATGCAAATAGACCAGATTTACCATCGCTTCGGCTTCGGTGCAGCTCTTGCTTATGGACAGTTAACTGACACCGACTATCAAGACTTCGTCCTTGACCATTTCGAGTGGGCGGTGTGTGAAAACGAGATGAAATGGGGTTCCAACGAATCAACACGAGACTCGGAGAATTACTATCAGGCCGACTATATAGCCAATTGGTGCGCCAACAACGGTATCATCCTGCGAGGCCATTGCATTCTTTGGGAACAAAACAATTCTCAGATGCCAAGCTGGGTACCGGGTCTTAGCTGTTCAACGTATCCACCAACAAGCGAAATGATGGATGAAATTGATGAGCGTATTAACAGTATAGTTGGTCGTTACGCAGGCCAAATCGTCAGTTGGGACGTGGACAACGAGATGCTGAGCGACAATACTTTTGGCTGCTTAGGTGAGGCGGGACGAGCCCATTTCTTCCAACTAGCCAATTCCATAGATCCCAACTGCGGGTTCTATATGAATGAATATTCAGGCAATTCATTCGGCGGTTACGATGGTGATGCGTATGCATCTCGCGCTAATGGTCTTATCGCCCTGGGAGCGCCGGTCGAAGGCCTTGGCATTCAGGCGCACGTTGCGTCACCCTTTCAACCCGAGAATTATTACAATAATGTCCTCCAGGAACTCGCTGTGGTGGGTGTGCCCATCATAGCTACCGAATTTGATACCGATGCGGGCACCGAAGCTCAAGCGGCTGATGACCTTGAGGACTTCTACCGCGTATGCTTCAGCCATCCTTTAGTTGAAGGCATAATGATGTGGGGAATCGAGCAGTCGGCTTGGCGTTGGTCCGGGATTGTAAATTCCTCCACTTGGGTTCTTAATCAAGCCGGCATTCGATACGAAGCACTTCTGGACGAATGGACGACGGAAGATTCCAATGTCACGGATTTGTCGGGTAATGTAAATTTCAGGGGATTTCACGGGACATACGAGATAACACTTTCTGCGCCCGGCGAGCCCGCCGAGATATATGTAATAGAACTGGAACCGGGAGAAACGGCCGCGGAGATTGTGTTCGAAACGAACCTCGAATCTCCCGAGCCGGACTTTAATTCTCCGGACCCCGACCCGATGATCTGGGCCTCGGAGCCGACGGCAATCGGCTCGAGCAGGATTACTATGACGGCAACGACCGCTACTGACGAACGGCCGCCTGTTGAGTACTACTTCGAATGTATAACCGACGGCGACGCGAACAGCGGTTGGCAGACAGATGAAACATACATAGCCCATGGCCTCAACCCTTCAACTTTATACACATTCAGGGTTAAGGCACGCGACAGCGCTCCTGTCCGGAATGAGACCGACTGGTCGATGGAAGAATCCGCAACCACCGAGCCGCCCGGCACAGAAGTTGAAATCATCGGTAATTGGTTAGAGGGTCTTAGCCATGCCGAAGAAACCAGAACCAACCGTGCTTTGATATTTATTGCGCATGCTGAGGACGGCGGTTCTATCAATCTCAACTCCGTAACATATGGCGGACAACCGATGACAAAAGTCATCGAAAGAATAGTAAGCAGTGGCAACCCAGCTTACTACGCATATGTTGTGGCATATATCCTTGACGAAGCCGGTATTGCTGCTGCAACCAGTAACGCATTTGTTCCCGGCTGGAGCACTACGCCGGACAACTTCGCATATGCCAGTGTATTTCTTCAGAATGTAAATCAAACAGCTCCTATCGGAAACAATGACAGTAACTCCGTAACGAGCTATAATACGCTATCAACTACCGCCCTTTTCACAGACGACGGGGATATGGTTATTGATGCTGCTACGTGCGGCAATACAGGCAACTATACAACCGACAACGACTTTAACGAAGCTATCGAACACGACATGGATTCCTCTACCGGTGTAGATGGATACAAAGCTGCCATCGGCGAGTATGAAATACCATGCGTAACGCACAACAACGTCAACCGTCAGGTACTTATCGGCTTTGTAGTCCAGGCAGCAAATGTCCCTGCGTACCAAAACTGCGCGGAGGTTCAGGCCGCCGGTTTCAGCTTGCTGACAGACCTCAACGGTGATTGTTACGTGGACTACAGGGACTTCGAGATAATAGCTTACTACTGGCTGAATACTGCTTGTGATGAGCTCGAGAACTGTGAGGGCGCAGACTTCGTTCCGAGAGACGGTGTCGTTGATTTCTTCGACTACAGCGATTTCGCTATGGGCTGGCTGCAATGCAACGATCCCGAGGACCCCAACTGTACTCCCAACTGGGGAAGCTAAAATAGTACAAAATAAGACTGTTGGACGCGAAAAGACAAGTAATTGCTGCTGAACCAAGCCAAATTAGTTGAAAATTCGGGATTTATTTGGTATAATGAAATTAGTATGGGATATGTAGCTACTCGTAAAGCATTTTTAATACAAATAAAAGGTGCTTAACGATGAAGAACCTTAGAAATACAACCAGCTGGTGTTTGTTTCTTTTGCTGCTTTTAACATCCTTAATGACTAACCGGGCAGAAGCAGCTGAAAATCTCCTGTACAACCCCGGCTTTGAGTATGGAAGTACTGCAGGATGGACGGATTGGGGGTGTGATTTGTCGGCCTCAACAGCTCAGGTATATTACGGCAGCTATAGCGGATATGCGTATAACAGAAACCAATCCTGGCAGGGACCTGTACAGTCTTTGCTTGGCGTTATGGAAGATGGCAGAACATACAGCCTCTCCGGCTGGGTCCGTCTACAAAATGTTTCCAGTGACAATATAGGCATAACCGTACGGCAAACAGATTCTGGTGGGACAAGCTACAACTCTATATGTTCGTCGACAGGATACAATGACCAATGGATTCAGCTCTCCGGATTTTTTACACTTAATGTGAACGGTACCCTGAGCGCATTGGACGTTTATTTTGAGAAGCCGGCGGCCGGAGTAAATTTCTATCTGGATGATGCAGCAGTTATAGAGCAATCCGGCAGTGACTGGGAAACGGATGCTAACGATAGAATCGAGCAGTATCGCAAGCGAGATGTACAAATCACGGTGGTATCACCAACAGGGCAGAGTGTTCCCGACGTCAATGTACAAATCAGACAGACCAAACATCACTTTGCCTTCGGCACGTGTATAGCTTATTGGGCTTTGGATAACTACAGCGATTATAGAAATTTCATCCTTAACCATTTCGAGTGGGCGGTGTGTGAAAACGAGATGAAATGGGGTTCCAACGAGGATACACGGGATGACGAAGATTACGATGATGCCGACTATATAGCCAACTGGTGCGCCGATAACGATATCATTTTGCGAGGCCACTGCGTCCTTTGGGAACAAAACAACTCCCAGATGCCAAGCTGGGTACCGGGTCTGGACTGCTATGCGTATGATGAAGAAAATCCGAGTGAAATGCAGGAGGAAATTGATGAGCGTATTAACAGCATAGTCGATCGTTACAAAGGCCAAATCGCCTCATGGGATGTCGACAACGAAATGCTGTCCGACAATACTTTTGGTTGTCTTGGCGATGCGGGACGAGCCCATATGTTCGAACTGGCCGACCAGATAGACCCCAACTGCGGAATGTATATGAATGAGTATCGCGGTAATTCATTCGGGGGCTACGATGGTGATGAATATGCAGACCGCGCCAATGGCCTTATCGCCCTGGGAGCGCCGGTTGAAGGCCTTGGCATTCAGGCCCACCTTAATTCACCCTTTCAACCTGAAAATTACTATAACAACGTCCTGCAAGAACTCGCTGTGGTGGGTCTGCCTATCATAGCTACCGAATTTGATACCAATGCGTCCACTGAAGCTCAACGGGCCGACGACCTCGAGAACTTCTACCGCGTATGCTTCAGTCATCCCTCCGTAGAAGGCATACTGATGTGGGGATTCTGGGAAGACGCGGCCTGGCGTTGGGACGGGATTTTAAACAGCGACTGGACTTTGAACGCAGCAGGCGTTAGATACGAAGAGTTGATGGACGAATGGACAACAGATGTCAATTGCGCGACAGACCCGAATGGGCAAGCAGATTTTAGAGGATTTCACGGCACTTATGAAATCACGCTTACTCATCCTTCTACGGCTACCATCGTAAGGACAATACAATTGGAGCCTGACCCGAACACTGCTGAATTTATCTTCACCGTTGCCTGCCCTGGTGACTTCGAGCCGGACGGCGATGTAGATTTTGCAGATTTTTGCGTTTTAGCCCAAGCCTGGAAATGTGTAGAGGGGCATGCCAGTTACAATCCAGTGTGCGATATCTCAGATCCCAATGATAATTGCATCGATGAATGTGACCTGGCGGTCTTTACCGACTACTGGCAGACAGGTGAATAATTAAAGCCAAATAGAAGTACCGGTTTCATATTAAGAATCACCAAAAGCCCAGGCGTTATATAAGATTCCATATTCAATTATCTCTAAGCCAATCCTGGACACTATCGCTTCACATTTGCCCACAAAGCTAATCCTTATCGCTGGACGTAATTTAATCATCAAAAATGGCCGAAACTTCGTAAAATGGCACCTTTTTCCCGCTTCTCTTTGCTAATTCGGCATCCTTTACACGTTTTTACAAAAACCGGTTTTCCTCTTTTTTCCCTTTGAATCTCTACTAAAATGCTCGATACAAATTATTAAAATTTTAGAAATTTTGTTTCATTTACCCATTAACTATGGTAATTTCTCCGTTTGTTTCAAGGCGTTAGTTATTATAGGACGTCTGTTCATTAAAGGCGCAATACCTAAATACTATATGAGTCGTCTCACTACAAGGAAGTAAGTGCCCTACCAATTTAAGGAGATGAATATGAGCCCACCAGCAAGAAAATGGTTGATAATAGTTATTTCTTGCATCCTCTTTTTCTCTTCGGATTTTTCACAAGCCGTTTCTTCTTTGCAATCTGATGTTCCCGTTTTCCCGGAGGATACAAGTCCGCGTTTTAAAGTGAAACAGGTGCGCATTAGCGGCAATAGTCTCATATCCACAGAGAAATTATTGGAAGAATTGCCTTCGGTCTACACTGTTACCAAGCAAAAAGATGATACTATAGAAAAAGAACTCTATGACTTCACAATCTTATGCGCAATTATTTCCGAGCCGGGCAGGGAGCGTGAAATTTCCAAGAAAACCATCCAGGGTTTCACAGAATATCTGCTCTCAGTGTATAAGGAAAAAGGGTACGCCGGTATCTATGTTTATGTCCCCGCAAAAGCGGTTAAGTCAGAAGCAGAACTGCAGGACGGAATCCTGCAGATAAACATTCTCGAGGGCAGAGTAGGGCAAATCGCGGTAAAGAGCTATGATTTTGACCGGCTGCAACAGGAACCAGGCTATTTGAAAAGCTCAGCAGTTGAATCCTGGTCGCCAGTGAAACAGGGCCAAGTCATCCAGAAGAAAAAGGTAGATGCGTTCGTAAGACTGCTCAATGTTAATCCTGACAGGTACGTCTCTGCGGTTATCTCAAGAAGTGACAAACCGGATTCTCTTGATTTGCAATACGACGTTTATGAGGCAAATCCCTGGCATTGGTATTTGCAGGTTGATAATGCCGGAACGAAGGACCGTCGATGGAGTCCGCGATTGGGTGTTGTCAATACCAACCTAACCGGTATAGATGACAATTTTGCCCTTATGTATCAGGCCAATACAGATTCGATAGATGAAAACTACGCATTATTCGGTAGCTATGAGCTTCCGGTTTTTTCTCCACGCTTGCGTCTGGGAGTTTATGTCGGCTATACCGAATTCGATATAACACCTGAAACCGGCGCAGGGATAAACTTCCTGGGTAACGGTTCGTTTTACGGCGGCACACTACGATATAATATATTCCAGCTGAAGGACTGGCTGTTTGATTTCGTCGGCTCAATAAGCTATGAACAAAGCAAGGTTACACCTTCGATAGGATTAAAATCCGACGTTGAAACGGACCTGTTCGGATTTGGCACCGAGATTCATCGTACCGGCGATAGGTCCAGAACAAACATCTCGTTTAATGTACAAAATAGCTTCGGCGGCTCCAGCAATAATAAATTCCAAAATGCAAGAATAAATTCCGACCCCGATTTCACGATATACACAGCATCGCTATCACATAAACAGTTTATGGACAGGGACAAAATTCACGAATTGAGCGGAACCTTTAGAGGTATATTCCCGGATGAAAGATTAATTCCTGCGAAAATGACACCATTTGGAGGTTTGTACACAGTCAGAGGCTACGAAGAAAACAGGATTGTTGCAGATGGCGGAATAATCGCCTCGTTTCAATACAGGTTCGATTTAACAAAGCATGAAAATCCATCGTACGGTATTGAACAAGACCAATCAGGTTTTCATACAAGCGAAGAAACCTGGCCTCCAAATATTTCTATTTTGGGCTTCACTGACTATGGGCAGGCAAAAATAAAAGACCCTGTTGCAGGAGAAAAGGCCTCTCAGGAACTATGGGGCGCTGGAGTGGGTACTTTGCTCGAAGTAGGAGATGATTTTGATGCGGCGGTCTATTATGCCTGGCCTTTGCAGAGCGTCGATGAGACAAAAACAGGCAACGGCAGACTGAATCTTAGTTTCATATATCGCTGGTAAAAAACGGTCATAGTGTATGATGAAGGCCGGATGTGGATTAAATCAATAGCAGTTATAACGTTGTAAGGAGATATATCAATGGGTCGCAAAAACCGGACAAAAGTCTTAAGCAGAAAAATTAGCGTTTATGTGATGATAATCTGCATGATATTCAATCTATTTCCTTCAATCACACTCGCAGGGCCCGAAGGAGCGCAGGTTGTAAACGGCCAGGTCTCATTCGAGCAAAGTGGCCTTAATACAACTATAACCGCTTCCAATAAGGCAATCATCAACTACAGCAGCTTCGATATTGCAACGCCGGAGATTGTAGAGTTTGTCCAGCCCAGCAGTAGCGCTTCTGTCTTGAACCGCATTCTGTCGGCCAATCCAACCGCTATTGATGGTACACTCCTGGCAAATGGCCGGGTCTTCTTCGTCAATCCTGCAGGCGTTATTATCGGTGATGGGGCCAGAATCAATGTTAACCAGTTAGTTGCCTCAGCCCTGAACATATCAAACGCTGATTTTATAAATGGACAGTACAATTTTGCCGGCGGTGATGGCTCTGTAATAAATTACGGTGACATCTCTGCAGAAAAGGTTTACCTCATTGGCAAGCAGGTTGCCAACTCCGGCACTATAAGCTGCCCCGCTGGATACGTCATAATGACCGCAGGAGATAGAGTATTCCTCGGCGAGCTTGGAAGTGACATCGTCGTCGAAATAGACATGCCGTCATTGTCAGAGCCGGTTGAACCGATAGAGGGCTCATCCGTTCTCAACGAAGGCACGGTCGATGTCGGTGATGGCACAATAGTCTTGGCTGCGGCCGGGGATATTTACTCGCAGGCAATTTCAAACGTCGGTGTTTTGTCAGCTTCGGTCGAGACAGGCGATGCAGGCCAGATAAAGCTTGCTGCAGCCGATGGACAAATTATCAATACCGGCTCCATCGAGGCAACCAGCAACTCCGCAGCAGGTGGGACGGTTACTGTCGAAGGTAAAGAGGTAATAAACGCTGGAAC
>CAYSJK010000083.1:0-10513 GCA_964431375.1 uncultured Pirellulales bacterium
AGCGGTTTTTTGTTGACATATAAGGGGTATTTACTTACAGTATTTTGGTTAAAATAGCCGAATTTTATAAGGGTTTAGGTGATTTAATCAGAAAAACTGCATATTTCGCAGGTTAGACAGCTTTTTGGAGGTGTTTCGATGTTTCAGAGAAAAATAATCTCATCAATTTTAGTATTGGTTATTTCTATAGTTAGTGTTTGTATAGGACAGACCCTTGAGGACAACTGGAATGACTTTCTGCACTATATAAAGATTGGCCGACTCGATTTGGCTAAGGAATATGCCAAGGTAATTCTGGCGAGTAATCCGGACCCCGTGCAGCTGATGGATTTGAGCAAAGAAAATCCGACAGCTTATGAGATTTTGTTAAGAGTAATCGATTCCGCGGCTGATGCCGAGCTGGTGGAGCTTAGCAAACAAATCATCAATATTATCGAGCACGGCAAATACAGCCACCGGTCCGACCCAAAGATTATCGTAGAGGAGATAAGGCGGCTTGGCAGTACCGAGCGCGGCTGGACGATGGCAGTTAAACGGCTCCAAAACGCCGGTGAATACGCAATACCGTATATGCTCAAAGCAATGACTGACCCTTCCCGACAAAAAGATTTACCGAGGCTCGTACTTGCCCTGCCGTATATCGGAAGAGATGCAATAAGACCGCTTACGGCTTCTTTACAAATAGAAAATGTAGCCATCAAAGCTGAGATAATAAAAGCATTAGGTAAAATCGGTTATCCACAATCGCTCGGGTACCTAAAGTATATTGTCGAAAACGACGGGTCCTCAGAACTACGGGCATTAGCCGCTAACAGCATTCAGCAGATTGACCCCAAAATGGCGGGTACTCCTGCAGCCCACCTCTTTTATCGGCTCGCTGAACGATATTATTATCACGCCGAATCATTGGCCCCTTCAGAAGATGCCGATTTTGCCAATGTATGGTTCTGGGATTCGGCTGGCCAGAAACTGGTGCGTGAGGAAGTGGATAGAAGTTATTTCAACGAACTTATGGTAATGCGAGCATGTGAATGGGCTCTTAAAGCCGATGCCGGCTTCGGCCATGCGATTGGCCTCTGGCTTGCTGCCTTTTTCAAGGCAGAGTCAGCCGGTGTCGATATGCCTGAATATTTCGGCATCAGCCATGCTGATGCATTTGTTTATTCAACCACGGCAGGGCCTGAATATCTACATCAGGCACTTGCAAGAGCTATCAGGGATGGAGATGGCTATGTTGCCTATGGAGCGGTGGAGGCATTGGCTACAACAGCGGGAGAGAAGACATTATTTTATCGTGTCGGCACAACACAGCCCCTTATTCAGGCCCTTACATTCAAAAACAAAGCTGTAAGATATAGTGCAGCGATAGCAATAGTCGAAGCTGGGCCCAGACAAAAGTTTCCCGAAAGTCAATATGTGGTTAGGAATCTGGCCGAAGCACTGGTATCCAATGTACAACCTGATGATGATACAGATATCTGGAATGAAGAGCTGGCCGATATCTACGCTTTGCGCTCGGCTAAAGCTATGCTTAAGGCAGCTCAAAGCAGAAATTCCGTCATTAGTATATCCGCTGCTCAACGTATTCTCATAAATGCGGTCAATGATAAGCGTCCGGAAATTCAGGTTTTCGTTGGCCAGATACTGGCTCACCTCGATAGCCCTAATGCACAACGTGCCATTTCTGTAATGGCGCTGAGCAGCCAAAACAATCTCGATGTACGGATTGCGGCCTTTGAATCGCTGGCGATTTCAGCAAAACTGCACGCCAATATGCTGATGGAGCAGATGGTCGATGGCATTTACGCACTTATCAGATCAGATGATACCGACCCAAAACTGCGGAGCGCCGCCTCTTCGGCATACGGTGCGCTTAATCTACCCAGCCAAAAAGTCAAAGACCTCATCCTCGACCAGGCAAAAATGTAACACGGGCATCTTGCCCGTGAAAAACCTGAAATCGCCGTCAGGCCACGGCGTGCCTGCCGAGTCAAGGTGGAAATGAAAACACGGCCAGGATGGCCGTGTTACAAAGGAGTCATGATATAATCGGGACGACGTGTCAATCTGCTTATCATTTTGTAAGCCGGTACAAAATAAATATTTGCTTCGTGATAAAATTTTCCTATAATTGTGCATAGCAGAAATATTTTGGTTATTCTAAGTTAGCTAAAATTGTAGCCTAAGCATGAAATCTAAAATAAGAGTCGGCTTGTTATTCGTTGTAATTGGCGCCGCTTTGGGTATTGGGTTTTTTCTATTAAGCTTTCAAAAGCAACAAATCTCTTTCAAAAAAATTCCGTCTTTAAATTTTATCCAAGAAACATGGATCTTGCTGGTAAGTTGCTTAAGTATCTTGGTTGCTTGGCTCACTTATCGAATAATGTCCTTAAGTCGAAAAGAAAGCTTACCAAATGTAAATGTCGAATGGAAAACCCCAGCTTGCCTTCTTGTTCACTACGACAAGAAAGATACTGTTGATATGTATTATTTCATTGAAGGTATTTTTACCAATTCTGGTGGACGGTCCATTTCCGTACTTGAACTTATAAGTGGAGAAAGTGGCGGATTTGTGTATACCATGCGACTAGTTCAAGGCCAACCAATAACATATAGTTTATATCCTTCCTTACCTGAATTTTTTATATGTTCTCAACCCTTTCAAAGTTATCTTAATGATCCCTTTAAAGTTCATCAGGAGAAAAACTTTCCACTTACAAAGGAAATAGGTCTATATATTCCTATCGACCCTGGAAAATCACACAGATTTACCATGTGCTTTGTTTTTCGGGATTGGGAGACTGAAGAGTTAAAGGAAAAAAATGACATCCTGATAGGTTTTCTCGTAAGATTTAATAACAAACAAACAGCTGGATTGAATATACTCATTGGTGGGGGAGGACCATTATCAAAAATTAAGCGATTTGAGCGACAAAAAGTTATGCTGGAGGCTTAGCTCGGATATCGTTATCAGAAATTCTTAACAGTTGTTCAGAACGAGGTAAGACATAATGAAAAAGGAAGTTTTTGAGCAAGAATTAAATAAAATTGCAAGTATTAGTAAAGAGTTTGGGGCGAAAAAGGTGCTGTTATTTGGTTCGTGCCTTGAAGACATTGAATCCGCTGCGGATATTGATATCGCAGTTAGTGGTATCAAATCAGGAGAGTTTTTCAAGTATTATGGTAAAGTGTCAATGGCAGTGGATGATGAAGTTGATATAATCGATCTGGATGACATAAGAGAACATCTCTATAAAAGAGTTTTATCCAAGGGACAGGTGGTGTATGAAGAAGGAATATGAGGCATTATATGAAGATGTAATGGATGAGGTCAGAGCTATAGAAGAAACCTTAGAGAGACTATGCGAGGTACGCAATAACTTTGACCCACAGGTTAAGGATTATTCTCTTGAACCTGCTATGGGAACTTATCTGATGAATTTCTATAATGGTGTTGAAAATATCTTAAAGCGTATAAGCAAAGAATACTATCAGGCTATGCCCAAAGGAGAGAGTTGGCATAAAGAACTTTTAGTTTTGTCATACAATCCACCTGCTGGAAAGGCGGTAATATTTAGTCAAAATATAGTAGAGAAATTGCATCAGTATAGAAATTTTAGACATCGATTCGTAAGCGGATACGGTTTTCAGCTAAAAGGCGAGAAGATGCTGGAGTTAATAGATAGTATCGGCCCGCTGTGGGATGACATAAAGAAAGCTGTCGCAGATTTTTGGGATAGCTTATAAGTCGGGTAAATTTTGCCTTTAATGCCTGTTGGTAATACGGGCGTTATTAATAAATCTGCTATTCTTGACGCTTGACGTGCGAGATACTACAATAATCCGCCTTGAAAATCTATAAGAAAGGTTTAATGAAGTGGATAGCATGTTACTTATAAACTCCGGGTATTATACGTGGTTTCTTATTCCGTTTCTTATCTTTATCGCCCGAATAGCTGATGTAAGCATGGGGACGGTTCGCGTGATATTTGTATCGAGGGGATTTAAATATCTGGCGCCGGTTGTCGGGTTTTTTGAGATTTTAATATGGCTTCTGGCTATCGGACAGATTATGAAGAACCTTTCCAATCCTATGTGCTATATCGCCTATGCGGGCGGCTTTGCGATGGGTAACTACGTGGGGATTTGCATAGCAGATAAGCTGTCTTTAGGTATGGTTCTTATACGAATAGTATCCAAAAAAGATGCGATACCTTTGGTAGAGCAGCTAAAGGAAGAAAATTATGGGGTTACCAGTGTCGATGGTCACGGGACTTCCGGTGAGGTAAAGGTCGTTTTAACAATAGTGCCAAGGCGGGAGGTCAAGTCAGTAATCGAGCAGGTAAAGAAGTTCAATCCGAACGCATTTTACACTATAGAAGAGGTGGGCTTTGTCGAAAAAGGAGTATTTCCCATTAGAAAAAACTGGCACGATGCCGGCTGGCTAAGGATATTTAAGCCGTTTAGAAAAGGCAAGTAGAACTGGTTCTTGCTATTTTACGTATAGTTGGTCTATTTATATGCAGGCAGGTATAATTTTTGGTGTATCATCTTTTGCTATGAAGGTATTAGGTGAGGCCGGCTCAAAGGCCCTTTCGAAAATAACAAGCCTGCTGCTGGCAGCAATAGCAATAATGCTGATAAGGAAGGGCTTAGCAGGACTTATTCAACAGATTTGAATTTAGGTTTAATAAGTTTATGAAAGAGAAAATTGACAGGACTTTTAGCCGTGAGTTGTTTACCAGGCACCCAGACAATCCTATTTTGTCGGTGAAGGATTGGCCTTATGCCGCCAATTCAGTCTTTAACGCCGCGGCGGCTGAAGTGGATGGTAAAATATTGCTGCTTGCACGAGTTGAAGATTTCCGAGGCATTTCTCATCTTACTGCTGCCAGAAGTAATAACGGAGTTGACGGTTGGGAGATAGATACTCAGCCGACATTAAGACCGGAGCCGGAACACTATCCGGAGGAGCTTTGGGGCATTGAAGACCCGAGGATTACCTGGCTTGAGGAATTGGAACAGTGGGCGATAGCGTACACAGCATTTTCCGAGGGGGGCCCTTTAGTGTCGTTGGCAACGACGAAAGACTTCAAAACGTTTCAGCGGTTGGGACCGGTGATGCCCCCCGAAGACAAAGATGCATCACTTTTTCCTGTCCGTTTCGGCAACCTGTGGGCGATGCTTCATCGTCCCGTTGCGAAATTAGCCACTATAGAATCACATATTTGGCTTTCTTTCTCACCTAATCTAAAACACTGGGGCGAACACCAGGAGGTAATTCATGCCAGACGCGGAGCGTGGTGGGACGCCAGCAAAATCGGTCTTTCCGCTCCGCCGATGCAGACTTCAGAAGGTTGGCTGGTATTGTATCACGGCGTCCGTACAACGGCTTCCGGTTCTATATACAGGTTGGGACTGGTTTTGCTCGACCTTGAAAATCCGAGAAAGGTTGTTCGCAGGTCTGATGAGTGGATTTTTGGTCCAAAAGCTTCTTACGAGCGAGAAGGAGATGTAGATGATGTGGTCTTTCCATGTGGCTGGATAAATCAAAATGGGAAGATACTGATGTATTATGGTGCCGCGGACTCATGTATTTGTCTTGCAACCGCAAATTTAAAAGACTTAATCGACTTTGTTCTGAAGTACCCTGGCAACAGCAGTCATTAAATTCCAAAGAAACTGAGCGATAGCACGTTGTGAAAAATTATATGAGAAAGATAGTCTAACAGAAACCAAGGTCATATGATTCAGTCAAAAGCATTTCAACAGTTACATCAGGGCAGTAGCTGTGCCGTTATTGTAGCTCATCCTGACGATGAAACATTGTGGGCTGGTGGTACAATCCTTTTGCATCCCGATTGTAAATGGACCGTGATTACGCTTTGCAGAAAAAGCGACGCTGACCGGGCAGCCAGGTTCTCTCAATCGCTCGAAGTGTTGCATGCGACCGGAGCGATGGGGGACCTTGACGATGGACCCGAACAAGCACCGCTGGCTGCTCGCAAGGTGCAGGAAACGATTATCGAATTGCTTCCTTCGTACAGATTCGACCTTATTATTACTCACGGAATGTGGGGAGAGTACACCCGGCATCTAAGGCATGAGGAAACAGGCAAAGCAGTCATAACCTTATGGGAAAGTGAGAGATTATCTGCCAAACAAATCTGGAGGTTTGCCTATGATGACGGCAACGGCAAGCATCTTCCACAGCCGGTAGGAGATGCAGATTTGCAAATAGGATTACCAGAGGAAATCTGGCAGAAAAAGTATGATATCATCACAAAAATATATGGGTTTGGCCCGGAAAGCTTTGAGGCAAAAACTACTCCGCGCGAAGAGGCCTTTTGGCATTTCGGGCGAAGATAAAAAATTAAAAAGTAAATTAATAATAGGAGCACAAAGAAAATGAAGGTATTAGTGATGTACGATTATCCTCCATCCCCGGCAGGACTGGCCACTCAGGGACATTTGCTGCACAGGGGGCTGGAACAAATCGGCGTGGATGTTCATTCTGTTCACTTTGAATCGGCCCAGGAAAAAGAGTGGTACTATCGATGGTTTGAGCCGGATGTGGTTGTAGGCATTGGTTATTGGGGCCATACTCCTTTTCTGGTACTGCATCCAAAGCGGTATGGAATTCAGGCGATACCGTGGCTGGTGGCAGATGGATATATGGGTGATTACCATGAAATTCTTGGTGCATTGCCTCTGATTTTAGTAACTTCCAGATGGGTGAAGAAGGTTTATGTCCGGGATGGGCTAAAAGGGGAAAACATCGAGGTTCTCCATGTGGGCTGCGATACGGATTCGTTTATACCGCGTGATAAAAGTGACCCAAAGATAGTTGCTGTCCGAGAGGCACTTGGTGTAGCCCCGGACCAGATAATGATTCTCACCATAGGTGGAGATGCGGCATCAAAGGGCGCTCAGGAAGTGATGCAGGCGCTGGCGTTGATAGATACGAAAGCACCGGACTGGAAATACGTATGCAAGGTCTGGCCCCAGCCAAGAACAGAGCAGCAAAACCTACAGGATATACAACTTGCAACCCAACTGGGTATCGAAAAAAATGTGGCATTCACAGCTAATGTTATTTCCCGCAACTTTATGCCCTACCTTCTGGCAGCGTGTGATATTTATGCGGCGCCGTCACGCCTGGAGGGCTTCGGGATGATTCAGGTTGAAGCCAACTCCTGCGGCAAGCCGGTAATCGGGATTAAAGCGATGGGGATGCTTGATACTATGGTTCATGGTGAAACTGCGTTTCTGGCCAACATAGCTCAGGAGGTAAGATTGAGAGAAACGACGCTGGACCAGGAATCCGGCCATGACCAGGGACACCGTATAGTTTTCAAAAGTCCACGGATAGTAGATTATCGCGCAAGCGTACATGACATAGCTAACTACCTTTTGCAGCTTATGCAGGATGCAGAGCTGCGCAAGAAGATGGGCGAGGCCGGCAGAAAAAGAGCGGTGGAGCACTACGACTATCGTATTATAGCCAAGAGATTTGTAGGGCTTATCAACAAGCGTTTGGGTATTTCATAACAATGAATAAGAAAGACAGAAGTCTCATTGAGCGAGCCAGGCAAGCTGCAACAAAAGTACTGCTGCACAATGCCTTTGGGCCATACCGTGGGCTTCCACGCGCAGCAGGATGGGGATATCCGGAACCATATACACGCGACATTATGATTTCTACTCTGGGAATTCTACTTACCAAAAATAATAAGCTAATTAAATCCGTGAAAAGGGCGATGGAGACTGTTGCAAAAAACCAGAGCCGATTGGGTCATATTCCTTCGCTGGTCCACGACACGACTGACCGTGGGTCGAGCGATTGCACACCGTTATTTTTAATGGCGGTTGCTCTTTTTCGCAAATTTACCGGCGAGTCTGATTTTCTAAACGATGCTGTCCAGAAAGCAATGACGTGGATGGAGTACCAAAGCCCATCCGACCGCGTTATCGTTGACCAGCTACCAACCAGCGATTGGCGAGATGAGCAGTGGGTTTTGGGCTACGGTTTATATGTGAACACGATTGTGTATATTTATTTACGGCTGTTTGGCCATTATGAACGAGCAAACAGACTTCGCGAGGCGATGGGCCGATTCACCGTTAAAGGAGACAAGCAAAACCGTCATGTGCACGAGGGTCTGGTTTTGAGATACAAACCATATTATGCGTTATGGTCTTACAAGGTGTACGGGAGTGAGCGTTTTGACCTGCTGGGAAACAGTCTGGCAATTCTTTCAGGTATTGCTTCCGTGACCCGAGCCAGACAGCTGGTTTCCTGGATAGAGACGGAATGTGAAGCATTGAGAAAAAATGAAGAGCTTGCAGTTGACCTTCCGCCTAACTTCTTTCCTTACATAAGGCAGGGGGACCCGGATTGGCTGCCAAGATACAAAAAGTATAATCAACCCGGTGAATACCATAACGGCGGCGTATGGCCCTTTATATGCGGATTTTATGTAGCTGCTTTGGTTGCCGTCGGAAGATATAAACTTGCAGAGAAGAAGCTGATTGCCTTGACAAACCTTGTTCGACCTGCACGTGTGGCAGATGTAGAATTCGGATTTAACGAATGGCACCGGGCACAGGACGGTACGCCGCAGGGTGAGGATTGGCAGAGCTGGTCGGCGGCTATGTATTTATACGCCGCTGCCTGTGTAGAAGAGAAAAGAACACCTTTCTTTGAGGAGGTTAGAGATTTGCAAGAAAATAACGACAATAATGTCGATATCGTTTAGCGTCAGATTAACAGGTAATCCGCAAATAAAACATCAAACGTTATGAAAACTTATCTCGATTGTATTGCCTGTGCTATTCGTCAGGCGCTTGATTCGGTTCGGCTAACAACCAATGATGAGCAGATTCACGAGCAGGTCCTTCGCAAGGCACTTAGTTTTGCCAGTAAGCTGGACTTTCAGCAAAGTCCCCCTGAAATAACCCAACAGACACATCGATTTATCCGGGAACTGACCGGCGTTGAAGACCCATACCTTGAAATCAAGAACCGCTTCAATAAATCAGCGCTTGAAATGTACCCGGATTTGAAGAAGCGAATTGAAACAAGTAGCGACCCTTTGGAGACAGCAGTCCGATTGGCCATCGCAGGGAACATTATTGATTTTGGCGTCAGCTCCGTAATTGAGCAAAGCCAGGTCGAAGAAACCATCGCCCAGTCACTAACAGCTCCGCTGGATAAAGAGGCACTGGAAAGGTTCAGAAATGCCATAGCCGAAGCAAGCGATATTCTTTACATCGGTGACAACGCCGGTGAGATTGTTTTCGACCGATTACTTATTGAACAATTGCCGCTGGAAAAAATAACATTTTCCGTCAAAGGCAGTCCTATTTTGAACGACGCGACTATGGAAGACGCCCGGATAGTCAGCTTAACCGATTTGGTTAATGTAATTGAAAACGGCTCAGATGCACCCGGTACAATTTTAGAAGACTGCTCAAAGGCATTTCGTCAACGATTCGATGAAGCGGATTTGATTATTGCCAAGGGCCAGGGCAATTTTGAAACTCTAAACGACGTTAATAAAAACATATTTTTCATGCTTCGGCCAAAATGTGTCGTTCTGGCCCGTCATCTGGGCTGTGAAATAGGTAGCCTGGTGCTGGTAAGTTATGATGCCAAAAGATAATGTGCTAATATTTTAGAGAATTTATATACTTTTGTATTGACCTGCAGCTGCAAATCGCATAGAGTTCAGGTTCTATATCTTGTTAGCTAAAACAGTTTTTGAAAGAGCAGTATAAATGCCAAAGCAAAAAACACATAAGGGTTCATCCAAAAGGTTCAAGATTACTGCCAAGGGCAAGATTAAGCGCAGACGAGCCGGCGGCGGGCATCTTATGAGCGGCAAAAACGCAACTCGACGAAAACGAGTAAAGGGCTCAGCTATAATGACCGGAAAGAGAGCAAAGACTGTCCAGATGCAAATTTCGTAGATAATATTAAGGACAAACGAGCTGATAAAACAGATATTCAGTAGAAAATGGCTATGCCATAAATAATCAATCGATTAAGCTTGCTTCTCGGCTTTTTTTCAGCTGCCGCCAGCAAGTATGAAAGAAATCAAATTGTTAAAGGAAAGCTGATATGCCACGAGTCAGAAAAGGCGCTGCACGTCATCAAGCCAAGAAACGAATTCTCAAAGCGGCAAAGGGCTATCAAGGAGCACGAGGCCGTCAATATCGTTTAGTAAAAGAAGCTGTCGTCCACGCAGCAGCCAAGGCCCATACCGACCGCAAACGAAAAAAACGCGATTTCCGTGGCCTGTGGATTATTCGTCTAAGCGCAGCCTGCCGTCAGCGAGACATCAGGTACAGCCAGTTCATCAACGGCCTTAAAAAAGCCAATATCCAATTGAACCGGAAAATGCTAAGCGAAATCGCTGTTGCAGACCCGGCTGGTTTCGATGCTATCGTAGAAAAAGTCAAAGCCGCTGTTGAATCGTAGATTACAAAATGCTTGAGCAATTTGAAAAAA
>CAYSJK010000084.1:0-10406 GCA_964431375.1 uncultured Pirellulales bacterium
GCCCTGGCACTGCCATTGGTATTATCGATAAAAGATTTAGGTAATGGAACTGCTCGTGTAAGAGGATACAGCCGAAACCTTTTGCGCACTTTCTCTTCTAAGGCGACACCGGTATATCGACTCGTAACCGCAATCATTTACAGTGAGGACAAACCATCTGCTGTAATTGGTAACCAAATCGTACACGAAGGTGACACTCTCCGCGGTATTAACGTTGTCAAAATATACAAAGACAAGGTTGAGTTTGAAAAAAACGGTAAGCGGTGGACACAAGGGGTAGAAAACAATCCAGTGACTTATCAACAATGAATCAACTCTATAAGTTGTTTTTGCTTTAGTATCCCCAAAATGGCTTTTCGGAGGTTGTCTGTAGTTTTTGCAGGCGAGCTTTCTTTTTATCGTTTTTTCCTTGACAGCTTCATCTCGATCAGTTACTATTTTGTTGTGTTCGGACAGGAGCGTCAAAAAAGCTTCCTTTGGTTTGTTGTATAGCCGTTTCCCCCGGGAAGGCGAGTTGTTTATAAAGGGTTTGTAAGGGTTTGTTCAGCCGAGAGAAGAGTATTGAGCAAAGGGTCAAAAGTACCGTCGGTTCTCGGTTTGCGTTGGGGGTACAGAATTGAGGACAGTTGCAATAGTTAATCAAAAAGGTGGTTGTGGCAAAACAACTACATCTATAAATATAGCAGCAGCTTTTGCTGATTTATCCAGGCGTGTTTTGTTAATTGACCTTGACCCACAGGCACACGCCACCATAGGATTAGGCCGTGACCCCGACGCCGTTGTTGGAAACATTTATGATGCTCTTACTAACGAGCAGGTTTCACTGTCAACAGTGGTAAAAGGTACTAAAATTGAATGGCTTAATCTGGTGCCGTGTAATGTCTTGCTTGCAGGTGCTGAGCTGGAACTTAGCACTGTATTGGGAAAGGAATTACTATTGTCCAAGGAGCTTCAAGCGGTAAGTAATAATTATGATATATGCATTATTGACTGTCCGCCGTCGCTGGGCATCCTGACTCTAAACGCGCTTGTCGCCAGTACCGATGTCATCGTACCTGTTCAGGTCCACTACTATGCATTGGAGGGTCTAAAGCGGTTGCTCGAGACTATTCGTATTATCAGAGACCGTTTTCCCACCTGCACCCTGGAGATTCTGGGCCTGTTGTTAACTTTCGTCGAAGAGGGGACTGTCTTCAGCAGGCAAATTCAGCAGCAGATGCGCAAACTCTTCGGTGATTTGGTATTTGACACGGTTATTCACAAGTCTCTAAGGCTGGCTGAAGCGCCAAGTGCAGGCGAATCCATTTTGACTTATGCACCTCGAAGCAGAGGAGCTGCTGATTACAGGTTTTTGGTTGAGGAGATAATCAATGTCAAAAAATAGAGTGGGACTACAAAAAAAGTTCTCAACAATTTTCGAAGGCGTATGGATTCCCAAAAAAACCGATGCCAGACAGACATTTGCTGCAACTACACAAGGCAAAAAACTGCAAAAAGAGAAAATAGAACAAATCATCAGTCAGATGAAATGTTTAAAAGATTTTGAGTGCTATAAATCCGGATTTAAAAACCTGTGTAAGGTAAATATCCTTGAAGATACCGGATTGGTTGAATGCTCACCGGAAAATAAGAAACCTTGCGAATTCAAGTCCTCTTTTATGGGCAGGACTTTTTGTAAGTGCCAGCTTCGATGCTATATTGCTGAAAACTTTCATAAATGAATCATCAAGTTTCCAGTAACCGCCCCTGAATCTGTGCAATCTATGACACTTCAAGCTGTAAAACAGACTCGAATCGGCGATGGCTGAAGATGTTCTTAAAATCCAACCATCAAGATTGACATTTCTGGCAATGCCTGCTCTAATGCTCATGTTATGGGTTGTAAAAATAAAAAAATACGGGATACAAGCGACAAGTCACAAGCGACGAAATACAAGAATATATCGATAATCGGCGACGGCGGGATGGCTACCGTTTTGGCTATGCTGCTCTGCGAAAAAAGAGATTCTTCGGCTTTGAGGAAGCGAAATGAGATACGAATGTGGGGTTATAGCAGCGGGCAGCTGGCAGAGATTGAAAAGAGCCGCGAAAACAAGAAATTTCTTCCCTGTTATAAACTGCCCGAGTCCCTTGTGTTTGAAGCTGATGACGAGCGTATAATGGCCGGCGCCGATTTGATTGTCTCTGCTGTACCCTGTCAGTTTATGAGGTCTGTCTGGAACCGCCTGCGAAGTTATGTCCCTGAGGATGTCCCTATCGTGTCCGTTACGAAGGGCATCGAGAATAATACACTGATGCGTCCGACCCAGATAATCGCCGACCTCGTGGGAGAAAAAGTCAAAACTGCGATTCTGTCCGGCCCGACTATTGCCGACGAGCTGGCGAGGAAGCTGCCGGCTACCGCCTGCGCCGCTTGTAGTGATAAGTCGTTGGCCAAAGATATCCAGTACACTTTCAATTGTTCGTGGCTTCGCGTTTATACCAACACCGATATTGTCGGCGTTGAGTTAGCTGCTGCCTTTAAGAATATTATTGCCATAGCAGCAGGAATCATAGATGGCGCCGGCGCCGGTGATAATACCAAGGCGGCTCTTTTAACCAGAGGCCTTGCCGAGATAAATCGGCTCGGTGTAGCAATGGGTGCCAGGCAGCAGACATTTTCCGGCCTGGCTGGGCTGGGTGATTTGGTAACAACCTGTATTTCCCCGAAAGGGCGAAACCGCTCTTTCGGTGAGAGGATTGGCAAAGGCCAAACCTTAGAACAGGCCCAGTCCGCTACCGAATCCGTTGTAGAGGGGATTGCCACCTGCAAATCCGTTGTTGCTCTTGCTGACCGATATAATATTGAGATGCCAATCACGAAGGCAGTCTATGAAGTGCTGTTTGAGGGCAAGGGCGTTCAGACTGCTATTTCCGATTTAATGACCCGCCGACTAAAAGCCGAATAGACTGCCAGCTTAACGAATAATACTTCCGGCATCCATCTTCCCTTTTCTTTTGTATCTCTCTCTGCCGTCCCATAAACTTTTTTGTTTCGAATCTATAACAGGAATTTCTTTAATCCTCCGCAATTTATTGTGAGGAAAGTTATATTATTTTTTAAAATTATTTTTGTTTTGTTGGATATTTTTTTCCTGCCTTATTGCGATTCGGTTTGTTTATCGGAGCTGACTGGCTATGGCCCGTCTTTAATTGGCGATTATCATCGCACATTTTATAGGTAGCAAAATCGGGGTTTGCATTATTAAGCAAAATCAACGTCCCAGTATTTTTGTTTGCGTTTGGCTCGTTAGTGTTTTGTTTCATATATTTTACTTGATACAGTCCCGAGGAATCGGGATTACCGGAGGTACCGGTTTGTCGGCCTCTAAGGTAAGTTTAATATTAGGTATTAGCCTGGACGAAGAATATAACTGGATGCAGGGTTTTCCAATTGCCGTAAAGGCCCAAATAGCAATCCATACTGCCGTTATAGACGCCAGGTGTAATACGGGATGCACTTTTCTTTAGTGAGGTTTAGATGGCTTGGTTCTTAAAAAACCATACGTATTCAATTGGCATGGACATTGGAGGTGACAATCTGAAGATAGTCCAGCTTGCAGATAACGGGGACGGCATAAATTTAATTGACGGTGGTTATGAAAACCGACCGGTAAGTGTGCGGGCGGGAAGCATCGAGTGGCAAAGATGGGCTATCGAGGCCATACGCCAAGTGACGACAAGCGGCAAATTTTGTGGCAAAGATGTCACAGCTGCGATGCCTGCGAGCGAGGTATTCATTGACCACATGAGAATGCCGAAAACAAATGGCGCCGAGCTGGCCGGTGCTATCTTCTCGAAGATAAAACAGAAACTGCCCTTCGAGCCCATCAGGGAAAACACAATGTTAAAGTATATCGAGACGGAGGATAATAATGTCCTGGTGATGGCGACCGAGCGGAAGATTATCGACAGGCATTTGGCGATATACGAAAAGACCGGCTTGAAGATTAAATCTATCGGCGTTTGGCCCATAGCATTGACAAACAGCTATACCCGGTTTTTTGGCAGACGTAAAACGGACCTGCAGGCGATTGTGATGCTCGTTTGTATAGAGTCGAGCTGCACGAATGTAGTAATCTGCCGGCATAAGAATCTGCTTTTTGCGCGTTCAATACCGATAGGAGCAAAACAGCTCAACGGCCAGATATATCCAAAATCCGATGAAGATTCTTCCAATTCCGAGAAAGCTATAACGAGATTGGTGTTCGAGCTGACCGCCTGCAAGCGGCAATTCCTCTCGATGCACCGCAACGCTCAAATAGAGCGTTTGGTTTTCCTTTCGGATGAGGCTATGGATAAAGATATTTGCACTGCAATAGCGAAGCACCTTGAGATGCCGGCACAAATCGGTGATTGTCTGGCAGCGGTGGAGGTAACCGAACCCTGGCGTTTTGGAATCGATAGAAGACTCTGCGGCCCTGTGGAAACGTCTGTCCAGAAAAAAGAGCAAATTAACTGGACTACTGCCTTTGGGCTTAGCTTGTCATAGGAAGCCGAATATAGTAGGGAGCATTTGTTAAATAACAGAGAGAGGTAGATTAAAAAATGCTTAATATAAATTTTGTACCTGATGATTACGTTCAAAACAACGAGTCGCGAAGAACAAATTTGATATGTCTTGTGTTGCTCGCCGTAGTAATGGTGGCATTAGGCGGTTCGTTTATGACTATCAAGATACGTCAACGTGCCTGCTTGGCTCAGGAAAGACTTGTAAATACAAAATTGACTCAGATTCAGGGTGCCATAAAGCAGTTTGAAGAGCTTCAGACAAAGCGGAAGGCGATGATGAAGACAGCCCTTACTACTGCAGAACTGCTTGAGCCGGTGCCGAGAAGCATTTTATTGGCGTCGTTAACGAATAATTTACCGCCGGGGGTCTCGCTGTTGAAGCTGAGTTTGGTTCAAAAAGAGCCCAAGCCAAGCAGTCATATTGTTGGCTCAACAAGTAAATATCAATCGACGCAGGCCCAAAAGACAGTAGAACAGCCGCAGGGCTCACAGGAGAAATTGTTAGAGACGAATATGGAGATTGAAGGTATTGCTCCAAGCGACCTTCAGGTAGCGGCTTATATTGAGCGGCTATCAAGCACCGGTGGATTACTGAATAACGTGGCGCTGGTGGAGTCAAAAGAGCACAAAGTCGAAGATACGCTGTTCAGGCGTTTCAAACTGACGGCAATGCTTAAAAAGAATATCCATCTTACCATGGACGATATTGAGAGGATTAGTACCAAAGCCGAGAATACAAAATGGAGTTTTTAGTGCAGATAACTAATACGTTGCGTGTGAAATGCGATACAAAATATGAAATTCAAAGAGTGAAATACGAGGGAAATTATGGCAAGCGGTTTTAGAAAAGCGATATTTTTTATTTTGTTGTTGGGTGTAGCGGTTGTTGGCTACCAATATATGATAAAGTCGGCTAACAAACATTTGGCCGATGCAAAAGCAAAGGTCCAGGCAAAATTGGTTAAATTAGCCGAGTTTGAGAAAGCTACTGCAGCGGCTGAGGACCTTACAAGACAACTTGAGCAGTTGCAGGAGGCCATCAAATTTTTCGAGAGCAAGCTGCCACCTACAAGTGAGATTCACAAAGTGCTTGAGCAGGTGACTGTCATTGCTCAAAAGCAGGGCCTAAAACCCAAAACAATTCGAACACTCAAGAAAGAAGATAATAGTGGATATGTGGAACAGCCGTTAAAAATGCAGTTGGTGGGCAACTTCAATTCGTTTTATTCGTTCCTTTTGGAGCTTGAGAAACTACCACGAATAATGAAAGTGCATGAGCTTCAGCTGCAAAAGCTGGAGGAAAACGAGGGCCAGATAGCAGCTGATTTTATAGTAAGTATATTTTTCCAGAATGAAGCCGGTTAATTTTGGTTTTGAGTTTTGAATATTTGGTTTTAATTAACTCAAAACTATGAATGGAGCTTAGTTATGTTATCTTTTTTGAAAGAGCAGGAGATTAAAGATTTATTAACACAGCAAATGCTGAAATCCGGAAAGCAGGACCCGGCAAAAGGCGCACAACAGCAGGAGTATCTTAGCGTTGCAGCTAAGAGTAAAAATGTGCGCAAGAGCACGATAATGCTTGCTGTTTTGTTTGCGATAGGCCTGTTGTGCCTTTGCTTTATGATAAAAAAGAGCACACCCAAAACGGCATCAGCGGATGTTGTTAGTCCCGAAGAAACACAGATTGAAATGGCCATCGCACAGCTCACCGGCGTCAGGGCAGAGATGTTCAACCGTATGGATGAGATAGTTCGGAAGTTTTATGAGTTTTCGGATGTGCTGCAGGTGGAGGTAGATGAGCTCTTAAGAAATCCCTTTCAGCTTGAGATGTTCCTGGCCAGCTTGAAGAATAAGTCGAAAAACAATGAAAATTTCGATATTGACGCCGAAATGCTTCTTCAGCAGCAGCTCAGGCAGCAGGCCGATGCAATGCAGCTTTTGTGCATTATGCAGTCCGAAAATGGTAAGTGTTGTATGGTGAATGACCACATCCTCTATGTTGGAGATTCAATAGAAGCTTTTAAGGTTACGCATATTGGCGATAACCTTGTTAAGCTCGAATCAGAAGATACGAAAGTTACATTAAAGCTGTCAGATATTGAATGATGGTTGGTTCGCTATAGGAGTTCTGAACCAATCATGAGATACCTGCTTTTATGTGTTGTACTTTTAATAATTGGTTTTGTGTAATTATGACTAACTTTTTGATAGTAGAGATTGAGCTATGGTGGATATAAAAACTATATTAGCAACGGCAATAGAAAATGCGGCAAGTGACGTTCATATCAACGTCGGGATGCCGCCGGTACTACGAAAGAATACAGAATTGATTGATATGGATTTCCCGGTCGTCAGCAATGAAGATGCAAAAGAAATGGTTCTTTCGATGGTTGGTAAGGAAAGATTCGGGGAGTTCGAGGAAAAAAGAGACCTTGATTTCTCAACAAGTCTTGATGATGGCCATCGTTTTCGTGTTAACGCTCATTATCAGCGTGAAACGATTGCAATCTCTTTTAGAGTGATTCCCAATCAGGTTCCTTCAATAGAAGATTTGCATCTGCCTGCGATAGTTAAAGAGCTGACAGACCTGCCAAGGGGCTTAGTGCTCGTAACCGGCCATACCGGCTCCGGCAAGAGTACGTCGCTCGCTTCGATGGTAGGTTTGATAAACTCAAAGTATAGGAAACACATAATCACACTGGAAGACCCTATCGAATACGCAATAGGGAACGAAAAGAGTATAATAGAGCAGCGCGAAATCGGCGATGACTGCACGGAATTCGCATCGGGACTTAAGCACGTCCTGCGACAGGACCCGGATATCATTATGGTCGGCGAAATGAGAGACCTCGAGACTACCAGCTTCACAATTACCGCCGCTGAAACCGGACACCTTGTCTTTAGTACACTGCACACGATTAATGCCCCCCAAACCGTCGAGCGTATTATAGATATTTATCCTGCCGGTCAGCAAAATCAGATTCGGGCAATGTTGGCTAATACACTGCAGGCGGTTATCTCGCAGACACTGTTTAGACGAATAGATGAGCCGGGAATGGTACCGTGCACTGAGATATTGCTGTGTACCTCGGCGGTGAGAAACTGTATTCGAGAGAACAGAATCTACGAAATCCCGAATTTTATTGAGACTTCCCGCAGACTTGGTATGCAGAATCTGGACAATAGCATCACGGAGATGTATTTCAAGGGTTACATAGACAGAGAGGAAGCAATTATACGCTCAGCCAATCCCGGGAAGATGGAGGAGCTACTTGTTCCTCTCGAAGAATATGAGGTTATTCAACCGCTCGAAGAGCTGGATGCCGAAAAATAAGGAAAATATATGTTTGAAGAATCTTCACAAAATTATCAAGGTGCAGCTGCGGTTGTGGAAAAGCAACAACAAGCTCAGCCGCCGACCGAACAGAAACAGCAACGACGCACCGGCCGGATAAGTAAACTCGCAAAGGACAAACAGCAAAGCTGGCTGCTAAAGATAAAAAATTTCAAAGTCAATTTCGGACCGAGCAGAAAGGATATTCTGAATTTTACGAATCAGCTTGCAGTTATGATACGGGCAGGAATAAGTCTTCAGGATTCGCTTGAGTCGATTTCAGAGCAACAGGATAATAAAAAATTCAAAGATATTATCTTTAATTTGAAAAATTGCATCGAGGAAGGAAGCAGTTTTTCTCAGGCCCTTGCAGAGCATCCTCAGGTATTCAGCAATCTTTATATAAATATGGTCGCTGCCGCCGAAGTTTCAGGTTCTCTTAGTGATATGTTGCAGAAATTAGCGGGTTACCTGGACAATGAGGCTGAGACTCGCTCACAAGTTAAAGGTGCTATGGTTTATCCAATAATAATAGCGGTTATGGCAGTGGCAGTAACTATCTTTTTGCTTTGCTTTGTCTTGCCGAGGTTTACCGCCATATTTGCCGGCAAAGAGCATCTGCTTCCTGTAGCAACTAAAATTTTAATGGCGAGCAGTGCTTTTCTGCGGGGTTACTGGTATTTTATTGTACCTGCTATAGGTGCTTGTTTATGGGGATTTTTGTACTTGATTGGTACCACTCGCGGCCGGTTATGGTGGGATAAGGCAAAATTATCATTGCCTCTTATAAAAACTCTTTGCCGTAATCTTTATATAACGAGGTCTATGCACACAATGGGTGTGCTGACAAGAGCGGGAGTGCCTATTCTTGATACCATATCGATAACAGCTCAGATATCAGGAAATATTCTTTATAAAAATATGTGGCTTGGCGTCTTTCAGGAGGTTCGCCAGGGCAAAAAAATCGCCTCAAGTCTGGGCAGGTATAATCTAATGCCGAGCAATGTCGTGCAAATGATAAGAAGCGGTGAAGATTCAGGTACTCTGAGTGATGTATTGAGAGATGTTTCCGATTATTATGCAAGAGAGCTCAGAGCTGTTATCAAGACGGTAACATCGATGATAGAACCTATAATGATAGTAATTATGGGTGTCCTGGTTGGCTTTATTGCGATGAGTATTATTCTGCCAATATTCAGGATGTCCAGTATCGTTATGGGCAAATAGGTTTTTCATTTGGGATGGGAGATGCAGAATACGAGATACAAGCAGGCTTTTACACTTATTGAGGTGTTGATTGCAATAGTATTAGTTGGTCTTGCAGTTGCGTCTTTGGTAGCAGCCAGCGGTGCACTCACAAAAGCTAATGCCGCCGGGGTGGATTTATCCACCGCTGAGTTTCTAATTGAACAGCTCAGAGAGCTTACCGCTTTATTACCGGTAGTTGACCCGCAGACCGGCATATCCACATTTGGGCCGGAAGAAGCAGCTCTGGCTAACTATGACGATTTGGATGATTTTGATAATTCGAGCTTTTCTCCACCAATTAACGCAAATCGACAGCTCCTGAACGATTTTGCCGCATATACCCAGCAGATTACCGTTCAAAATGTAAGTGTCTCGAATTTCGAGCAGGTTGTGGCTGACCATAACAGCAGTTTCGTTAGAGTAACCGTAAGAGTTTTTCTAAATGCCAGGGAAATCAGCTCCACCAGCTGGATTCGAGCACGATACTGAATTCGGATTTAGGATATGATGCGCAATACGCAATACGCAATACGCAATACGCGATACGAGCGTGGTTTTAGTCTTGCAGAATTATTGCTTGCTCTGGCGATAACGGCCATATTGCTTGCTGCTGTGGCTATAGCTTTTAACGCCTCGGTTATAAATTACAGCGAAAACGAAGAAATCTTTAGAACAATCAACAACGCCCGGCAGGCATTGATTCGTATGACAAGTCAGCTTCGAACAGCTAATGCTGTTGACCCGAACTTAGCTACTAACCAGTGTGCACTGATTACTGCTTCCGGGGACGATATCACTTATCGTTATAGTGCTGCGGATAACAGGCTTTATCTGGTTGATAATTCCTCCGGCGATAGTTACACACTTTGTGACAATGTTGCCGCGATGACATTCACAAAGAATACCGCTGTCGAAGGTTCGGTTACCTACGTTAAATCTGTTCAGATTTCCATAACGGTTGCCAGCGGCGATGCCCAGCGGACGGTTTCCTCCGCTGCCGTTATTAGGCGAAATCTGAAGTAACAAATGTTGCCGCTAATACCGTAGCTTTGTTTTGAATCATCTGTATTTGTCCTTATTACCCCCCGGAAATTTATCATAACTTGCGTTAATAACTGATTTTGCACGTTTGGTAAAATCTCATTTTTTGACAGCGGCCCGTAAGAAAGTTCTTGATTTTTGTTTTTTTTAACCATACTGTATAAATGTTGCTATGGGCGGTTAGCTCAGTTGGCTAGAGCGCCTGCTCGACACGCAGGAGGTCGTTGGT
>CAYSJK010000085.1:0-10217 GCA_964431375.1 uncultured Pirellulales bacterium
AAAATCACGAAATCATAGAAAGTGATGAACCCGCCGTCGCCTTCCGTATCATCATTTGTGAACAGATTGCATTTATTTTCCGTTTCAACTTCTTCATCCAGCCATAGCTGTGCGATATAATTCAAATCGTTGAAATCAACATAACAATCACGATTAAAATCTCCTGCCAAAAGGCCTCCATCTCCGCAAAAACCTCTACACTCGATAAAATCCCAGTTTGTAAAGTATCGTTCCCAGAATCCATCTGTTTTTACATTTATTCTTATACCGAAGGACAGTGTGTGCAGCTCGCCATCTCTGTATTTGTCTTCAATGACATAGCTCTGGTTGAAGTATTCATCCCTTACGTCCGAGCCGACGCTGTTTGATTCCCAGACAGTGTCATTGTCAATCTTCAGAATTGCAGTACATATCATAGGGTCCCAGGCAGTGTGTGTGTAGGTATCCAGATTCACGTCAAAAATAATTTTATTGGCATCGGTCAAGTTGACCTTCTGGCTTATCGTTGCCATATCGTTGGCATCAAATGGAACAATCCACTCTGAATAAAGGGTCGAGTTGTAGTTGCAATCGGTTGGCCAGTTGGAATCTATAGATCCTTTGAATTTTGAATAATCCGGTATATTGACATCCCAGCCGTTCGGCTCATTCGGCCCTGGCGGAAAATCTATCTGCTTGCCGTCGTCCTCGAAGCTGCCGTTTACAATCTCACAGGCTGCAGCTTGAACCGGATTTGTAGCCAATAGCACAACCATCATTACTCCAATAACTGCAACGTTTTTCACCCCTGATTCCTCCATTTCTTTAATAATGCTTGACATCCGGTCATCTTTTCTCTTGGTCTTTAATCTCTATCGGTTATTTCGTTCGTATTATCTGGCCTTCCAGTCGAAGTTGTAGACATCGTCAGCCGTGCCGTAATCGCCGTCAAAACCTGCTGAAATAAGGACGTAAGAATCCGGCCTGTAAGGCCTCGACTGTGGCCTAATCTTGTGGTCCCTCATATTGTCATAAAATACAGTTGGGTCAGAAAGCGTGTGTGGCGCACTCGCACCTCCCTGGAATGGTTTACCCAAGACTATAAGCTCCTGGTTGTCATAGGAATTGTAAACATTTCCGCTGTTTTCACCAGTTAATCCAGGGTCGTGGTAGATGCCTGCCGGGTCTGCCCTGTAGTAAAGTATCGGCATACCAATCTTCCTTCTTGCACCTGGTGTAGAATCCCGGTTTGTTACATTGCTATAGACATCACACAGGATTACTGCATTGGGTTCAAACGGTCCAGTATTTTCGTATACATGCTGTACTCTGTAAGCGCTTTGAATCGGCATAAACGGCCCCCATCTGGACCTGAGGTTAGTTTCATATAAAGTAGGGTTAAAAGCGGGATCCAAACCATATAGCGGAATAACACCGTTTGTCCCATCAGCTCTCCAGGCAGAATCCGGGTGAAAGCCCAGCATATCCAGGCCAACCATTGCCTCTCCAAGCTTCATCGCACCACAGTAGGATGCATCAATTGGGTCCCGCGCGCCTGAGGGCGGAAAACCGCGGCTGCCCTCATCCCTGTTGGAAAAATCTGCCAGCATATCATCTATGCCCTTGAACTGCGCACGCTGTGCCAGATATTTGGCGTACTTCTTTGCAGCACTTAGAGCCGGAACGAGCAGACCTATTAGAATCACGATAATGCTCATCACCGTCAGCAGCTCCACAATTGTAAATGCAGTTTTTTTGTTGGTTTGTTTGGTTGTTCGTTTCATTTTCTTTCTCCTTTTTCAATTAAATTTCTTTTGTTAATAAAATAATCAGATTTCAATCACCTCTTACGCTCCGCTGCTTAAAGTCTGGATAATTGTTATCATCGGTAAGAATATTGACAGAACGATTAGCATAACAATCCCGCCAAGCACAATAATAATAAACGGCTCAAGCATCGACATTAGTCCTCCCACCATCACCTCAACCTGCTCGTCATAGTTGTCTGCCACTTTCAGAAGCATCTTGTCCAGATCTCCTGTCTCCTCACCGACTGCAACCATATTGGAAACAATCAGGTCAACAGTTTTGGACTGCCGCAGCGGCCCGGCAAATGTGTCGCCTTGTCTGATGGAGTTGTGAACATTGCCGAGCATATTGCCAAAGACCTCGTTTCCCGCGGTCTCCCGGGTAACGTTGATGGCATCTAAGATAGGAACACCGGCGCTAATTAATGTTCCCAATGTCCTGGTCCATCGAGTAATGGATACTTTACTGGTAAGCTGGCCGATAACCGGCAGTTTCAGTTTAATGGTATCCAGAATTAATCTTCCGCCGCGAAATCTCTTTGCCACTCGCAGTAGAAAAATTGTTATAAATGGTACCGTTATTAGAACGGCCCAGCCGAAATCTTTGGCTATCCATTCGCTTACCTTCATCACTATTTGTGTCAGCTTTGGAAGCGGCTCGCCCTCAGCCATGTCAGTCAGAACCTCGGTAAATGTGGGTATCACTTTCCACATTAACATCAAGAGAATGCCGAAAGCAGCGCTTAAAACAACCGCAGGATAAATCATTGCACCTTTGACGCGGGACTTAAGTTTCTGTGCCTGCTCCATAAAGTCAGATACTCGTGCCAAAATCAGGTCCAGTACGCCACCGGCCTCACCGGCAGCTACCATGTTGACAAACAGACGGTTAAAAGTTTTCGGAAATCTGCCCATAGCTTCCGAAAGTGTCGCACCACCTTCGATGTCATCACCTACATAACCTATGACTTTCTTGAATGTTCCAGCCTTTTGCTGCTCCTGAAGAATACGCAGTGAGCGCAAAATCGGCAGGCCCGCATCCTGCAGAGTCGAAAGCTGCCGAGCGAACTGAGTTGTGTATTTGACCTTGACCTTACCACCTGCGCCACGCCTGGCCTTCGGCCTGGCAGCAGCTTTCGCACCAGGACGCTTAGCCGCCCCGCGAGTACGGACCTTCGTGGGGAAATAACCCATATTACGTATCTTGCTTATCGCTTCTTTCTCACTAAGGGCCTCAACCTCGTTTTTTATTTCAACGCCTTGTGCGTCTAATGCTGTATATTGAAAAACAGCCATTTTGAATACCTCCTCGGGTTCAACAAATAATCGTTGAATCCCGACTTATAAACGATCACATTGACTTATACTTCCTCCATTATTGTCTCTTTTGCTATCTCATCTACAGTGGTAATGCCGTCATATATCGCTGCCAAACCATTATCACGTAGCAGTCTCATCCCAGCTTTTTGACCGGCTGAACGTAAAATGTTTGTCGAAGCCTGTTTCATAATCAAATCACGGATTTCATCATTAAATACCATAATCTCAAAGATACCTATTCGGCCTTTGTAGCCGGTTTTATTACACTTGTTGCAGCCTCGACCGTAGTAAAACTTCTTATCCTTGATGTCATCCGGTCTAAGTTGTAATTCCTGCAACTGTTTTTCATTCGGCTCAAATTCCGTTTTGCAGTTTTCACATATCCTTCTCACCAATCGCTGGGCAATTATACCTTCAAGAGTTGCAGTAAGAAGAAACGACTCGACTCCCAAATCTAAAAGTCGTGCTATCGAGCTTGGAGCATCATTTGTATGTAGTGTTGTAAACACCACATGGCCTGTCAGGGAAGCCTGCGCTGCAATTTCAGCTGTTTCAAGGTCACGGATTTCACCAACTAATATAATATCGGGGTCCTGACGTAAAATCGAGCGTAGGCACCTTGCGAAAGTAAGACCGATACTCGTTTTAATCTGAACCTGAATTAAGCCGTCTATATCATATTCTACAGGGTCCTCAGTGGTGATTATTTTCGTTTCAATATCATTAAGTTCGTGCAGAGCCGAGTAAAGAGTAGTTGTTTTACCGCAACCGGTGGGTCCTGCAGCTATTATGATGCCGTTGGGTTTATGTATAAGATTGCGAACAAGTTCACAGTCTTCCTCACTCAAACCAAGTTTGGACAAATCAAACATTGCCTGACTCCGATCAAGCACACGTAACACGACACTTTCTCCGAACATCGTTGGCAGAACACTGACACGAAGATCAACAGGATTGCCCTGAACAGTTAGTGATATTCGTCCGTCCTGCGGAAGACGCCTCTCGGCTATATCCAAATTGGCCATAACTTTTATTCGAGAGCTAAGAGCCGCTGCAATATATTTTGGTGGCGGTATCATCTCATAAAGTACTCCGTCAATGCGGTAGCGCATCTTGTATTCATTTTCAAACGGCTCAAAATGGATATCTGAGGCCTTATCACGGATAGCTTGGAGAAGAACCAGATTTAGCAGCTTTTTGACGGGATTTGACTCGGAAAGCTCCTTTAGTTCATCCAGGTCAATACTTTGGTTTCGGCCTTCAAACTCTGCAAGGAAACTGTCGCCTTGTATCTCATCTATCAGTTCGTTGATGTTTTCATCCTGTTGTGTTTCGTAATACTTGGTTAATGCCTTTTCCAGGGCCTCCGGGTCAGTAAGTTTGGCTGTAACGTTAAAACCCATTAGTGTGCTGAGGTCATCGGTTGCTCTGAAATTGTCTGCATTATCAAGAGCAACACTCAATTCATTTCGCTCTTTGTTATATTCAATTGGAACGATGTGATAGGTCTTTGCCATCTGTGCAGGTACCTTATCGATTACATCTGATGAAATATCGGAATTTATAATGTTTATATATTCCATGCCACGTTGAGCAGACAAAGCAATTTGAAGTTGCTTTTCATCGATTAGGCCAAGTTCAAGGAAAATCTCACCGATTTTTATTTCGCCGTGACGCTTTTGCTGAATTTTCAGGCATTCATGGACTTTTTCTCTTTTTAGAAGACCCATTTTTATAAGAATTCTGCCTATAGTTCTACCGCGTAATTGCTCTATAGGCGGCAGTTTTCGAGTTATATTATTGTTTTCCATTTATTTTATCCTGATAATAATTTATTTTTAACCTATTTTATTATACGACATTAAAAGCTTTTTGGCAAATATATTATATAATGGACATATAGTTAATAAGACTTTATGAAATGCATTGATCAGATAAAAACAAGCATTAAAGTAAATTTAGAATAAGTAAAATTACGTAAAAAGAGGAATATATGAAAAAATAGACCGATAATAATTAAGTATTTATAAATATAAAGTCATAATATTAATGATTTTATGTATTATATAAGGTAAATAATGAAGAATTATATTGATATAAAAAAAAGAAATTTGAATTTTTGATTGTCGTTAAATTTTTATGTTCTTAATATTGGACCGATGTCTTCAAAATCATGTAATTTTCCCTTTTTCTTTATCTTGCCTTTTACGGCTTGAGCTTTTGCCATTGCTTTATCCTGCAATTCGCCAGGAGAGCGGGATTTGTCGAGCATTTCATCGAGAGTGATTTTGCCGGTGTCATAGAGCTGCCAGAGGTGCTCATCGAGAAGCTGCATTCCCAACTTTTTGCCTGTTTGGATGCTGGAATCGATTCGATAAGTCTTGTTTTCACGGATAAGATTTGCAATTGCAGGAGTTACGACCATAAACTCATAGGCAGCAACTCTTCCTTTGCCGACAGCCAAAGGACAAAGGGCCTGACTGAGAACGGCCATCAAATTACTGGCCAATTGTATACGAATTTGCTCCTGTTGGTTTACGGGAAAGACGTCAATCATCCTGGTAATCGTTCCTGCAGCGCTTGTTGTATGGACTGTGCTAAAGACGAGATGGCCTGTTTCTGCGGCTCTAACTGCTGATTCAATGGTTTCGAGGTCGCGCAATTCACCGACGAGAATTACATCCGGGTCCATTCTTAAAATGCGTCTTAACGCCTCGCCAAAGCTCGGAACATCAACACCGACTTCCCGTTGGTTAACAACAGATTTTTTATGCGTATGATAATATTCTATCGGTTCTTCAACGGTTATAATATGGCGGTCGAAGTTTTCGTTAATATAGTTTATCATACATGCCAAGGTGGTGGTTTTGCCACATCCGGTTGGGCCTGTAACCAAAAACATCCCTCTTGGCCTGCGGCACAAAGCGGCGCAAATCTTGGGAAGCCCTATTTCTTCGAAAGTCATAATTTTGCTTGGTATAAGACGTAAAACAAGCGAAATATCACCTTTTTGTCGAAAGATAGAGACACGAAATCTGCCTTTATTACCAAAGGTAAAACCAAAGTCGGTCCCACCTTCTTCCTGAAGCTCCTGTTGATTTCGTTCGGGTGTGATACTTTTCATCAGAGAAGTTGTATCATCAGGTTCGAGAACCTTGGTTTCCAGAGATCTGAGATGGCCGTCGATTCTCAAAACCGGTGGCCTGGACACAACAAGATGTATATCTGAGGCACCCTGTGTGACGCAGGCATGGAGTAATCTGTCCATATTAACTGTTGTCATTTAAAAAACCTCAATAACTATAAATATTTGTTTATTTTACCAAAACTCCTTCCGTTTCCGTCTGCGTTATTTTTACCACTTCATCCGGTGTGGTTACTCCTTTTAATACTTTTTTTCTGCCGTCCTCTCTTAGTGTTCTCATACCACTTGCCTGAGCAGCCTTTCTCAATTCGCCTGTAGGTGACTTTTTAAAAGCAAGCTCTCTGATTTCGTTGTTCATTTCAAACATCTCAAATATAGCAATCCGTCCTTTGTAGCCGGTATGTTGGCATTGGGAACAACCTTCTCCTTTGTAGATGGGGTGTTTTTCAATATCTTCAGGATTAATATCGAGCAATCGTAAATAGCGTGGGTCAGGACTTTCATCAACTGTTTTGCACTTATCGCAAATTACTCTTACGAGACGCTGCGCCATAATGGCTTGTATCGAACTTGCTGCGAGAAAAGGTTTGACTCCCATATCTATCAGACGAGTAATAGCGCTCGGTGCATCATTGGTGTGCAAAGTGCTGAAAACCAGGTGGCCTGTTAGTGCCGCTTGAATTGCAATATCTGCAACAACACCATCTCGAATTTCGCCGATGAGTATAATATTAGGGGCTTGCCTGAGCATTGCTCTAAGAATCTTTGAAAAAGTCAGCTCTATATCTTCTCTGACCTGACACTGGTTCATTCCGTCAAAATTGTATTCCACAGGGTCCTCAGCAGTAACGATTTTCTTGTCCGGTTTGTTGAGTTCCTGCAATGCTGCATATAAGGTTGTGGTTTTACCACTACCAGTCGGTCCCGTCACCAAAAAAATCCCATTTGGTCTTTTGATAATCTTTTGAAAATGTTCGTAGTGGTCCTGCTCAAAACCGAGCGATTCGATACCGATATTCACCGCATCCGGCCGTAAAATTCGTAATACTACACTTTCTCCGTGGTAACCTGGTAACGCTGAGACACGAAAATCAATGTCCTGACCTCCGATTTCACGTTTAATACGGCCGTCCTGAGGAAGTCTTTTTTCGGCAATATCCATGCCGGATAGAATTTTGACTCGGGTAATCAGCGGTGCCTGCATGTTCTTGGGAATATTATCCTTTTCAAGGCAGACACCATCGACACGGTATCGAATGCGTACTCTATCGGTCATTGGCTCGATATGTATATCGCTTGCCCGCATATAATAGGCATTATCTATTATCAGGTTTACCAGCCTGATGATTGGGCCTTCCTGGTCGCCGCCTTCAGCCTGCGCTCGGAGCGTTTCAGCCTGTAACTCATGCCCGGCCTCGGCGAGTTCGGCAGCAGTTGCATCGATGCTGTGTTTTAGGCGGTCGTCTTCTTGCTTTTCCACTTTGTCGAACGAGTCCTGTATATAGGAACGGATTTTCACAGGATTTGCAAGGTAGTACTCCAGTTCGGCATTCGAGCGAAATCTGATTGCATCCATGGTATCCAGGTCCATTGGGTCGCTAATGATGACTTTCAATTTGCCGTTATTCATACCTAGAGGTAAAACATTGTGCTTTTTTATAAGGTCTTCCGGAATAAGGTTCATTGCGTCGGATGGAATGTTAGCTTTATCTAAGTTTACGTATTTCAGGCCGAATTGCTTTGCAATTGCCTTGGTTAGAGTTTCTTCATCTATAAGGCCCAGTTCAAGTAACACTTCTCCGAGCCGTTTTTTTCTGCTCTTTGAAGTCTTTATAGCATCGATAAGTGCCTGCTTTTTAACCAGCCCGGCTTTGAATAGTATTTCACCTAAATGTCTGCGTGATTTAGCCATACTAACACTGCATTTTGTCGGTCTTGGTATAATATTGTATCATTATTGAAACAGTTAGTCAATCGTTATTACAGGGTTTCTTGACGTGATAATCCACTTTTTTCGAAACTGTAGTGAAGTTACAAAAAGTGTATACGACTACGTGCCGGTTCTTGTGCGATTGTGGTAAGAACCAATTGGATACCTAAATTTGGTATGGGAGGAGTTCTCAGGGCATAATTGCCTAAATGTTATTCTGCATGAGTCATTATAAATGAAATCCTTAAATGGGATTTAGTCTGTAATGCTGCTATAGTCCCTTTTTTCAAACAGAACCAGTTTTCGACAATCAGAGTAGGTATTTGAGAAACCATGATTTTATCCATGTGTGTATCCGACGAAATATCTCCTTTGATAGGAGAATGGATATTCCAATTTGATCTTTACTTTCTTTAATAAAAATACCGAAAAGGTTTTGATTTTCCTCAGAGTTTTTTGTAAAATTGCTGAAGCTGTTTCCCCGCCTATCTTTTATAGGGAGATTTGACCGGCCTCTTTTCCTTCTAGAATTCTTTCTTTCCCTGGTCATAAAAGTGTTCCTTATTATGCCAGAATAAGGAACATACAGCAGTAGGGATTCACAAACATGAACAGCCATAGACAGGATAGAAGGCTTAGTACATGTCTTTTGGCGTCAGCTCATGTTACTGTACGTTCGCTTGTATCAATCAAACAGCAAGCATCACTTTTCTTCCTATGCCTTATCGAAATATTGCTACTTTCAACAATACTTATTATAACATAATCGACATAGTTAGTCAATTCTTCAATCTTAATCGGAGCATGTTTAGGGCTGTTTGCGCAGCTCGAAGCTGTATGGGTTCTCTATCGCCGAAAAATAATTGGTGTTTTGTATCACAGCCATTATCGGAATCTACGCTAATATATACAAGGCCAACGGGTTTTTGTTCGCTCGCCCCGGCGGGGCCGGCTATGCCGGTTATAGCAATGGCAAAATCTGTGGAAGCTTTTTTTCTGGCGCCCTTCGCCATTGCTTGGGCGACCTGTTCACTAACGGCTCCGTATTTTTCAATCAAATCCGCTGGTATGCCGAGTTCTGTGGTTTTAGCGTTATTGCTGTAAGTAATCCAGCCGTATGTAAAATACTTGCTTGCTCCGGCGATGTTGGTGAGCAGCTTTGCTAAAGTGCCGCCTGTACATGATTCGGCAACGGCTAAGGTCTTTTTCTGCTGGGCTAATTTCTCACCCACAACTTCAGCCAAGCCTTGTTCACCTGTGCCATATATTAGCTCTCCGAGCTTATCCCGCAGCGATTTTTCATCTCTTTCGGCCATTCGCACGGCTTTGTTTTCATCTTCTGCGGTGGCGATGATTGTCAACGTAATTACTCCACAGTCTGCAGTACAATTTATAAGGGGATTCCTGCCTCGCTGCATAAGTGGGCCGAGTAATTCAGCGATATTCGATTCGCCTGTACCAAAGCATTTTAGCTTTCGTATTTCTACTGCCTGACCGGTGGCAAGTCTTTTTAGCTTTGGCAGGACAGATTCTTCAAACATCTGTTTCATTTCCAGCGGCACACCAGGTAAAGCAATAAGCAGCTTGTCGTTTGCTTCTGCCATAATACCCGGAGCTGTTCCGAGGTTGTTGGCGATAGCTTTTGCACCTGCTGGTATATATGCCTGGACCTTATTCTTTTCAGGCATTTGGCGTTCTCGGCTGGTGAAAAAATCCTTTATTTTTTGCAGAAGCTCGTCTTGTAATTGCAATTCTTTATTTAAGAACTTTGCCATCGCTTCGCGGGTCAAATCATCATCGGTCGGTCCCAGCCCACCGGTTGCCAGAATTATATCAGCGTCATCGGCTGCCAAATTAAACGCCCGTACAATTGAATCTATATCGTCTGTGATAATGTACGAGCTGACAGCAGGTATGCCAATCGAAAGTAATTTTTCACCTAAGTATGCAGTGTTGGTGCTTACAGTCTGGCCGTTAAGAAGCTCATTACCGATATTGACAATACTTGCCTTTTTCATAAATGCCGATTTTAATC
>CAYSJK010000086.1:0-10182 GCA_964431375.1 uncultured Pirellulales bacterium
GAATACCCTTGAACCACAGCGACAATGCCTTAACATTTTCTGCAGTCCAATTATTACTGTCGATTTTAAGACTGCTGGTAACAGCATTGGCCTCTGAATAATAGGGTGGGACATTGTTGTCGTATACAAAGGCCATCGCCTGGGCATCTACATGGACCGGATCTGTCGAAATACTTACCGTCGCACCCCCGCTCGCCTTCCACGTATCTTTGATACCAGGATTAAGAGGATACGACTCAAAATCATCAGCGATGATAAAGTGGCCGACCTCAAAGCTCCAGACATCGCCTGTCCAGATGATTACATTGACCTCGTCAATCCGCCAGTAGTAGGGTGTGTCGAAAGTCAAAGGATTTCCGAGATAACCTGTGATATCAACATCGTTAGCGCCGTAGGCCCGGTCAAAATCGTGAAACAGCACGTCCGTGTAGTCTGCTCTGTTGGCGTCTTTTACTTTGTCATAATCGTCACCGAAATATACGTCGTGCGTGCCGGCGCCTTCCCCAGACGTCCAGATGAGATGAGTCTTCCTCTGCACATCTGTCTCTTTGTCGCTCGGCCTTGGGGTAGAGGCAATTTTCGAGTTGTATAATCGCGCATTGTCGAAGTAATAAACACCATGGCCATCTGCCATTGTTCCGATACTCAACGTTATTTCAGCGTTAGGATCAAGCAAACTAAAATCAACAGCAGAGTAGTCCCATTTAAACCTCGTCGTTTGCAGGCTACCTTCAGAGTTAATAACCGTGCCACTTAAAGGTGCTAACTGCAACCCTCCAATCCCGTCGCCATTGATAATAATACTTTCGATATCCCCTGTAAACTCGGTAGTATCCCATGTTACGTCCAATGAGAAGCGGTTGTTAGACAGAAGTTGGTCGGTAAGACCAGTTTCGTGAATCGGGTTTTGCACAGTATTAAACCATTGTGTCGGAGGGTACACCAAGAGGCTGTAGTTGTTCAACGTTGCCCCGGCAGTACTGTAGCCTAACTCCATATTGGCGTCTTCGGGGTCTGTGGCTACCCATCCATCCATCTGCTGTTCCCAGTCTCCGATAACAGTGATTTTTGAGCCCGGAATAAAGGTCGTAAAGTGCCAGACAGGACCTTTTGAGGGCGTGCCGCCAACAACATCATCGATCCGCCAGTAATAAGTCGTACTATTACTGGTTCCGCTTGTAGAATAGTTGTTAGGGTCGTAGTTCGTAACTTCCGAAACACCGCACGGCTCGGCTCTGGTGGCGTTGTTTACATCATTAAAATCGGTGCCGAAATATATATCGAATGTGTCAGCAGGTGCTTCTTCATCCCACTCAAGGATGGGGTTAATCTCCACACCCCATGCACCGTTTCGCGGTTTCTCGTTACGGCTGGGAAGTAGTCGTATATTGTCAAAGTACCATTTCCCGTCGCCGGTGTAACCACCACAATTAGTGCTGAATTCAACCTGTATTGACGTAGAGTCAGGGGACAGCACGAGAGGTTTACTTTTATAATAAGTGTACTCCCAGATAATTGTCATCGTATTGTCAGCACCGGGGTCATTACTATCCCATTGACCAATTTCGCCTAAGCCCACCAGGTTATAATTTACGTTGTCCTGGAAATGCATGGAGAGGAAGCTCCAATGGTCTTCATTAGGATCTCCACGCGTCCACTCGCCAGATAACCGCGTGACGTCCATCGCGATGTAGTTGTTAGCCCTGAAGTCATCGCCACTAACGGTGGTATTTTGCAATAACCATCTCATTCCGTCGGTCGTCAGCACTGCCCCGAGACTGTAACTGTCTAATGTAGCCCCGGTCGTTTCCGGACTTAAAGTAGCATTCCCGGGAGGGTTCCAGCCACATCTTTGCCAACCGTCTAGGGCGCCTTCAAAGTTGCCTATCACAACCTGGCCGTAACTGGCAGATGCCAGAGAAAGCAACAAAACAACAGAAAACAAATAAATCAATTTTTTAAACATAATAGTCCTCCTTAAAAATATAATAGTTATTTGTTCTTTGGCCACGCGCCAAAAACTTTGTTGTCTCCAACGGGCACGGATAATGAATTTTATCAACTTTTTAGTGCCTGTTAAAACAACCTCACAATAAAAACAAAACGACCGATAATAATTTCCCCCCTTACTATACTATTATTTGCTTATTCAGCACAACTTTTTTGCAACCTGATTCTACCTCCTTTCCTGCAAAAGCTCAGTATAAGCTAATATAGAGAAATAAAATATGAATCGCGAGATACGGAGCTCACATCAAAACTCTGTACTCCACATAATAGCACCTCCTCTACCGATGAACTGTAAAAAACAAACGAATTTAGCACCCAAAAATCCATATACTGCACCACTCTTATTTATACCAAATTAACGGTCTTTATTTCAAGTAGAAAATGCGCAAAATGATGTTTTTTTTTGCAAAGCGGCTCAAAGCAGGGATACCGCGTTAAAAATAGATTTGACGGTAGTTTATAGCGATATTATACTGACCAGCTTAATGTGAGGCAAAAAAGCTAAATTCTGGAGTAAAAAATGGACAAGAAGATGCCCGCTAAAGGAACGCCCGGCAAGATTATTGCTGAAGGTATCACCTTTGATGATGTGTTGCTAATCCCCGCCAAGAGCGATTTTGTGCCCAGCCAGGCGGATACCTGTACGAAATTGACCAAAAATATCACCATAAATATCCCGATAGTCTCTGCTGCTATGGATACCGTTACCGAAGCCCAGCTGGCGATAGCACTGGCCCAGGAAGGCGGAATCGGAATAATTCACAAGAATCTTACAATTGAGGCCCAGAAAAGAGAGGTGGCAAAGGTCAAACGCTCCGAGCACGGCGTAATTCTCGACCCGGTAACACTATCGCCGGCTGAACCTGTCAGGAGGGCACAAGAGCTGATGAATGAACAAAATGTATCCGGCATTCCAATTGTTGAAGGCAAAAAGCTGGTGGGCATTTTGACACGAAGGGATTTGAAGTTTCTCAAAGACTACGATGTCAAGATAAGTTCTGTAATGGTAAAGGACAACCTTGTCACCGGCCCTGCCGGTACTACGCTTGAACAGGCAAAGGAGATTCTGCAGGAACGCAAGATTGAGAAGCTGCTTTTGGTCGATAAAGATGGCAAGCTGGCCGGCCTGATTACTATGAGGGATATTGACCGGGTTCAGCAATATCCGAGAGCGGCCAAAGATAAAAGAGGCCGGCTCCGTACTGGTGCGGCAGTGAGCGTACACGAGTATGAGCGCATCGAAGCCCTGATAGCTGCGGATGTTGATATTATCGTAGTCGATACAGCTCACGGCCATTCACAAAATGTTATCGATACTGTCAAGAAAATCAAAGCTGACTATAATATAGATGTGATAGCGGGTAATATAGCCACCGCTGAAGCTGCTCAGGACTTGATATCTGCCGGTGCAGACGCGGTAAAGGTCGGCATCGGGCCAGGCGCAATTTGCACTACCAGAATAATTTCCGGTGTAGGAGTGCCTCAGATATCCGCGATAATGAACTGCGTCGAGGTGGCGCAAAAGGGTAATATTCCCGTTATTGCCGATGGTGGAATAAGACAATCGGGCGATATAACCAAGGCAATTGCCGCCGGGGCTTCGAGTGTGATGATTGGCTCTTTGTTTGCAGGTCTGAAAGAAAGCCCGGGTCAATTGGTTATCTACAAGGGAAGACAATTCAAAGAATACAGGGGTATGGGTTCTTTGGGGGCGATGGTTAAAGGTTCAGCTGAAAGATACGGGCAGAGGAGCTCGACCGAACAAAGCAAGCTTGTGCCTGAAGGCGTGGAAGGGCGAGTGCCCTACCGTGGAATGCTCAGTGACTTTGTATATCAGCTCGTTGGTGGTTTACGAGCCGGAATGGGCTATTGCGGGGCAAAAAATATCGAGGAGCTAAGGAAAAACAGCCGATTTGTCTGTATAAGCCCGGCTTCAGCTACTGAGTCGCTTCCGCACGATATACAGATAACCAAAGAGGCACCGAACTATTCGGCAACTGTACCTTTTGACGATTAATCTGTAAACGGTCTGGTGAGTAACAGAACACGAGCGACAAGATACGAATTATGAGCCATGAGATAATAGCCATTCTCGACTTTGGAAGTCAATACTGTCAGTTGATTGCAAGGCGTGTTCGCGAGCACAATGTTTATTCACAGATTTTCCGAGTAGATACAACAGCAAAACAATTGTCACAATTGCCGCTGAAGGGCTTGATACTCTCAGGGGGCCCTGCGAGCGTCTATGATAAAAATGCTCCGAAATGTGATGAGAAAATCTTCGAGATTGGTGTGCCGATTCTTGGTATCTGCTACGGGATGCAGCTTGGCTGCCAGATATTAGGAGCGAAGATTATCGCTGCTGACAGGCATGAGTACGGCAGAACAAGTTTGTCAATCGTTGATAAAAGTGATTTGTTTGCAAATATGCCGGATTCTACCACGGTCTGGGCCAGTCACGGTGACCAGGTCGGAGAATTGAGCGATGATTTTGTGCCGCTGGCAACTACACGGACCTGTCCATTTGCAGCGGTCAGGCATAAGCAAAAGAAATTCTATGGCGTTCAATTTCATCCTGAGGTTGCGCATACACCGAAGGGTTCACTGATTTTGCAAAACTTTCTCTATGATATTTGCGGCTGCAGCGGCGACTGGAAGATGAGCGACTTTGTCAGCGAAAATGTTGAAGCAATTCGCAAAAAAGTAGGTGATGCAACAGTGATATGCGGCCTAAGCGGCGGAGTGGACTCTTCAGTCGTTGCTTCTTTGGTTCACAAGGCGATAGACGAGCAGCTCGTATGTATCTTCGTTGATAATGGTCTTTTACGAAGAAACGAACGCGCAGAGGTAGAGTCAACTTTTCGTGACCATTTTCACATAGACCTGCGGGTCGTGGACTGGTCAAAGCAGTTTTTATCTGCTTTGGCAGATGTTACAGACCCGCAGCAAAAACGAAAGATAATAGGTGCAGAGTTTATCAAGGCCTTCAAATCCGAGGCCTCCAGGATTTCCAATGCGAAGTTTCTCGCCCAGGGAACGCTTTATCCTGATGTTATCGAGTCCGGCTGCAAAGACGGCAATCCTGCGGCAAATATAAAAATCCATCACAATGTAGGCGGGCTGCCTGCCGAGCTCGGCTTCGAGCTGATTGAGCCATTGCGGGATTTATTCAAAGACGAGGTTCGCCTTGTCGGTGAATACCTGGGGCTGCCGGAGGATATCGTCTGGCGACATCCCTTCCCCGGACCAGGATTAGCTGTCAGAATCATCGGAGAAGTTACGCAGCAAAGACTGCAGGTCATCAGGGCTGCTGATGAAATCCTCATCGATGAAGTGAAATCGGCTGGACTGTACAGAAAAATTTCGCAGGCCCTGGTGGTGCTGATACCTGTGTCAACAGTCGGAGTAATGGGTGATGAGCGAAGTTATGAAAACGTCATTGCTATTCGGGCGGTGGAGACCCCTGACTTTATGACAGCTGATTTCTCGCAAATTCCTTACGAGGTGCTTGGCGTGATATCCAGCAGAATCATAAACGAGGTGCGCGGTGTCAACCGTGTCGTATATGATATCTCCAGCAAACCGCCCGCAACAATTGAATGGGAGTAGTGCTTTGTCTAATGTAAAACGCCGTAATCAGTGTATTATGAGAAAACTTTGCTTTATACTTTTATTGTTATTAGTTGCGCCCCAGACAATTAATGCCGGTGACAAAGACCCAAACCGCCCATGCGACCCAAACGGTCCGAACGAACTTAATGACCCAAACGCATTGAATAACCCAAACGAACCGAATGACCCGAACGAACTTAATGACCCAAACGCATTGAATAACCCAAACGAACCGAATGACCCGAACGAACTGTTAAGCACCAGGTGGAAAGCCATCATTTCTATCCTGCGAAACAAAAACATCGAACAGAAAGCAAAAGAGGAGCAAATTAACAGAATCGTAAGTCCCTACTTTGATTTCCCTCTGATGTCCAAACTTGCGTTGGGCAGAAAACATTGGCCAAAATTGACCCCTCTTCAACGCGAGAAATTCACCCTGCTTTTTACCGAACGGTTAAAGACATCGTATCGCAAGAAAATCTCGCTCTATAAGGACGAAAAACTTTTAATCAAACCAAAAGTACAAAAGAACAAGACTATCTACATCCCGACAGAGCTGATATCCAGCGATGGAAAGGTGGATATACTATACAAGATTCGCAGGGTGGACAAAGGCTGGAAAATCTATGATGTGGAAATACAAGGTGTTAGTATACTTCTGACCTTCCGTTCACAATTCGACGATATCCTCAGCCGGGGCACTGCTGAAGAACTTCTTTCTCGTCTCGAGCAATCACTGGATAATTGATACCCAATTTGCGGGATCGGACAGCTATTATGACAAAACGCCGCTCATTGGTAACGTTTTTTTTTGACCGCGTGGTTCTGGGGCATCCCAGGACAATTATTCTCTGCGTTCTTGTAGCGGTTGGCTTTCTTGGCTTGAAAGCCAGGCATTTCAGACTGGATGCCTCTGCGGAAACGCTGGTCCTGGAAAATGACGAAGACCTGCGTTACTCGCGCCTGATTAGCTCACGCTACGAACAGCACGAATTTCTGGTCATGACATATACTCCCAAAGGCGACCTTTTTTCACCGGATACACTGGCCGGCTTAGCCCGGCTGCGAGACGATTTGGAATCCCTGGAGAATGTCATATCGGTGCTTACGATTTTGGACGTTCCTCTTCTGGAAAGTCCACCCCTTTCACTCGAGGAGCTTACTGTTGACCTTCCCACTCTCGAATCACCGGAAGTAAATATGAAACTTGCAAGGATTGAACTCCGTGAGAGTCCTATTTATCAAAATCTGTTGCTCAGCTCGGATTCACAGACTACGGCTCTTCTGATTTATTTTTCAGACGATGACGTTTATCGCGATTTGCTCCAGCGCCGCAATGAGCTGTGGACCAGGAAGGCATCCGGTTCGATAAGCCCTGATGAGCGGGCTGAACTAAAGATTGTAGTTAAGCAATTCCAGCAGCGCAGGGACCAGATGAGACGGCGGCGCCATCAGGATATCATGGCCATACGGACTATTATGGATAACTATCGCCGGGATGCAGAGATGTTTCTTGGTGGCGTAGCTATGATTGCAGAAGACATGATAACCTTCATTAAGAACGACCTGAAGGTGTTCGGTATCGGAGTGCTGCTGTTTCTGATTCTTATGCTGTTTATTATCTTCAGGAGAATTCGCTGGATATTCCTGCCGATGCTCTGCTGCATGGTTTCCACTGTCTATATGATTGGTCTATTGGGATGGTTTGGCTGGGAGGTAACGGTCATATCCTCTAACTTCATCTCTTTGCAGCTTATCATTACCTTAGCCATTGTGATTCATCTGATTGTGCGATATCGAGAGCTGTTGGTCCGCAGTCCCGAGGCTCCTAATCGCCAGTTGATTCTCGATACCGTTATATTGAAGTTAAAACCCTGTGTTTATGCGGTATTAACCACGATTGCAGGTTTTGCTTCTTTGTTGTTTTGTAACATCTTACCTGTCATTACATTCGGCTGGATGATGATTGCGGGCTTGATAGTGTCGCTTATCGTAACCTTTCTTCTTTTTCCTTCCGTACTGATACTTTTACCCAAAGAGACACCGCCAGCCAAAGGACAGTGGCGTTTCTCTTTAACATCCATACTGGCGAGATTCACAGAAGCACACGGTGTGCTGATTGTGGGTATCAGCGGCCTCGTCTTTGTTTGCAGCATCATTGGCATCTCAAGATTGGAGGTGGAAAACAGCTTTATCAATTACTTCCATAAAAACACAGAGATTCATCAGGGAATGAAAATAATCGACCAGCGCCTGGGCGGTACCACTCCCTTTGATGTCATCGTAGAGTTTGGGGAGTCTGATGCTCCGTCGGTATTAACCGAGCCTGAAGCAATGGAAAGTGACGATGAATTTGACGAATTCGATGAACTCGAAGATGCCGCAGCGGACGAAAAATACTGGTTTACCTCCGAGAAGATGAACCGCGTCAAGTCCGTGCATTCGTATCTTGACAACCTTCCGGAGACCGGCAAGATTTTGTCTTTGGCTACTATGTTGGGCGTCGCGGAGAAGTTAAACAAGGGCAGGCCTCTGGACAGTTTTGAACTGGCGCTGCTTTATAGTGAAACCCCGGACGAATTCAAGACTATGCTGGTCAACCCCTACGTCTCGGTGGAGCATAATCAGGCCCGTTTTTGGGTCCGTGTCAGAGATTCTGAGAAGACTCTGAGGCGAAATGAGCTGCTGAAGAGGATAGCAGCGGACTTAACCGGCATATTGGGCATTGACGCCGAAGACGTTCATCTTTCCGGCCTGTTGGTCCTCTACAACAATATGCTGCAAAGTCTGTTCCGCTCTCAGATACTGACATTTGGCATCACCGTGCTGTTATTGTCGGGGATGTTTCTGGTCCTGTTCAGGTCGCTAAAGATTGCCTTGATTGCCATGCTTCCGAACGTACTGCCTGTCGCTGTTGTACTCGGTGTGATGGGCTGGCTAAGCATCCCTCTTGATATGATGACCATAACCATAGCGGCCATCGGCATAGGAATTGCCGTCGATGATACTATTCACTACATCCACAGATTCAAAGATGAATTTCACAAAGACCGCAATTACATAAAAACGATGCATCGATGCCATGGAAGCATTGGCCATGCAATGTACTACACGTCGGTAACGATTATCATTGGTTTCTCCATCCTGGCTATGTCTAATTTTATCCCCACTGTTTATTTTGGCCTGCTGACAGGATTGGTCATGTTTATTGCGATTCTTGCCGCCCTTACTCTGCTGCCTCGTTTGCTGATTCTGGGCAGAGCGTTCGGAAAGGAAAATTGAGAAATTGAAATGAATAAAATAAGATGGAATCAAGAAAATCGGAATAAATTGTCGAGAAATATTATATGAAATTACAAGTCTGGATTATTGTCATCTTGATATTGATGACTGCTGGTTGCGCGGCCACAAAAAAAATCCCCTTTTTTAGCCTCTTTGACCCCAACAACGTACCGCCGGCTTCGGATGAATCCGCAGTTGGCAGTTTTGACTTGCTCGCTGATGAGCTTGAAGAACAAATGGTTGTGGTACCCGACCCCCTGGAGCCCTTAAACCGCCTGACTTTCCAGGTGAATGACATTTTATACTTCTGGGTATTGAAACCAGTCGCCCAAGTATACGAAGGCATAACACCGGAACCTGTTCGGCTTGGCGTGAAAAACTTCTTCAATAATCTCACAACGCCGATTCGCTTTGTAAACTGCCTGCTCCAGGGAAAAGGGGATTCTGCCGGCATTGAGCTGCGCCGCTTTACTGTCAATACTACGATGGGTATTCTGGGATTCGGGGACCCGGCACGGGATAAATACGGACTGGAGCCGGCTGATGAGGACCTCGGCCAGACCCTCGGTGTATGCGGCTTTGGAAATGGCTTTTACCTTGTCTTGCCGATTCTGGGATCATCGACACTTCGGGATTCTGTTGGTCTCGTTGGCGACCAGTTCTTAAATCCGGTACGCTACGTGGAACCTATGGAGGTCTCGATTGGCATATCCGCTGGAGAGCATACTAACGAGACCACGTTTCACATCGGAGAGTATGAGGACCTCAAATCCGATGCCCTTGACCCCTATCTGGCGACGCGTGATATTTATATTCAATATCGGAATAAAAAAATCAAAGAGTAGCCCCGCATCCAAAATCGCAACGTCCAAACCAGTCTAATCCTTATTTTCTGAGAGTTTCTCTACGGGTATCATAATATCAGATTTCATTTGGGCGTAGCTGCCTGTTGGACTATTCGTGAGAAATACCTCCATAGGACCCTCTATGGCTGTGTAACCTTCTTTATATATCCAAAGACCAAGGTTTTCATAAATAGGGCTCGGGTCTTCCACGCCCTCTGGTTTTACGGCGACAACCACATCCATAGCTGGCACATTCTTGACGTCGGTCATTTCACCTAAAGTCCCGGCAAGCTTCAGTGCCTCTTCACCAACGGGTATGCGAATCTCTGTAAGCAGGTGTTCGCTCGATACGTATTGCGGATTATTCAAATAGGCAAAGCACATCATACCGCGTGGATATACGCCTTTTTGCCCTGCCAGAGCGTATAAATTA
>CAYSJK010000087.1:0-10022 GCA_964431375.1 uncultured Pirellulales bacterium
GCTACAGTGGCACGGGCAATATTGACTGCGCTCCATTATTTTCTGACTCCGGCAGTGGTGATTACCATTTAAAATCTGAAGCTGGCACATGGAATCCGAACAATCAATCCTGGCTTTTTTATGCAGTGACCAGCTCCTGTATTGATGCTGGTGACCCTGCTTGCGACTGGACAAGAGAATTATGGCCACACGGTAAACGGATAAATATGGGTGCTTATGGAGGAACTGCCCAGGCAAGTATGTCTTTGTCAAAGGCAGGTAATATAGCTGATTTGAATAACGATGGTTTGGTTAACTATATAGACCTGATGCTGTTCGTTAATAAATGGTTATGCCGGGAAGTTTTATTATCTGAGGACTTTGGCAGAGATGGTTCTGTTGATTTCATCGACTTTATGATTTTTGCAAATGAATGGCTTTGGGAAGAATAGTATCAGGGTTGGTTATAATAGAATCCTGATACCGCAGGTAATCAAAATGAAAGTCTAATGCAAAAGACCTTCTGGAAGAGCGTTAATATTATGCTTTTGGTCTCATTACTCTGCCGATGAATAAAATGCTGCCGGTTTGGTTATCGAGGATTAAAAACAGAAACGGATGGTCCGCCCGGAATACCGGCTGTCTTGGCCCAACGGACGTTATTCCCATTACTATTCCTGTTGCTGCCGCTGCTTCGGTTCCCTCCTCATTGACATCAACATAGGCCTTATGAATGACCGCTGAAATAAAAAGGTCTTTTTTGCCGTTCATTCCTGAAAAATCTGCTGCGTTCGGCACAAAAGCATCTGTCATTCCCATCGATTTGAGCACAGAGGCCAGCGCAAAATGGCTTGTCATCTTGAACTTCGGAATAGAAACAATGACTTTACGCTTATGGAGTCTGCCCAGCCATTGCGAAAGGTTCTCGGTCGTAAGTATTTTCTCAAAATCAATAAGCCCGTCGTTGGCTTTGGGAAGTAAAATTATCATTGATAGTTCGTTATCTACATAAGGCAGTTCAAGCCCTTGGAAGTCTTCGGTTTCCATATAGCTGAATTCTGCCGTCTGGTTCATCATTGAGACATCGATTTTATCACCGCTTAACAGAGTAAACGGAGCTGGCTTTGTTCTATCGGTTTCAAATTGGCTTGCCCAGTTGCCCTTAAAGTAGATTGCATTTGTCAGAACCAGTCGGGTCATACTGTTGAGCACACCCGGTGCAATAAGATTTTTGATTTTGTCTTTTGTTTTTTCTTCCACCCAGGTATTTATGGTTTTGCGTGCCGACTCGGCAGCAGTTAGAAAGTCAGCCTCATTAAGCTGGCCGTCATAGTTTGTTTTGATAAGCTCCAGATATTCCGTCAGAAATCCGTAATCCTGCTGGCCCCATAAAGCGTTAGCGACAGTTAGCTCATAGCTGCCTTTTTCACCTCTGTTATTCAGGTCTTTTATGATTCTTCCAAATGCTGAGGCAAATTGTTGCCTGTCCGGCACGACCGACGATGACGTCTCTTTGTCAGGGTTCGTAATAACAGGAAAGTGTAGTGCCTTGGCCATCTGGATTTCTGTTTCACTCCTTGCGCCTGTATAGGCCATTGCAAGGGCTGTCGAGATACTATAAGGTGAGAAAAACAGGTTTCCTTCTTGTCCTTGAAGTTGTGCAAAAAGTACCAGAGCAAATTCGTTATTTCCTTCCACAACTGTTTGTTCGTACATTTCTGTCTTCGCATCAGGTTTGTCTGTCGAACCAAAAGTGGTTGTAATTGCCGTTATGGCCACGAGCAAAAATGCGCATTTAATCGCTTTCATGTCGATTACCTCCTTATTATTTACCAGCATTTTCACACTCCAGCTATTACGCTAATTATAGCTGATTAGTTTGACCTTTGGTCGTAAAAAAGTTGTAAAAAAAAGTGGTGTAGAGCTAAATATCGGGCAAAAATAGCCGATTGCACTATCATTAGTGGATTACATTTTTCGGCTGTTGCTTTTCTATTATTGACAAAGTGTTGCTTTTACTATTATAATATAAAGAAGAGAACTGAAGGTTCGGCTTAAAGGCAGGGGTGGATTTATGGATACTTCAAGCTTTATAAGGCAATTCAAATGGCACATTGTGATTATTTGCGCCGCATTATTAATCGTATTTATTCTTTCGTTCTTTACGGACATCTTTGAGAAATCCGAAAACCTCCGGCCCCTCGTTTTTCTGCTCGGTGGTTTGGTGTTCTTAAGTGCGCTTCTGGCGATGCTGTCGAGGGTATTTAAGATACTTGACGCACTTCGAGACAATAGTACAAAGCTCGAAGAGGTTACCGGAGCCCTGGAGAAAATCGGGGCCGGGCTTTCGCAAATCAGTCAGAGCACGCGCATTAGCGAAACGGCAAAGGCAATTGCATTCCGTGAGGCGGATAGGCAGTCCTTACGGGAGGCCGTCTTTGAAAAGCTTCAGCAGCAGGATTTTGATGCTGCTAAGGACATAATTGATGAAATTGCAAAATGCCCTGAATACGAGGAGCTTGCCGAAGAGTTGAAGAACCAGGCCGAGAGATATCGACTTGCTAACGTTCAGGAGAGGATAAATCAATCCATAGCACACATTGAAGGACTGCTGGATAACTATCAGTGGGTTCAGGCGAGTCTTCAGATTGAGGGATTAATCGGTGCCTATCCTGAGAGCGAAGAAGCCAGGGAAATGCGACAGAAATTAATTGATAAAAAACAACTGCGCAAAAAAGAATTACTCGCTACCTGGGACGATGCTGTACAACGCAAAGAAACTGACCTAAGCCTGGAGATTCTAAAAGAGCTTGACCTTTATCTGACTCCCAATGAAGCACTGGCATTACAAGAGGCGGCAAAGGATGTCTTCCGGTCAAAATTGCATAACCTTGGCGTGCAGTTTTCAATCGCCGTCACCGAAAAGAGATGGAACCAGGCCCTCGATATCGGCCAGCAAATTACCAACGATTTTCCGAACAGCAAAATGGCTGAGGAAATCCGCGCAAAACTGGACGTCTTAAGGCAAAACGTACAGATGCAGAGCAGCGAAATGAGTTGATATGTTATTTATTATTGAAAGTCGAACAATGATTGTGTCTTAATCATCGTTACCTGGTCTGGGTAAGCTGCGAAGCTGTGGATGTGCAATTCATTTCGTCTCGCCTCGAAGTCAATATAACAGAAAGGCTGTAATCCTCCGACTTCTAAACCCGGGAATTTAACAAAGACCCCTCTGTTTCGGGCGAAGCGCTCAAGGTCAGTGTGGCTCTGACGATACAGATTGGGACTCATCTTTTCGACTTGAAAATCGGTCATATAGCTTATTTGCCGGCTCACTGTGCATTTATGAGTTCGTGGGCCGCGGAATTGAAAACGCTCAATCAAGCCTCGAGAGGGAAGCAACTGGCCGGGCGTGCTGATGACCTCGCTGAGACATACATCGTCAACAAAGACGCTGACAACATGTGTGCAGCCGGTAATCCAGATAATCGCCTCGTACTTCTCGGTCTTTAATTGCCGATTGGCATAAATCTGGAAAAGTTCCGGGTGCAAAGGTCTTTGAAATAGGCTGAAAGTTAATTCTTCAATAGCTACGTTAATTTGTGGTGATTCCATTACAACAATCCCAAGCCAAAAGTTAAATATAAACTCTTGTATTGGATGTTATTATACAAAAACTGTAGCTCCTTTTCAAGGGCAATATCAGTATTGATATGGCCGAATCCAACGCTTATAGGACGGTTATTTTGCAAGCCCCGAGACATACAAGAGTAACAGCGATAAAGTTTTTTAAAAAAAATTTCAAAAACGAAGCCAAAGACCTGGTTTTCAGTACTGAAAAAAGACTCCATTGATGATGGTGGCGAGGATATCGTAGAAGGAATGGGTGCCTGCTGTGATTCCGAAACCACGAATTGCAAAAAGAATTGCAAAATAAACACCCGCAGCAGTGCGAAAGCTGAACTCCGTCCAGTTAAATGGAGCACTTGATGATAGTTGACCGTTTACAAAGACTATATGATGATGCGCGCTGAACAACGCTGCTGAGACAAGAACAGATAATATAATTGAGTTTTTATGACTCAGCCGTAGAACATCTTGAAACAGCAGCATCAAAACACCAATCAAAATCAGTCGAAAAATAAGCTCTTCGTAAATCCCGGCTCCGATACCCGTAACAATATCAGCCAATAGGGATTTGCTTTTCATCCCGTTCGTAGATTCCAGTAGCAAGCTGCTGTTCGTGTTCGAGGAGCAGCTTAATATAGGTTCATTATATGTTTGTGTTATATTTTTATCGAGCAGGGCAATATCACTTTGTGCCTGTGCTGGGCTGCTCAAGAACAGGCTTAATACGATTAAAGGTATTGCAAGCAGAATACACTCGATTGCCATCGGCCAAATGTCATCAAGGGCAAAATGCCAGCGCTTTCGTGACACTAACTGCAGGCATATTAAAATCGCCACAACCGCCAAAGGAGGTACTATCCACGCCAGCTTGCTTCCTGTACCCAGTAAATTCTGTAACCATACAAACGCCACAACACGAACCTGGGTCTGGTTCAGAACATCGGTGTTGATAAAAATTGTCCCAAGTTCGTAGAAAACAACGAATGGCAACAGGAAGACTATAGCGTAAATCGGCCTGCTTGTCCGTTCCAGATAGGAATCCTTGGTAAAGTTAAACAGTTGATTTGTGCTGAACTTTAATTTATCCTTCATCCTTTTGGTAGTTCTTTGATTACTCACTTTTTTGATTTTCGTTCCTGATAAAGAAAATTAGTTGACCATGTTGCTTAAATTTGCCAGAGTTTACTTTAAGTTAGAAGAAATTACAATAGTCAATAATTGCTAACTATTGGAATCACAATACTATAATGATAAGCGAGCAGCTGAATGAGATTTATCAATTGCTTTTTGAGCATTTTGGCCCTCAGCACTGGTGGCCGGGCGAAACACAGTTTGAGATAATCACAGGTGCCATATTGACTCAGAATACCAACTGGGCCAATGTCGAAAAAGCGATTAAAAGTCTAAAATCCGCTGACCTTTTAATCCCTGAGAAGCTTTATCGTATTGACCTCTCACGGCTTGCCGAGCTTATCAGGCCAGCCGGCTATTACAATATAAAAGCAAAACGCCTTAAAAACTTTATGAACTGGCTTTTTGAAAATTATGGCGGTGAACTGGCGAATCTTGAGAATGTTGATACTGACCGGCTCAGGGCTGAGCTTTTGTCTATAAAGGGCGTTGGCCGAGAAACCGCTGATTCGATTTTGCTTTATGCTCTCGACAGGCCTGTTTTTGTTGTAGATGCTTATACCGCTCGAATTGCCTTCCGCCATGAGCTAATTGAGCCGCAGGCAGATTACGAGCAATTACGTGAATTATTTCAATCGAATCTCCCGCAGGAGTCTAAATTGTTCAATGAATACCACGCCTTGTTAGTAAGACTCGGCAAAGAATTCTGTAGAGCAAAAGCCCGATGCCCTAACTGCCCGCTCGAAAAACTACCGCATATGCTTGACATCGAATTTCTTTGAACTATTATCAATTTGTACTGATGCGGGTATCATTGTGACAAAAGAATGTTGGAAGTATTATATGACCGAAGGAAAAATATTGGATTTTGTGGCTCGTTGTTGGTTGCCTTCAGGAATATAATTAAAAAGAAAGAATAATTATGCACGAGCAAGATAAAACTATATCAGCTTCGGCTCCACCATCGGGGCATAAACTCAATAAAATCTTTAAAATCATCGTTATCCTTTTGATTACGGCTGTGATGGTTTTGCTCCTAACTACTCTGGCTATGTTTGCTTATAACAATCTATCACTTACAGATAACCAAAGATTTGCTCAGGACATTGACTTTGCAATTGAAAACGGCCGGATGTGGGTCAGGTATCACCAGCAGGACATACTTAACAGAAGCAATGTTGCTCTTATCCGAATGCTGCAGGATATCAATACAATACATCCCGACCACCCTTATTCCGGCATCGTCAACTCATTCATGGCCAGACCGTCCCGTCCTGATTGCTGGAAACGTCTTATAGATCCCAATCATCCTATAACAAGCCGGGACTTAAATAAAACCATTGAACGAGAATCTATTGACAACAAGTGGATTCTATATGCCATTGCACCGGAAAGCGCTAATGTAACACCGCAGCAATTAAGACTGTTCGATGCCGAGCACTGGCAGGGCCGACAGCTTACTCATCAGCTCTGGGCTCTTATACACCTTCGCAGGGTACAAGGTCCTGACGATGAGCTTGACACTCTTATTGAGCATCTTTGTGATAGGATTGCCTGCTATTTGCATTTTGATATCGCAGTAGTTGATATCTACATTCAAAAGGTTGCATTTGTTCTAAAAGCCGGCTTCGGCCGGAAAATTCGTCGCCGGTGGGTTGAAAGGATAATTGCGAACCAGCAATCTGACGGCGGCTGGAATGACAAGTGGTTCATTTTTACTTCTGATAGCAAACCGGTCTTAAATCTAAGTCAACAGGAAAGCAATCAGCACGCCACTATCCAGGCACTGCTCTATCAGGTCAAGTACCGTTATGCAAAACAGTTCGGAATATCTGGTCGAAAAATTTTCTGACTATCAAATGTTTTAGTTTAGCACGCGATTGCCATTTATAGCAAATTTCTCTTGTAAGGAAATTTCTGTTCGCTATACTACGAATGTCGTATGTGTAACAATGCTGCTGGTTAAATTTATTTCTGAAAATATCTGAAAGGGAGAAATGATGGAATTAATTACTCTTGCCAATGTCCACCAGTGCCCGGATATGGCTCCGGTATTCGTACCTTTGCTCGTTATATTCATTATATTTATGGCGTCGATAGTAACCGTTATAAAGGTCTTGCTTGCCTGCAAGATTTTTTTCAAGGCCGGTTACTGTTGGGCGCTTGGTTTGTTAATTCTTGTGCCGATAGGGGATATAATTATGGCCTTTTATCTTGCTTTTGCCGATTGGCCCGTTCTGAAGGAGCTGCGCCAATTAAAACAGCAGGGAGGAAAATCATAAGTTTCCACTTACGCTGATTTTTTATCTTCTGCCGCTGAATAGCACAGAATCAATGTAACCGCTCTTGAGAGGCATAATTTCGGAAAAAAGTGTGAGTAGTTTTCTTTTTGCGCGCATATTAATTGATAGAAAAGTGTATCTAAAAGGAAATTTCGAAAGTGCCTGATGAGTTAGAAAAACGAAATTGGGCGGGATTTGCCAAAGGCGACCCTGATATATGGAGAGAATTTATTAACCGACAGATTCCACTATTGTTTGGCGTATTTATGAAACGCTGGCCGAATCCATCATTAGCAGAAGAATTGGTACAAAAGTCGGTTTTTGATGCTGTGCGGGGACTTGATAGCTACAATCCATCAAAAGGCAGCCCTAAAGAATGGCTCCTCGGAATTGCACGTAACAATATCCGCCTTGAGATTAGAAAACGCTCGGCTCGGCCGACTGCTAATGGTGATATCAGCCGCTACTTGCAGACGATTGATACTGAGCCCTTACCCGATGAAATTCTGGAACGCCGGGAAACAGCTGAGATGGTTCGTTGGGCACTGGGCAGATTGAAAAGCAAAGAACAGGCTGTCTTAAGAGCAAAATATACTGAAGGTCTTATGGCGGTTGAAATCGCCGGGCAGATGCACACTACGGAAAAGGCCGTACACAATCTGCTGTATCGGGCGAAAATTTCTCTTCGCCGCGAACTTAAATTGATGAAATCTTCGTGGATGATAGGCCTCAAATAATGAATCTAAAAAATGACAATTTGCCTTTCGATGACTCTGCCGCGCAATTGGAGAAAAATATTTCACGGTTGGTAAAACTGGCGGATGATTCGAATAAACCGGGCAGAGCTTTTACCCGGTCACTAATAAATAGTGCTCTTGATGAGCTTAAGCGGCCGGAGATTAAAGAAAAAGGTATTACATCAGAAGTTTCCTGCTGGAAAAGAGCAATGGGCTGGGCGGCTATGTTCGCCGCTGCTTGTGGCGCAGGTCTTGCCTTCGTACTATCGGTATTACTGGAAATAAATGCGTTCTTTACAGTAATAGTTTTCTTTTTAATGTTTGCTAATTGGATGACTTATTTTGGAGGACTTATATTATGAATTCTGAACGACCGGACAGAGTTAGTATAATCGACCCGATAAGCCCCGCTATAGAAAGAGCAAAAATAATGCTTTTCAGACCGTTCGATTTGAAGAGGTGGTTTGTTATTGGCTTTTGCGCCTGGCTGGCATATCTCGGAAGTGGCGGCGGAGGTGGCGGCGGAGGTCCAAATATCAATATTCCAGGCAAATCGCATGATAACGGCGCTCAAATCGGTGAGGCAATTGACAAGGCAAAAGAATTCATCGTAGATAATATTTACTGGCTCATTCCTGTCGTGGTTATTGCGGTGGCGGTCGGAATAGCTTTGTGGCTTGTTATTACCTGGCTCAACAGCCGGGGGCGATTTATGTTCCTTCACTGTGTTGCGCAAAATAAGGCAGAAATCAAAAATCCCTGGAATAAGTTCAAGGAGCACGCATATAGTCTGTTTTTGTTTAGAATCATATTGAGCATCATAAGTTTTGTGATAATGGCTTTACCCATCCTGGGCATAGCTTTTCTTGTTATTATGCTCGTGTCCGGTGCTGGTTTGGCTGTACTTTCTGTTCCTGGAATTGTAATACTTGGTTTGCTGACCTTTGTTGTTTCGACAGTGCTCTTTTTAGTGAAGAAGTTCACGCTCGATTTCGTCGTTCCGGTTATGTTTTTAGGAACGGAAAACTGTGTAGCCGCCTGGCGGCAATTTATGACCATTCTCTCGGCTAACAAGCTTCGCTTCGCTTTATACCTGCTTTTTCAAATTGTAATAGCGATGGCGATTGGTACTATTTTTGCCATTGGTTTCTGTGTAGGATGTTGCCTGTGCTGTGCCAGTATTTTATTGTTAGTTCCGTACATCGGCACAGTTATCTTACTGCCTCTGCTGGTTTTTGAGCGGTCTTATTCTCTATATTACTTACAGCAGTTTGGCCCTGATTTTGATGTCTTTGGGCCAGCGGAATTACAATAGTATAGCAGGATATCTTTTATCCGATTTCTTCGTCTATCCAGCCGAGCAGCTCTTTCAGGTCGTTAAGAGTGATATCGCCCATATGGGCTATCCTGAAGGTATCTTCCTTGAGTTTGCCGTAGCCGTTACCGAAAATTGTATTGTGTTTTTGCTGTATTGCGTTAATTGTGTCTGCAACGTTAATCCCACGTGTATTTTTAACCGTTGTCAGGGTATTTGAGGCATATTTTTCTTCGCAGAACAGAGCGAATTTTTCCTTCGCCCAGCTTCTCACGAATTCACCCATCTTTTTGTGTCTTTCCCAGACGTTTTCCATACCTTCTTTGAGCAGCTTTTCACACTGGTAATTCAAAGCCATAATATGCGGGATAACCGGTGTAGTGGGTGTCTGGTTTTTCTCCGCCGATTTTGCAAAGTTCTGAAAATCGAAGTAATAACCTCGCCCGGGTACATCTTTGCTTTTTTCCAAAGCCCTATTGCTGACCGCCGCCACCGCCAGCCCGGGCGGAATCGCAAAGGCCTTTTGTACCGAAGCGAACGCAACATCCCAGCCAAGCTCGTCGAAATGCATCGGAAGACCCACCATCCCGCTTACTGCATCCACAAAGACAAGAACATCGGAGTATTTTTCCTTCATTAATTCGCTTACTTCATAGAGTGGATTTGTCAGGCCGGTACTCGTCTCGTTATATACGAGCGTAACTGCGGCATATTTACCTGTTGCGAGTTTCTCATCTATCATTTCCGCCAAAACGGGCTTTCCCCAATCGACCTTTAATTCATCAACGTTTCTGCCGCAGCTCCTGGCTACATCAGCCCATTTATCGCTAAATGCCCCGCAGCATGTGCAAAGAACCGTCTCGTCGAAGCCCACACAGTTACGTATTGATGCCTCCCAGATTCCTGAAGCGCTGGACGTGGATAAAAAGACATTTTGCTCGGTGA
>CAYSJK010000088.1:0-9977 GCA_964431375.1 uncultured Pirellulales bacterium
AACAGATGGAAGCAGCAGAATTAAAATCAGCGATATCAGAGTTGGCGGCCCGGGTCGAAAAAATCCGGGACTGGCTTTGACTTGCCCAATAAAAAATCGCGACTCCAACAGCTCGAAAATAAAATGGCTCAGGAGGGATTCTGGGACAATCCCGAAAAAGCACAATCTGTGGTATCTCGATTGAGTGCACTTAAATCGATAATCGAGCCGGTGGGAGAAATTCAGCACGAAGTCAAGGATATTTACGAGCTGTTCGAATTAGCAGCTGATGATGATGACGAATTGAAACAGGTCGAAGAAGACCTGCGGGCGATTGTCAAAAGATGCGAGCAGATAGAACTGGCGGGTTTGTTATCCGGGCCCAACGATACGAAAAACTGCTTTTTTAGTATCCACGCAGGAGCAGGCGGAACGGAAAGCTGCGACTGGGCAAATATGCTGCTTAGAATGTACAGCCGGTACTTCGAGCAGAACAAATACAAATTCCAGGAGCTTGATATTACTCCCGGTGAAGAGGCGGGGATTCGCTCGATAACGTTGCGGGTCAGCGGACCTTTTGCTTACGGCAAACTTTCCTGTGAGGTCGGCGTGCACCGGCTCGTTCGGATTAGTCCCTTCGATGCGAACAAGCGACGGCATACGAGCTTTGCCGCTGTGGATTGTATTCCGGAATTTGATGAAGACATCGACGTTGAAATAAACGATGACGACCTGCGGATTGATTTCTATCGGGCCAGAGGTGCCGGCGGCCAGCACGTAAATAAAACCAGCTCCGCCGTGCGTATTACGCACGAACCGACCGGTGTCGTCGTGCAATGCCAGAGCGAACGAAGCCAGCACAGAAACAGGGCTGAGGCATTAAAAATGCTCAAGGCCAGATTGTATATGCTCGAACAGCAAAAACGAGACGATGAGATTGCAAAACTGTACGGCGATAAGGGAGAAATCGCCTGGGGAAACCAGATACGAAGCTATGTCCTGCAGCCCTACCAGATGGTTAAAGACCATCGAACCAGTTTTCAGGTGGGTGACGTAGAGGCAGTGCTGGACGGCAAACTCAATGGATTTATCGAAAGCTACCTGCGGCACAGAACAAAAAATAAAACAGCCACTAAGACACAAAGAGACTAAAAGTGAGCTAAAGTGAGCTAAGGTGAACCAAAGTAAAAAAATAATCCACAACTTTAGGCACTTCACACTTTAGGCACTTTGCACTTCTTTGTGCCTTTGTGGCAAAAACTAAAAAGGAAAAGGTCAGAAAAAATGAAAGCGATTATTGATGTCGAGTTAAAAACGCGGAAAGTCGATTTTAGCAGATGCGAGGCAGATTTGCTTGCGATTGGTCAGTTCTCTGACGTTAAAGGGCTGGATGCATTGTGCAGAGAAATAAACAAAAAGCTCGATGGTGAGATTGAGCGAGTAATTAAGTTAGGTGATTTCAAGGGCAAAGAGGGGTCCAGCGCAGTTATTTACGGCAACGAAAGAATAGGTGCAAAGAGGATTCTTTTAGTCGGTCTTGGCGAAAGGAAAAAGGCAACGCCTGATACAGTTCGCAAGGCGGCAGCCAATGCGGCAAATAAGTCCGTTCTGATAAAAGCAAAAACTCTCTCTCTGGCACTGCACCGGGCGTTTGCAGGCAGGTTTGATTTGTCTATAATGGGCAAAGCTTTAGCTGAAGGGACATATTTAGGCAGCTATCGATACGATGAGTTCGTCACGGAAAGCGAAAACGGGCGATTGAATTCACTCAGCGTTGAAGTAATAGATTCTGATGCCGCAAAAGCAAAAAAGCTGAATATCGGTGTAACCAGTGGGGTTGTTATCGGCCGTGCACATAGTTACGCTCGGACGCTGGCGAATCGACCAGCCAATGTAATAAATCCTCCAGCGCTTGCTGATGAGGCAAATAAGCTGGCAAAAGATACAGCAGGTCTGAGCTGCACGGTTTTTGATGAAAAGCAAATGGCTGCAAAGGGTATGGGCGGCGTGCTTGCTGTTGGGTCAGGGTCAAAGAGTCCTCCAAGATTTATTGTTTTGAAATATAAACCCACCGGTAAAGGAGCCCCCGCTGCTTCGTTTTTGCGAAGCAAAACGGCGGGGGCTCGGCCCACAATTGCTCTTGTGGGTAAAGCAATAACCTTTGATTCCGGCGGGCTAAGTATCAAGCCAGCAAATAATATGGATGAGATGAAATTGGATAAGACCGGTGGAATCACCGTCTTAGCAACAATGAAAGCAGTGGCCGAATTAAAACTCGCCCTCAACGTTTTCGGGATAATTCCTTCAGCAGAGAATTTACCAAGCGGCACGAGTTATCGCCCGGGTGACATCATTACGACCTTCAGCGGCAAAACCGTTGAAGTTTTGAATACCGATGCTGAAGGAAGAATGCTCCTCTGCGATGCACTTGCCTATGCTGTTAAGCAAAACTGCGATATTATCATTGACATTGCGACGTTAACCGGTGCCTGCAAGGTCGCCCTGGGCAAATATATGGCTGGGCTGATGGGCAACGATGAGAAACTAATGAAGCAATTGCAAACAGCTTCACAGAAAAGTGGTGAGAACATCTGGCCTATGCCAAGCGGCGATGAGTACGCCCAGGAGATGAAGAGCAAAATAGCAGACTTGAAAAATATCGGCAGTAAATGGGGCGGTGCCTGCACAGCTGCGGCCTTTTTGAGACAGTTTGTTGGTAACGCAAAATGGGCACATCTGGATATCGCAGGGGTAGAAATGTTCGAAAAAGCCACGGAATATACGACTCAAGGCTCAAGCGGATTTGGTGTGCGACTATTGACTACTTATCTTATGAATTTAGTTGCGAAATAAAATACAGATTGCTGTAACTCTGGATGAACTATTACTTATAAGAAGAATAAATTGAAAATGAAAAAAGAAAGTAAAAACAAACCTGATATGGAACGAATTGAAAAGGCAGTTACAGAAATACTTTTGGCGGTAGGAGAAGATGCCGCCCGTGAAGGCCTAAAGGATACGCCCGGACGAGTGGCAAGGATGTATGTCGAGCTTTTAGCCGGAATGCGGGAAGACCCCAAAGAGCATCTTCGCAGTGTCTTTACTGAAAATTATGACGAAATTGTTTTACTGCGTGACATACCTTTCTATAGTATCTGTGAGCATCACTTGATGCCGTTCATCGGCTCTGCCGCTGTCGCTTATTTGCCTTCCGGAGCGGTGCTCGGCGTCAGCAAGCTGGCTCGTATTGTGGATTGTTTTGCCCGCCGACTGCAAACGCAGGAAAGACTTACGTACCAGATAGCGGATTTTATAATGAGCAGCTTAAAGTCCCGTGGTGTCGCGGTTGTGCTGGAAGCATCACATAGCTGTATGACGATTCGTGGAATAAAGAAGCCCGGCTCGATGATGGTAACATCGGCACTTCGGGGTTTATTCAGGAGAGACCCAAAAAGCCGAAATGAGGTTCTGAGCTTGATTCACAACGGCAACAAGTAAATGGGGCTTTATTTATGCACAAAACGGCAAGACAGGTGCGATTTTCGATTAATCCTTTTTTGCCGAGTGATAGTAACGGCTTTAACTCGTTTGCATCCAGGCCAACGGGGGAGGGATTATCAATATTTTTCGAATTGCTTGTAGAGGTAGCTGGTGAGCTTGAGCCGACGACGGGATTCGTTGTCAATGTAACCGATATTGACAAGAGTGTTCGCGAATTCGTCGTGCCGGTTTTTGCCAGGCGAATAAGAGAAGATTTCCGCCAGGGCAGACATATTGGCTTTTTTGAGATAACTGAACTTCTAAAAACTGCGTGGGTACAGTTAGCTGATAAGTTTGACTCGGCAAAATTAAGCAGATTAAGTTTGAAGCTCAATCCTTTCAGAAAGGTTGAAATAAATTCATCCCGCCCTTTGGAAGGGCGGGATTCAGAGGATTCGAAGATGGTTTATTTTAGCGAAAAATTCGAGTTTGCTGCAACACATAAGCTCTGGAATGAGCAATTTAGTAACGAGCGTAATTTTGAAGTCTTCGGTAAGTGCGCAAATCCTACCGGCCACGGACATAACTATATTGTTGAGGTTACGATAAAAAAGCCAACAGCTCGTAACAGCTTTTGTGTTGCAGATTTTGAGAAAATAGTGGACGTTGAGCTTATAAAATTAATTGACCATAAGAATCTAAATACTGATGTTGCTGAGTTTCAAAAGACCAATCCTACCGTTGAAAATATCGCGGCTTTTGCATGGAATAAACTCGCCGGCAAATTCGGTAATATAGAACTTCACTGTGTTACTGTCTGGGAAACCGACAAAACATGTTGCTCGTATTATGGGCAGTAATTAAGCTTTTTAATTCAGCAACAAATATCTTTTCGTTCTCAGTGGTTTATTCTCTCACGTTTTCTCAGTAGCGCCAAACTGCCCAGACCGAGCAGTAAAGCAGTTGCCGGTTCAGGAATTACAGTCACCTGGAACTCTGTGTCGTCGAAGAAAGCGTTAAGCCAGGTTCCCTCCTCTTTCCGGCCGAGCAGTTCATACCGTATAGTCCTTGTACCAACAGGTACAAAACCATCGAGGGTTTCCTGAATCCAGGTGAGATTTGGCGATTCAACAAGGCCAGTCGAGGCACTGTCGATTTCCGATGCAGACTCATCAAGGAAATAAAGAGTTAATTGCGCGTAATCTGCGCCGGACATGCTTTGGACATTTTCGGTTTGCATGTATGTGCTTGCCTGGAAGGTAACCAGGTCTGCATCTATATCAGAAGCATAACCGCTCATATCGATGTTCTGATAGAGGACACGCTCAGAGACAGCGATGCCGACAGCTTGTCCACACATATTGAAGAACCAGTCTCCTGAATGTGGATAAACCCAACCCGAAGATTCGCTTTGAGATTTTGAAGCGACGACAACCAGCAGGTCATCGGTTGACCAGTTTGCTAAACTGCCGGTTTCTGCTCCGGGATTACTAAGCATATTGCCGGAGCATGCCGGGCTGGTTATGTAAGTTATCAAAACAATTGACGAAACAAAAAATAATACCTTTTGTCTTGCTGGGATTATCTTAGTCATCTTTTCTGCTCCCGAATTTATATTATTCGCTCGACAAATTAGATTATGTCAAAGCTTTGCTTGGGTTTATAACCTCCCTGTTTCGTGGAGTAGCTTGATATGCTGCTTCATACCACCATCCTTTAACAAGGTATCATACACAATTTAGCTCGAATTGTCAAGAAAAAAGTCCTATAAGGAAGAATTTTCGATAAAAATACGTGCTTTTACCTCGTTAGAAAGCTTCGGCTCATGGGCGAGGTAAAAATACACGGCGCCGGTGGGATCAAAAGCCCTTCCGTACTTTCTAACGGGGTTTACTGCAACAAATGTTCGTTTAGTGGATGAATTTCAACGCAAAATGAAAACTTCTGATTTATTTTTGGTATAATAGACCGATAAAAATGACGATTTTTGACTTTCAGGACAAATTACATATTATGAACTTATTGGGTCTTGGGGGCGTATAGTTTTTTACGTAAAATAGGTGGTTTGTGCTCGTAGGAGGCGTGTCTTGACTAAAGCTATGTTCTTTATTTGCCGATACTTATGCTATACGAAGACTGTCGGTCAAGTCTGCATATCTGACTGGTGAAAAAAGTCTCCGAAGAAAATTTAGATACAAGGGGGTATGTGTCTCGTTTTTTAGCGCAGCCGACGGGGACGGAGTCTAACCAAAGTTGCTCGATTTATGGTTTTGATAATTGATTAATGGCCGTTATCCTTTATAAAGTTAAAGTTTTAAGGATAGTTTTATAGGAATAACAGTGAAAACGCTTGTTACAGGCGGTGCAGGTTTTATTGGCTCACATCTGGCCGAGCGGCTGCTCAAGAATGGTAATAACGTAATAGTTGTTGATAATCTCAGTACCGGCAGCTTAGAGAACATCGAAGCTTTCAAAGCCAATCCCAACTTTGATTTCGTTGAAGGTGACATCCGCAATGCCGAGCTGATGGACACTCTTGTAGGGCGAAGCGATGTTGTATTCCATTTAGCTGCGGCCGTAGGAGTCCAGCTCATAGCTGACAGCCCGGTACACACTATAGAGACAAATATCAGCGGCACCGAGGCAGTCCTTGAAGCGTGCAATAAGTACAGCAGGAAAATTTTGATTGCGTCAAGCAGTGAGGTTTATGGCAAAAACGAGGCGGTTCCCTTCCATGAAGACGATGATATTGTGCTCGGCAGTACGAATTTATCCCGGTGGTCGTACGCCTGCAGCAAAGCAGTAGACGAGTTTTTGGGTCTTGCTTTCTATCAACAGTATGGCCTTGGTGTTATAATCGGCAGGTTCTTCAACACAATCGGCCCGAGGCAAACCGGCCGGTATGGAATGGTAGTGCCCCGATTTGTGCAATGGGCATTAAAAAACGAGCCGGTCCTGATTTACGGCACGGGTAAACAAAGACGATGCTTTTGTTATGTGTCCGACCTTGTAGAAGCGATTATCAAGCTGATGAATTGCAATAAAGCGGCAGGCAAAGTATATAACATCGGCTCGGTTGAGGAGATTACAATTGAAGACCTTGCTGATAAAATCATCGAAATGACGGACAGTTCAAGCAAAAAGGAATTTGTTCCATACGATGTCGCTTATGGAAGGCCTATTGAGGATATGATGCGTCGGGTGCCGAGCCTGAAGCGAATCAAAAAGACAATCGACTGGGAACCCAAAACTTCCCTGACCGAAACACTGCAAGTGATTATTGATAATGAAAAGTACAAACAAAGTACACAAGAGCAAAAGAGCTCGAGTGCATAATTCCGGATACTTATGGAGCGTATTATTTGCTATCTTATGCTTTTAGATATTAACTTTTAGCCCCTTCACAGGGAGGTTGAACACCATGAAAAAGGCGTTAATTACCGGCATCACAGGACAGGATGGCTCATATCTTGCAGAACTGTTGTTGGAAAAAGGTTACCAGCTCTGGGGTATTATACGGCGAAGCTCGTCATTCCATACCGGCAGGATTGACCATTTATATGAAGACCCGCACGAGCATCCGCGACTCAGGTTGGTTTACGGGGATTTGACCGACGGCGGAAGTCTGTCAATAATTCTAAACGACATCAAGCCCGACGAAGTTTACAATCTTGGTGCGCAAAGTCACGTTCGGGTAAGCTTTGATACACCCATCTATACGGTCAACGTAGATGCGCTTGGAACGCTTCGGCTGCTTGAGGCGATTCGTGCTATGGAAAAGCCGGCGAAGTTTTACCAGGCCTCGAGCAGCGAGATGTACGGCAAAGCCGTCGAAACACCGCAGACAGAAAAAACACCATTTTACCCGCGAAGTCCGTACGGCTGTGCGAAGGTATACAGCTTTTGGCAAACGGTGAACTATAGAGAAGCTTATGGATTGTTTGCCGCCAACGGAATCTTATTCAATCACGAATCGCCAAGGCGTGGCGAGACGTTCGTTACAAGAAAAATTACAAGAGCTGCAACGCGAATCAAATGCGGCTTGCAGGACAAACTTTATCTGGGAAATCTTGACGCAAAACGTGACTGGGGTTTCGCCGGCGATTACGTGGAAGCAATGTGGCTTATGCTTCAGCAGGATATGCCCGACGATTATGTTATAGCCACCGGCGAAAGCCACTCGGTTAGAGAGTTTGTAGAGGAGGTCTTCAGCTATCTTGATTTGGATTGGCAAAAGTATGTAGAGATTGACCCCCGCTATTTCAGGCCGACAGAAGTCGACTTCCTGCAGGGCGACCCGGCCAAGGCCAAAAAATTGCTCAATTGGCAGCCAAAAGTAACATTCAAAGAGCTTGCGAAGCTGATGGCTGACGCTGATATGAAAATTGCAGAGTGCGAAAAGCTTATTAAAGACCATGGGAAATAGGAACTGAGAATTCCGATTTGAAAATTACAATGAGCGGCTTTTTTCAGGACAAACGAGTTATGATTACCGGTGGTGCCGGTTTTCTCGGCGGTTATGTTACGAAAGGGCTGCAAAAACGCCACTGCAAGAATATCCTCGTGCCAAAGATTGAAGATTATGACCTTGTAAACCTCGATGACATCATCAGAATGTACGATGATATGAAGCCGGATATTGTTATTCACCTGGCAGCGGTTGTCGGCGGTATCGGCGCAAATCGTGAACATCCGGGCGAGTTCTTCTACAAGAACCTGATGATGGGCATTCAGCTCATAGAGCAGGGCCGGATTCGCAATATTGAGAAATTCGTGGCAATCGGCACAGTTTGCGCATATCCGAAATTTACACCGGTGCCTTTTAAGGAAAAGGACCTCTGGAACGGATATCCGGAGGAAACCAACGCGCCATACGGCCTGGCAAAGAAAATGCTGCTCATCCAGTCACAGGCTTACAGGGCCGAATACGGTTTTAATTCGATATTCCTGCTGCCGGTTAATCTTTACGGCCCCGGCGACAATTTTGACCCTGCCACGAGTCACGTGATACCTGCTTTGATAAAGAAATGCGTAGATGCTGTTGATAATAATGCCGACCATATTGACTGCTGGGGGACAGGAAACGTGTCACGCGAGTTTATTTATGCTTCCGATGCCGCTGAAGGTATTCTTTTAGCTACCGAGCATTACAACGGCCCTGAGCCGGTAAATATCGGAGCGGGATTTGAGATAACTATAAAAGAGCTGGTGGGGAAGATTACAAGGCTAACCGGTTTTAGAGGTGAAATTCGCTGGGACAGTTCTAAACCAGACGGCCAGCCGAGGCGATGCCTGGATACTTCAAGAGCAAAAAAGCTATTTGGCTTTGAAGCTAAAACACCGCTCGACGAAGGTCTTAAGGCAACGATAGACTGGTACAGGACAGACAAAAATAACATCTAATAATATAACATTTCAGTTGAAACGAGTTTTCTTTTTATACCAAGTTTGGATTTCATACGTATGATTAAAGTCATCTGCGCAGCTGGCGCAAGACCTAATTTTATGAAGATTGCCCCTCTGATGCGGGCATTTGAGAAAAGCGGTAATTTTGATGTGCTGCTTGTTCATACCGGACAGCATTACGATGAGAACATGAGTAAGCTGTTCTTTGAAGATTTGAATATTCCCAGGCCGGATATTAATCTGGAAGCCGGTTCAGGTAGTCACGCGCATCAGACGGCAAAAATAATAGAACGTTTTGAGCCGGTTGTTTTAGATTTTCAGCCGGACTACGTTCTTGTTGTAGGTGATGTAAACAGCACGATTGCATGCGGATTAGTCGCAGTCAAGCTGGGTGTCAAACTTATACATGTTGAAGCCGGGCTGAGAAGTTTTGACCGAACTATGCCGGAAGAAATCAACAGGATGCTGACCGATGCCATAAGCGACCTTTTATTTGTTACGGAACAATCAGGAGTCGATAATCTGCTAAGAGAAGGTATTGACTCAAAGAAGATACATTTTGTTGGCAACGTAATGATAGACACTCTATTAGCAAACCGTGAAAAGGCCCAGATCTCTGATATACTTGAGCATCTGGGGCTTTCACCGAGGGAATATGGTGTAGTTACTTTCCATCGGCCCAGTAATGTTGACGATTTGAAAAAATTCGGTGAGATTATTGCGGCATTTGAGCAGATTACAAAAGAGTTGAAACTGGTTTTTCCGATTCATCCGCGGACAAGAAATAATATTAAAGGAAGCAACCTCGAGAAAAGGATTGAGGCGATGGACAATCTGTTACTTCTTGAGCCAGTTGGGTATTTGGACTTCTTGTGTTTGATGAGCAATGCGGCCATTGTTTTGACGGATTCAGGCGGTATACAGGAGGAGACGACGATACTTGGTGTGCCGTGTATGACACTTAGAAAGACCACGGAGCGGCCCGTGACAATTACAGAGGGGACGAACCGGCTGGTTTCTATTACCACTGAGGATATTCTGAAGAATTATCGCGAAATAATAAACGGTGATAAAGACAAGAACGGCTGTATCCCGAAGTTCTGGGACGGCAA
>CAYSJK010000089.1:0-9852 GCA_964431375.1 uncultured Pirellulales bacterium
ACTTTATGCGAGAAATGCTTGACAATTTGTAAAAATCGGTAAAGATGCTCTCAGGTGCTAATAATACTTGAGTGGTAAAACCGGCAGTATCTATTGAATTATTGCCGGTCTGGAATTTAGCTATAAAGAATCAGGAGTTTAAATAAGTGCAATTTGACCTTGAATATGCACGGCGGGTAATAACTTCTGAAGGCGAAGCGATAAATTCGGTTACTTCGATAGTCGATGAGTCGTTCGTCCGGGCCTGCGAGATGATTTACGGATGTAGCGGCTCAGCTATAGTAAGCGGCATCGGCAAAGCCGGCATCATCGGGCAAAAGATAAGCGCAACTCTGGCTTCGACGGGGACCCCGAGCCATTTTCTTCATCCAGCAGAGGCAGTTCACGGCGACCTCGGCAGACTCCGCAAAGATGATATTGTGATTGTTCTTAGTTTTCACGGCGAGACCGATGAAATTATCCGGCTGATAAACCTCGTCAAACAATTGCAAATCAAGCTGATAGCAATAACCGGTGAGGGCGACTCGACTTTAAGCAAGTACGCTGATGTGGTTTTGTGTATGGGCAGGAAGTCCGAGGCCTGTCCGCTTGGAGTTGCGCCGAGTGTTTCTACGGCCTGTATGCTCGCTATCGGCGATGCCCTTGCATTTACCGTGATGAAGGCGCGCAAATTCAGTGTCGAGGATTACGTGAGATTCCATCCGGGGGGCTCACTCGGCGCGCAATTGCTGACCGTTGAGCAGTCGATGATGTTCAAAGCCGGTGAGAAACTTCCCATCATAGAGGCCACCGATACGATAAAACAAATGCTTAAAAAAACCAGTGATATAAAACGTCACGGCGCTGTGATGGTCGTTGACAAAGCCGGCAAATTAGCGGGGATTATTACCGATGCGGACCTCAGGCGATTGTTCACCCAAAAGGGCGACCGAGCTTTCGAGCTAAAAGCCGGTGATATTATGACCGCCGATTGTAAGAGAATAAGAGCCGATGCCCTTGCTTCGGAGGCCACCGCTATTTTCCACAAATACAGAATTGACGAGCTGCCTGTTGTCGATGCCGGCGACAGACCCGTAGGGATAATCGACGTACAGGACATAGTTACAATAAAGGTGGTCGGATAATATACGAGGTGTGTGTTTTTACTGATGAGAACATTAAAACCAAGACATAAAATACGAAATCCTGAATCCTAAGCACGAAACAATATCAAAACTTGTCTGACGACAGTCAAGATTCAAATTTCCAAATGACCAAAACGTTCGGATATGGAGAAATAACCAGTGCCGAATCTTTCAGACATAAAACTTCTCGCTCTCGATGTTGACGGGGTCCTGACCGACGGCACTATTATCATTAACGGCGACGGCAGCGAAAGCAAATTCTTTAACGTACAGGACGGCCACGGGATTCGTCTATGGCTGAGGGCAGGGCTAAAGATAGCGCTATTTAGCGGCAGGGCTTCAGCTCCAACCGAAATTCGAGCAAAACAATTCGGCATTGAAAACGTATTTCAGGATTGTCATTATAAACTGCCCGTACTTGAGAAGTTTCTCAAGCAGGAGGGTCTTACTCCGCAACAAGCAGCCTATGTCGGTGATGATTTGCAGGATTTACCGGCCATTAGATATGTCGGCTTCGGCGTGGCTGTTGCCAATGCCGTTGACGAGGTCAAGAAATATGCTGATTTCGTAACCACTCGACCCGGAGGGGCCGGAGCCGTACGCGAAGTAATAGAATACATCCTGAAAGATTCCGGCAAATGGCAGGAACTTATGAAAAGGTATTTGCAGTAATAAATATCAACTGCAATCCCGATTATATGCACATTTACTATGAGCGAAAATCCGGCTTACAATAAGATGAGCTCAATATTGAGAAAGATTCTAATCGGTCTTATCTCGTTTACAATTATACTTGCGATATACCTGCTTGGCAGCAGGATGGGTGAGGGACCAGCGACTGATATCGACGTTGTGGATGACAGCAATATTAATGACATCGAAGGTGAAATCGGCAAGTTCGGCGACGTTGGTGTAGGTGTGCTAAAAAATGCGAAATTCATACACCGCAATGAGAACAGAGAAATTGACAGGGTATTTGGATTCGAAGAGCTTCTGCACCAGGCACAAGGTCAGTGGGAAGTTGAAAAACCGTATATGAATGTTTATCAGGATTCTTTCAACTGTTATATAACCGCTGATAAAGGAAAAGTAAACGTTGAAACCGCTATTGGCAGACCCACACCAAAGGACGCAACTTTGACATCAGATGTGGTCATTCATATTTTTCCTCAAGCTTCAAGTGACATCAAAGACAGCTTTGTTTATCTCGAGGACGTTTCTTTTTTCAGCGACAAGACCCTTTTTGCCAGCGAAGGACCTGTGAAGTTTGTCTCGGAGGATGCGCAGATGTTCGGCAAGGGCTTTGAGCTGATATATAATGCCCGGCTCGGACGGCTTGAATATCTGAGAATAGTTAATTTGGAGAGTTTGCGTATAAAAAGTTCCATCGGAGATTTATTTTCCCCAGCTACAGGTGCCCAGGGGTCAGCCACTGAGCCGGAGCAGTCAACAGAGGTCGGTGAGAAAGGGGGGGGTAAAAAGCGGTCGGGAGAAAACTATAAATGTGTATTTATGGAAAACGTGCTCATTGATACACCTGAGCAGCTGATTTTTGCTGATGATGAAATATCCATCAACGATATTTTCTGGGCGAAGGCCACAAGCGGAGAACCCGGTGACACCGACAGCAGAACGCGCCAGACCGGTCCAGCAGAACGGAGCGAGCCAAATGAACTACAAGAGGATGTTAATGATATAGCTGTTTCCTGCGATGGCAGCGTAATCGTTTCACCGATGAGCATACCCAGACTGCTTAAAAGCTCCAGCAAGGTCGATGGTGAGTCGGCTGAATCCGTTAGTTCTGTCAGAAAAAAACTTGAAGATGCGAAAGGGCGGAACACTTTTGTTGCCAGACGGATTGATTATAGCGCCTCCACCGGCGAAGTAGTAGCTCCCGGCAGGTCTAAGATTTCATTTTATGCAAATAACGTATCGGCTGACCAGGCGGAACAACCCGCTATGCCGATAGAAATAACGGCTCAGGAACAGACGAAATTCCTGTCGGTTTCAAACCAGATTATATTCGACGGGGACTGTCTCTGTTCAATGCCTTCCACCGACCCCGAGCGCAAGGAAAAGTACACGCTTTCAGCACCAAAACTTACAGTAGATTTGTCAAAGGACAGGAATAAACAGGGCTCTGTTTCAACAACGAGCATAGAGCACTTCAGCGCAAACGGCGGCGTTGAGATTTCCGTTTTGCCGCTTGACTCTGACCAGGACCAGAATGGCGTTAGCCAGCGAGCCAGGTTTATCGCTGAACAAATCGATTACAGTGCTTTTGATAACGATATTGTCGCGGCCGGGCCGACCGAGCTTATATTTTACGCCGATGACATAATGGATACAAACCAGGAGAAAAGCACTGTGCCGATAAATATAACGGCTCAGAAACAAACTAAGTTTTTGCTTGGCTCAAATCAGGTCGTATTCGAAGGCGATTGTATATGTTCTATGGTTAGAGAGTACCCGGGCATCGAGCAGAAATACACACTTACGGCCCCGCAACTTGCAGTAAATCTTTCCTCGCAGGCCACTGGTGGCGGCTCGCAGTTGGAACATCTCAGGGCAAGTGGGGGCGTGGTTCGTCTGGCAACCGTAAAATCCGCAGGCGAAGAGTTAATTAGCGGAATTGAGCTGAAGTGTAGTCAATTCGATTTCGAGCAGGACGAACAAATCTTCGTAGCCACCGGTCCGGGAATAATAAAGTTCGCAAACGCGGGTGTATCTGAAACGGATGAACAGACATCGAGGTTCAGCTTGCGCCGGCGATGCTATGCTTTCCTGCGCAACTTTGATACGCTCAAGTTTCTTTCCAATTCGAATTTGCTTATCGCCGATGCCGAAGAGCAAAAAATGCGTATCGATTATGTCCCTGTTATTGACGGTAAATACGTGCAGCAGGGTATTGCTTATGCCAGCCACATCGAAGCTCTGATTTATGAAACCGAAGACGGCCGAACCGAGCTTTCTACTCTGAAAGCCAGCGGCGGAGTAAGCTATGAAGACCAGGACAACCAGTTTATTGGAAGTAAGCTGTTTTATGACCACAAAAATCTGATAATGAAGGTGGAAGGTGATAAATCTCAACCTTGTTACTTAAATGGCGCACTGGTTGATTCGATTGAGTATGACCTAAGGACCGGAAAAGTCAAAGCCAAAGTCTCCGGCCTGGGTATTATGCAGCTGGAGTGACAGGAGTCTTTAACTTTTATTTGATGAGTCGGAAAAAAGAAACATTTTGAGGTATTAAGTAAAATGATTAGGAAAATCCTTTTAGCAATTGCGTTGGTGGCGTTTGCATTTTTATCGTTTGGCTGCGAGACCTTCAAAGGCATGGGCCGAGATATCCAGTCCGCCGGCGAAGCCGTTGAAGATACTTCCGAGGACGTTCAGGGCAGACTCTAATTGTCCTGGCTGTTGTTATAGCCAAAAGAAAATGCTGTTTTTACACAAAAACTGGTTTTTCGGATATAAAATATTCTGAAAAAATCGGTTTTTACAGGACTTTTTCCTTGACATTTTCCCGTTAGTTTTTATACTTGTTTCGAATTCAAGGAGGAGTGGCAAGGAGGCTTTTTGCCTACCAAATCCTCTCCAATAGAAGACGTAGTTAATATGTAATCAAAAACTGCGGGTAAATTTAGACCAGAAATTGCATCTTGTCGCGTAAGGATGCGCAGAAGTAAGGAGGCGTAAGATGAAAAGGTTGGTCTGTCGTTGTTTTTCAGTTATAGCAGCTGTTCTACTTTTCACTCAGCTTGCGATTGCTGTACGAGTTGCGCAAAGGCCCTTCGAAGAAGCACCAGAGTTAATGAATGGTGAAGCAAGCAGGGCGTGGTTTTATGACCCGAATCCAACTCCTTCGGATGAACCAATCTCGACGACCACTGTCAACGATTGTTTATGGTGCCAAATAGTACGTGTATATCACATCGGATTCCCAGTCGAGGATTCTAAACAGATTGGTGCCATTGAAGCAAACGCGGCACCTTTTCTTATTGATGGAGTTGATATTGGTAATACATTCACAGCTTGTTTTAATGAATTCATCGATGAAGTTCAGCTATGCGACCCCACATTAAAACCAGATAAACTGCAGAGTGTTTTTGATAGTCTCGGTTCAGTTGTTCTCGAACCGGCTGACGCTTGGTCTCGGTAGCTTGATATCGCGGAGGAAACGCATGCTATAAAAATTATCAATTTTGGATATTTAAGCCCCTGCCGGCTTTTCTTCTCACCCTCTCCAAAAATAAATTTAAGTCAACACCCTTTTGCCGGCAGGTTTTTTTTTATAGTGTTTGCGAATTCAAGAACACAGTCCTTGTAAATCGTTGATACTTAACTCACTCAGCCGGGCAACGATTTTTTCAGCCATTGCCAATTGCTCGGCATCGTAGGAATTTGTCACGGCAACCGTATGCATCCCTGCCGACTTGGCGGCTTTTAGGCCCCAGTGTGAATCTTCTATCGCGATACATTGATTAGCTTCGATAGGTTCTTCCCGGCTTTGATTGAGTTTTTTTAGAACCAGTAAAAACCCTTCAGGGCTTGGCTTGCCTTTTTTCACCTGCTCAGCCGATACTATCACCTCGAAGAAATCTCTCAGCTTGGCTTGTTCGAGTATAAGCTCAATCTCTGCTCGCAGTGCCCCGGAGCATATCGCCATCGGAATCTTATTATCTTTGAGCATCTTCAGAAAATCACGAACGCCCTGGATAATCTGGCCTTCGGTTTTTGCCAGCTCTTCGAATACCTGGTTTTTCTGCTTTACAAGATTTTCGATTTGCTGCTCATCTGTTTTAAGCTGACCTTTTTGAATGAGCATTTTGTAGCAATCTACATCAGTATAGCCGAGGTATTCTTTGTAGTAGTCTTTTGTTGAAATTTCCACGCCGTACTGGGCCAGCACCTGATTGAAGGCGCGAAGATGCAGAATCTCCGAATCCGTTATTACACCATCGAAATCGAAAATAACCGCCCTCAGCATCGCATTTTCCTTATTCAGTAGGTACAGGTCCAATCATCGCTTCATATTCGGTAAATGTTGATTTATCGCCCGAGCGAACCGAATCTGCCAGAGCAGTAATCTTTGGTGCGTTTTTAGTGATGTATCTTCGAGCAATCATCGCCTTTCTTTTTTTCATCGATATCTTTTCACCATTGCCGGAAGAAACATCGGCGACGTTTACCTGCATATCCACTTTTGTGCTGGCCTGTCCGCACAATAGATACCCGTTAATCAAATCTATCGCTATATCGACCAGCGCTCTGCCGTAGAGGTCCATATACTCATTGCCGTTTTCCTTTACAAAGGTAATTGCACTTTTTAACTGCTCCGTACCTTCGGAAAGTATTTCCAGCAGGTCTTTTAGCTGCGGGTCGAATTGTTGTTGTGCAAGCTCACCAATAACATTTTCGGCTGTTCCGCTACAGACACCACGAACCGATGCAACGATTTGCAGCTGGCTTGTGCCTTCGTAGATGGTTGTGATTCTCGCATCGCGGGCGTGCCGTTCGCAGGCGTAGTCCTGCATATACCCGCTTCCGCCGAGGACCTGAATCGAATCGTAAGCGACCCTGTTGCACATCTCGCTGCAGTAATATTTGCTCATCGGCGTCAGCATCCCAGCTATTCTTTTGTATTTTCGCGAGCCGGCTTTGAGCTGCCTGGCCTGTTCTTTGTCCTGGGGCTGATTTGTGCTGAGCCGTTTGGCATATCCAATCTCCATATCAACGACCCGGGATGTTTCATAAAGAAGCGCTCTGGCTGCTTCGATTGCCACTTTCATATCGAGCAGCATATCCCGCACCGCAGGCAGTTTCTCAATCGCTACTCCGAACTGTCTTCTGCTTGCCGCATAATCGCGAGCAACACGATAGGCAGCTTCTGCGATACCCACCGATTGAGCCGCAATACCGATACGCGCACCATTCATTAAGCTCATCACATAGGTAATCAGGCCGCGTTGCCGCTCTCCGATGAGTTTTGCCGGAGCGTCGTCGAAGAACATCTCGCAGGTCGGGCTGCCGTGGATGCCAAGTTTTTCTTCCAGCCGGCGGATTTTAATCCACGGCCCGCGCTCGACGAGATACAAACTCAAACCCCGCCCGTCGGATATTTCCGGCTCACTGCGAGCCAGAACCAGAAGTATTTCGCCGCAGCCGTTGGTGATAAACCTTTTTACTCCCCGAATGAACCAGTTGCCCTCGGCATCCTGATATACCTTCGCCGGCTGTTCTTGTTCCGTATCATGGCCGGATACTTTTACCGATTGCAAATCCGAACCTGCATCCGGCTCGGTCAACACCATTGCTCCGGTTACTTTGCCTGCAGCAAAGGCCGGCAGATATTGCTGCTTGATTTCTTCCGATGCAAAGGCATTGATTGTCTCTGCGATTCCCTGCAGGCCGAATATGTTCATAAGCGCAGCATCTGCCCGGGAGACGATTTCTATTGCCATCGAATAAACAAGGTTCGGAAAATTCAGTCCGCCGAACCGATGCGGCAGAGTGAAGCCCATCACTTCCGCCTGTGCAAGCTTCTCTAAAGACTCTTCAATCCCTTTCGGGCGGGTCACCGAGCCGTCTTCATTTAAGATATTGCCCTGACGGTCCACGTCTTCGGCTCGCGGAGCAATAAAATCCGCTGCAAGCTCTCCCAGCGAATCCAGCACTAATCGATAATTTTGTATCGCCTCGTCGGCATTGGCGGGGGCATAATCGAATTCGCTCGCAAACCGAAAGTCTTCTTCGCAAACTTCCGCCAGCTTGCCGATGTCAATATGCCTGAATAAAAACTGAATGTCGTCGTTGTCTGAGTAAAAATTACTCATTTTTGATTTCCTATACCGTTTTTTCTTTTATTGCCTTAATCATCTTAGGCACAACATTATTTAAGTCACCGACGATTTTATAATGTGCGAGCTGAAAGATTGGTGCATTGGGGTCGCTATTGATTGCAACAATTTTCTGGCTCTGGTTCATACCCGCCTGATGCTGGATTGCACCGCTGATTCCAACCGCGATATATAAACTTGGCCTAACCGTCGTGCCGGTCTGGCCGACCTGATGGTCGTGGTCGATAAAGCCCAAATCTACTGCCGCCCTGGAGGCAGCCGGCGCCGCTCCGAGACAGTTGGCCAGGTCCCAGACGAGCTTGAAATTCTCCTTACTGCCGACGCCTGCACCGCCGGCAACGATTATCCGAGCAGCTTTTAGATTGACTTTTTTCGCACGTTTATGTTCTTCGAGAATCTTCAGCGGCAGGTCCTGTTTCGAGATTCGCACCTTTTCTTCAACGATTTCACCTTTGCGTTTTACATCCGGCTCCGGCATCGGCATAACACCTTCGCGAACCGTCGCCATTTGCGGCCAGCGGTCGGGATTGATAATCGTGGCGATTATGTTTCCGCCGAAGGCAGGGCGAATCTGAAACAGTAGATTCTTATGCAATTTCTTGTCTGCCACCGTTGTATGGTCGCCGATTTGCAAATCCGTGCAATCCGCAGTAAGGCCGGCCTTAGTAGCGCTAGCAATTCGAGGAGCAAGGTCTCGGCCGGTTACGGTGGCCCCGTAAAGGACAATCTGCGGCTGATATTTATGTATCAAATCGAACATTACCTTCGCGTAGCTATTCGCCTGGTAATGTCTCAGTGAGCGGTGCTCAACCAGATAAACCTTATCAGAGCCGTATTGGAACAGCTTTGTAGTTAGCTCTTTAACGTCGTTACCAAGAAGGACCGCTGCTAATTTTACGCCGAGGGTGTCAGCGAGTTTCCGGGCTTTACTCATCAGCTCAACGGGCACATCTTGTAACTCGCCGTTATGCTGCTCGGCAAAAACCCAAACCTCACCTTGCCTGTTAACTTCTATCATGTCTCGTCTCTCGTATTTAGTATGTCGTACATCGTAATAATGTCATTGCGAGGCCTTTTTCGTAGGCCGAAGTAATCTCGTTTTGTATTTTGAATCTTGGCTGTCGTCAGACAAGTTTTGGTCATTTTCATTTGTTTCGGATTTCGATATTTTCGATTAAATTCTTGCCCATCGAATCTCATTAACGAACTCTCAACCATTCAAGATTTCGACTTATCACCAGTTCGTACTTTTTCAGGTGATGGGTTGTTTTCATTAATACTTTCTCTACTACGAAACCTTGTTGCAAAGCTAAAGCTTCGATATCTGGTGCGTTATCGTATGTCATTAAAAAATTACCATTGATATGCTCTGCCAGGTCGAAAATATTTTCATGGTCTATTTCGTGGTATTTATACAACCGTCTTCCTGCCTTTGTATATGGGGGGTCAATGAAAAATGCAACATCGTTCCTGTTTAGGTTTTTCTCAATAATCTCCAGACCATCACCTTCAATAAACTTTATCTTATTTCTTACTGTGGTAATATCCATGATTCTTCTTTTTAAGGTTCCGGGGTACCAACGAGACCTTAATCCTTTTCCATTTTCCCCGTTTTTTATAAGTCCGGCACCATTTGCTAAAATTCCACCATGATGCAGTCGATTTTTAAGAATTGTAATAAATGCTCTGTCTCTTAAGGATTCTGGATGTTTATCCATCATATTTTTTATGTTTTTGGGGTTTATCTCAAAATTTATGATTTGTTCCGCTAACCATTTGCCTTGTCCTCCAAGGATTGTCCGCCACACAGCGGCTATGTCCTCATCTTTTTCGACCATTACGATTTTTTTTGCCAGATTCTCAAAGGC
>CAYSJK010000090.1:0-9816 GCA_964431375.1 uncultured Pirellulales bacterium
ATGGTTCAAAGCTCGAATATATATTCTTCGCCGACAAGTGCTAGCGACCTTCGAAAACTCGGAGCTTATGCGTTTTACGAAGCAGGTATCGGCTGGACTGATTATAAAGTCAGCATGACTATCGGCTCTGAGGATAACGATGGTATAGGAGTTATGTTCCGCTATCAGGACAACGACAATTATTACCGTTTCGGCTGGAATAGAGACAAAGGGTATCGCAGATTGGTTAAGAAGCAAAATGGCGAGTTCGCTCTGCTTGCCGAGGACTCGGTAGTTTACGAGCGGGACAGAAGCTATCAGCTTGAGATAATTGTTCAGGGTGCAACCCTGCAGTTGTATATTGATGGCGCGCTTGTATTTTCGGTTACTGATAATGGCCTGAATTCAGGTAGTATAGCATTGTATAGCTGGCGTAATAGAAAAGGCTTCTTCGATGACATTGTAGCAGAAGAACTTTGAATGATGGATAATAAAAGATAAGCCTACTGCGCATAATTTCTCAGTTTTATGCACTTACTTATAAAATTATTTATGACTTTACCAACAAATCTTCTTCAGCACATTTTTTACTGATTTATATAACGTCCAGTCAAATCGTAGTGAATTATTTTGGCACGTCTTTATGTCTGGTTACCACCCCGCAGAAACTTATCATAGTCAGGCAGTATTTTCCCGAGTTTTAATACTGCTGAGCCTAACATCCCTCCATCTTGTTTTCCAACTGTTAGGCTCAGCTCCGGTAGAAGAGGTAACATCATAAATAGATGTTCTAATGTTAACCTTTAATTGAATGTAGAATATCCTTAAACAAATAACAATCGTGGAAATTACGGGATTTTTAGTAGATATTAAAGGAATGAAAATGAGCGTAATAGATTATTATTGAAGAGTTTACGTTGTAAAAGGCCTTATGAATGTATTATTTTTTTGTTGGTAACTCAAAAAGCCCCATCGTAGCGGCTTTTTTAACCAGCTCGATTAAATTATCTGCGCCAAGCTTGCTCATAATGGTGTAGCGCTGATCTTCGATGGTCCTTACGGAACGGTGTCGCAATTGGGCTATTTCCTTATTATTCTTACCTTCCAGGATTAGATACAAAACTTTTAACTCCGTATTAGTAAGCGGTTTACGCACAGAAGGCTTATCAGAAATATCGGGCTTTAACAAAGATTTAACAGTTGATAGAAAACCCTCTCTGTCCAGCGGTTTTTCGATGAAATCTGATGCGCCTGCCTTCATAACCCTGACGGCCATCGGAATATTGCCGTAGCCGGTTATAACCAGTATTGGCAATAGGGGAATAATACATTTAGCTTCAGTTAGCAGCTCTATGCCATCCATTGTCGGTATTTTGACATCGGTTATAAGTAAATCGCACGGCTGGGAACGTAATTGTTTGAGGCACTGAGCGCCACTGGCAAAACAGCTAACTTTCACAGCGAGTTGTTCAAGAGTTTTGCTTACTACCTCCCGAACTTTTGGCTCATCGTCAACAAAAAAGATGTGCTGTTTTACGTTATTTTTCATTTCTATTCAGTTACAACATTCTGTCTCTATTGATAGGAAGAGTGATAAAGAAAGTTGAACCTTTACCAGGTTTGCTTTTGACGCTAACTTTACCGCCGGCTTCAGTCACAATACGCTGTACGACACAAAGTCCGAGACCTGTTCCTTCACCTGCTGGTCTGGTTGTAAAAAACGGTTCAAAAATCTTGTCGATATTCTCTGGTGCAATACCGCCACAATCGTCAGAGAATCGCAATTCAATGTATTTATCTTTTACAGTACCACTAATAGTAAGCTGGTGGTTCCTTTTGCCATCAGCTTCCTGTATAGCATTATCAATCAGAGCAAAAAACAATTGTTCTAAGTCTTTCTCGTTCGAATATATAAGTGGTAGCTTGTCCAAACCCTTAAGGCGAAAGGTAAGTTTCGCCCGCCGAGCACTTTCATTTAACAACATCGTGATTCTCTCAGCAAGGACTTTTAAATTAACCTTGGCGGCTATTTTTTCTGAGGATTGCCTTGCGAAATTGCGGAATCTGTCAACTATTGAAGTTACGTTTGAAAGTTCAGAAAGACCGTCTTTTAGTCCTTTTATTACATCGTCCGGACAAATTGTTTTTTCCAATTCAGCCAATGAATTTTCGATAGATAGGTTAACGACCGTCAGAGGCTGGGTAAGCTCGTGGGCCATAGTGGCACTTAGTGTTCCGAGTGAAGCCATTTGTTCTGCCCGCACCATTTTTTCGCGGTACATATCGAGCTCCTCTTCTGTTTGCTTTAACTTGGTGATATCCCGGAAAATGCCTAATATTCCAGTAACGTTGCCCTGTTCATTTTTGACAGGCGTTTTGATTGTGTGTACAATCCTTTCCTGTCCGTCCTGGATATATTTTTCCTCGATATCTTGTGTTTCTCCTGATTCTATGATTTTTTTATCGTCTGCCCTGTATTTTTCAGCTAATTCCCTGGGGTAATCGTCATAATCTGTTTTCCCGGAAATTTCCTCAGCTTTTATATTTAAATCCTTAGCGTAATTCTCATTGCAGGATATATACACAGAGTTTTTGTCTTTAAGGAATATCTTTTGAGGAATATTCTCAAGAAGTGTTCTATACTTAATCTCACTTTGCTGCAATGCCTCCTCTGCCTTCTTACGCTCTGTGATATCACGTGCGATACCGCTGGTTCCAATAATCTCTCTCTTTTCATTACGAATTGGTGTTTTGATAGTTTCTAGATACATTCTTTCACCGGCATCCCCCTTCGATGCCCAAGGTTCCTCTATTCGCATTTGCCTGCCGGATTTCACAACTTTCTGGTCATCAGCTCTATACTTTTGGGCCAGGTCCTCTGGAGAGATATCAAAATCAGTCTTCCCAACCAAATCCTCAAGCTTTATACAAAATGACCGACAAAAAGTCTCATTTGCGGCAATATATCTGCTATCTTTGTCCTTTAACCAGGCCATATCAGGAATACTGTTAAGAATTGCCATTTGCCGGTGCTGACTCTCCCGCAATGCCTCATCTGCCCTCTTGTGTTCAGAAATGTCAATAGCTGCGCTGGCCAAAAACAGAGGTTCTCCTTTTTCGTCTCTTATGAGCGTACCATTCATCAAGGCACAGAAGATGGTGCCGTCTTTTCTTCTATGCCATACCTCTTCAGCAACAAAGCTGCCCTTTTCTGTTAGTTGCTTGTTTAATCTATTCACATTTTCCATTTGCTCTTTATTGTGAAAAATGGAAAGGTTTTTGCCAATGAGTTCATCTGATGTATATCCATGTATTTTCGCACAAGATTCATTTATATAGATAAGATTACCCTTAAGGTTACTTATCTTAACACCATAGCCAGCTCTGTCAGAAATCGTTTTGAACTTTTTGATTTCTTTCTCTGCCTTCTTGCGCTTAGTAATATCTCTAAAGAAGCTAAAGAAAAATTTTTCCTGCTCAAAATTGCAAAATTGCGAGTTGACTTCTATATCAATTATTCTCCCATCTTTACGTTGGTGTTTCGTCTCAAAACGGTCGTATCCCACATTTATCACTTTATCTATGTGATGTGCTGTCTGTTCGGCTGTTTCCATAGCTTCAATACCCGTAATTTTCATCCCGAGCAGTTCTTCTTTTGAATAACCGGTGATATCGCAAAAGGCAGAATTGACCATCATAATTTTGCCATCAACGCTAACCATACAAAATCCGTCTATCGAGGTTTGGATGATTGTTTCGGCACGATAAGCCTGCCGCCGTAGCGCCTCTTGCGCACGCTTGTTCTTGGTAATATCTCTGGTAATTATGCTTGCAGCAACTACTTGTCCCTGGTGCTTAATAGGCCCAACGGTCGTCCAATACCATGAGGTTGTGCCGTGAGGCCCGGCTCCGATAAGCTCGTAGTCACTTCCGATACCAGTTTGAAAAACCTGCTCAAGGTACTTTTTTGTTATCTCATGGTACTCAGACGATATGTAGTCATAAATTGTCTTTCCGGTCACCTGTTCGGAGGTTATGCCTGATACAGTATGATTAATAAATTGGATTGTGCCATCACGGTCAACAACCATAATGATATCGGGAACATTTTCTACCAGAGAATGCCACTTTTCCTCCGACTTCATTAGTGTCTCCTCTGTTGTCTAAATGTGACAATGTCGTAACTCGACGTGCTTGATTCGTGAATTAATTCGTCTTTACTCTTTTTGTCAGTTAGCATAGTGTTCACTCCCGCTTAGTCAGCCCCTACTTTGCCTAACCTTGCCAGTGTTTAAGATAACATTATAAATGTCCTGGTTTGGTTTAGCAACCATTTCTAATATTTAGATATAGCATATATAAAATAGCAGATTTAGCTGAGGCAGTCAACAGTAGATTCTATGTAAAATTGATTTTCTGAGAGCGTTTAGGTGGTGATAATCTGTGACAACGCTTGACAGCCCTTACCAGCAGTGTTAGATTTTAGGTTCTTGAAGTTACTATAGTTTTTAATGTCGGTCGAGAAAAGCTTGTAAGGAGGTCATAATGGATTATGAAAATTTCATCGATGAACAAATTGCTCATATTAAGCAAACAGTAGGCGAAGCAAAGGCGATTAACGCTTTAAGCGGGGGGGTGGACAGTTCACTTGTTACAGTGCTTGGGCACCGCGCCCTGGGCGACCAGCTGAGAACAGTTTTTGTTGATAATGCCCTAATGAGAAAGGGTGAGCCGCAGCAGGTTGTTGAGATTTTCGCTTCATTAGGTATTGCCGTGGAGTTGGTGGATGCTAAGAACGAATTTCTTTCTGCTTTAGCTGGGTTAACGGACCCTGAAGAAAAACGACAGGCTGTCACAGACACGTTTTACTCAAAGGTCTTCAGTAGACTTGTTAAAGAATCGGACGCAAAGTATTTGCTGCACGGCACAATCCTCACGGATATCGAAGAAACTGTAGATGGAATTAAACGCCAGCATAATATTTTAACTCAGCTTGGTATTGATACCGAAAAAGAATATGGTTATTCAGTTCTCGAACCGCTTAAGACTTTGCGAAAGGACGACGTTCGTGAGGTGGCTAAGCTGCTGGGATTGCCGGCCGAAATCTCTCAGAGAATCCCATTCCCAGGACCGGCTCTGGCAACTCGAATTATCGGTGAAGTTACTCTTGACCGGCTCGAAACAGTAAGGGCTGCGACAAGCATTGTGGAAGAGGAGCTTGCCGATAGTGGGGCGTTTCAGTATTTAGCTGTCCTGCTTAATGACCGAGCAACGGGTATCCGAAACAAAAAACGCGAATTTGGCCAGATTATTGTCGTACGGTGTATTGAGAGCACCGATGCCCGAACGGCAACTGTTACTAAGCTCCCATGGGATAAATTAAACCGTGTATCTGAGCGAATCACTCGGATGAAGGGAGTGAATCGCTGCTTGTATGATTTAACACCCAAACCACCAGCCACAATCGAATATATATGATAATGTAACGAAGAATCTCAATCCCTTTTCACCTTCGTATGACAAAGGGGATAATTGCTTCTTTCTAAAGAAGTTTACATTTTTTGGATTCGTTTGAAATGCAGAAAAAAATGGGAGAGCTTTTTGAGCTCTCCCTTTATTTATGTGGCTCTTTCCTTTTTAATCATTAGCCCTTGCTTGCGATGCCTGTATTTCGCTCTAACTTGTATGCAGTGTCGAAAGTCGGCAATACAAGGTTAAGCTAACCTGGCCTATTTGGTCATTTTTCAGAGCCACCCATATTTTGAATCTCATAAGATACATCGGTAGCTTTTGTTTCTAATCTTGAATTTTCCTGAATATCTAAGTTTGCCGTAGAATAACACCATTCAAAACAGGGTAAGGTGCTAACGATTACAATACTTTTCGCTCTTTCTGTACTTATCCCAAACTCCATCTTGGGTGGTCAAAGCTTTTCACCTATACTTAATAGTTTACCTCAATTAACCCCGATAATGGAAGGTTCTTTAAGTTATTGTTTTTTATGGATTGATTGAAAAAAGTAAATATTTTTGGTCAACTAATGCTCCAAGGTATGGACCAAAACGGTGAGCAGGAAACACTGGGAATATCTTCGCGTATAATTTGATGTGTAAGTTCGGCAAGGACTGGCAAAAGCTGTTTATCAACAAAATGTATCGCGGGGGCTGCGCAAAAGAAAAGACCCTGCATCCAAGTAGGATGCAGGGTCTTATCATAAGCTAATACATAGCTACGAATTAGCTATGCTTCCTTCAAAGCAGAGCCAATCCACCCAGGCCTAACAGAGCTACCGTTGTCGGCTCAGGAATCAACTGCGCATTGTCAAGGTAGAAAAATCATGTGGCAAAAGCGTTAGGATTCTGCAGGGCGACTATTATCTTCATATAAGTGGCACCCGTCGCATCATAGCCGCCCACCAAAGTGGTAAGGTCCCAACTATAGGTCCTGTTCGGCGTTAACTGCAGAGGATACCAGGGACCAAAATCTAATGGACACGTTGTGAGATCGTCCCTGTTTATTGCTATGGGGTTAATAAACTCCTTCCAGCCACTGATTCCGTCGCTATTGATAGCCAGCTTATCGACCTTGAGCCAGTTATAGTTTACTAGCCATTCCGAAGCGATGAAGGTTACGTCAAGTGTAAACTCCGTCATACCGGTGAAATCCACAATCCCATCTCGCTTTAAAGCCCAGTAAGGCACCCCTTGCTGCGGGACATATACACCGAGACTACCGCTACCCGACGTGACTCCGATCGTCAGACTGGGAACAGTCACTATGCCCGTGACGTTCCCCGTCCAGCCGTCATAGCTGCCGCCTTCAAAATCGCCTATTAAAACACCGTAACTGGTGGACGCCAGAGCAAAGACTAAGACAACGCACATATAACCAATCAACTTTTTATACATAATCATCTCCTCCATCTTGAAAAGTTGAAAAGTACGTTTTGGTCAGAAAACCAAAATTTCAACTTTTCGGTACTATTTTTGACAAGCACCCATAACTTAATGCCGGGTGTGGACTCGTTTGGAAAGGCTCAAAACGACCGTCATTGTTATGTACGCCTGCCTCGTAGAAATTCTGGGAGATTTAGCTTGTCCTCCCCCTTATAGAAGACTCATCAAAACCCACATATTACTCAGCTTATCTAGCTTCAATTTTACCATATTGCCCATTTCATAGTCAGGGGAAATTTTACCAGAATTTATAAGAAGTCTTGTTTAGAGGGCATAGTGGTGTATAACCTCTTTTGCCACAAGTATTTATGAACACACAAAGGAAGCTTTTTAAAAAAATTTTCTTTGAAATAGATATATTTCGAGGGCTTACGAGGCTATATACAGATTAATATGAGATTTATCAGCATTTTGCTCACAATTGCAAAATGAAATGTCCCAATCTTTATTTCGTAAATGCTCGGAATTCTTCTATAAGCAATTTCGTGTATTTACCCGGTTTATCATTTGCGATAGTCTTGCCGTCGAATTTCACTACAGGCACAATGTCTTTTGTGGTCACCGCGATAAAAAGCTCATCCGCGTTTATCGCCTGTTGCGGAGATAATGATTTTTCTACTAATTCCAATCCTATATTTTTAGCTGCTTTGATTGTAAACTTACGTGTAATTGATGGCAGGATATTGGCATTCAAGGGAGCCGTTTGAACTGTTTGTCCAAATATTGCCAAAAATGCCGAGGCAGCTCCTTCGGTGATAAATCCATTTTCATCAACGAGTATAGCCTCACTGCAACCTTTTTGCGCGGCATCCTGCCGAGCGAGGACATTAGCTAAAAGATTGAGCGATTTTATATCACATCTCTTCCATCGCCAATCTGGGTGTGTTGATACAGCAATACCTTTGGTCTTTTCTTCCGTATCGTCAGGTAATTCCGTAACTGTCAAAAAGAAGTTCGGCTTTAAGCTGGCATCGAAAATGTGGTTTCGCAGTTGAGAACCTCGGGTAATGTGGAAATATATCTTGGCATTGGAAATGTCGGCTGTCTTAAACGCCTTTTGTACACGAGCACAAATCCGGTCAATATCTACGCCGGCTATTCCAATCTCCGTTAAGCTATTGGCGAATCTTTGCAGGTGTTCTTCAAGTGCGAAGACTTTGCTGTCGTAGCTTCTCACTACTTCGTACACACCATCGCCGAAGAAGGTCCCCCTGTCCAGATATGCCGGTTCGAGCTTGTCGGCCGATAGGATTTTATCGTCTATCATAGCTATTTGCATAAAACTGCTCCCAAATCGCTATTTTACCGAAATTTTAACTTCATATTTAATAATATGACACAAAAATATTTGATAATTTGCTTTACAAAAATAGACCAAACCTATAGAATGCTTAAAAATGTCATTCTGGGTATAGTGAAGAATCTCTTGTGTTAAACCAGGAGTTTTAATGATGTATGCCGTAATTGAACAAGGGTCAAAACAATATAAAGTCGCCGAAGGTGATTGTATAAATATCGACCTGACCGATGTCTCTCCCGATGCCAAAACAATCGAGCTGGACAAAGTATTATTTGTAAGTGACGGCAAAAAGGAAAAAATCGGCACACCTTATCTGGAAGGTGCAAAAGTTATTGCCTCATTTAAGACCAACGCTGAAGAGTCGATAGTAAAGGCCAAAAAGCTCTATCCCACTAATGTACGCAGGAGGAAGAACAGCAGGCGGCGCATTGGCCATCGCCAAAAATATATGCAGGTAATAATCGACAAAATCCAGGCCTGATTAGCTCGGAAAAGGTTCGTATCTTATGAAGAGATTCTCTATTCTACATATCCCGTTACTTTCCTTTTTCTCAAAGGAACTATACAGGGATGTAGGGCTAAACTGGAAGGGAGTAGGTTTTGCATATCTGCTGTTACTACTGGCCATCTGTTCAGTCCCACGAATGTTTAAGCTCCAGAGGGGCCTGTTAAGTTTTATAGACAAAGATGTTCCACCACTTATTGAACAGGTCCCAAGAATCACGATTACCAATGGCGAGCTATCAATAGAAGAATCCCAGCCTTACTACATCAAAGACCCCGATAGTAACGACGTCCTTGTCATTATAGATACTACAGGAGAGATACAATCTTTGGATGACACCAATGCTTTAGCTTTGGTGACAAAGACGAAGGTGGTGTACCGCAAAAGTGAAGTGGAAACTCAAATGTTTGACCTCGCGCAAGTAAAAGACTTCGTTCTGGATAAAGATAGAATGATGGGCTGGTTGAATATTGTAAAAAAGTTCCTTTTACCGGTGCTTTATCCCTTTGTTGTTTTGTGGTCTTTCCTGTTTAGGACTATTCAGGTCCTTATTTATGGTGCAATCGGACTGCTTTTTGCCTCATGGTGCAGGGCCAAGCTTTCATATGACGCGTTGCTCCGCCTGGCGGTCGTTGCTGTTACGCCTTGTATTATTGTTAGAACGATTTTTGAAGTGGCCTCCGTGCGTTTTCCAATGGCTGGGTTGTGGTTTTTCCTGATAGCTATGGCATATTTATTTTTCGGTGTAAAGGCAAATTCTCAAGATGAGAAACTCACTCCGCAAGATAATGTTTTTCCGGGTAATCAACAGACCCTGTAAAGGCTTTTTTGCAGGGCTCACATTCGTTTAACCGGCGTTACCCACTTTAATTTTATAAGCCGCAAAATATAATCCTGACCAGTGATTGACAGCATCTTTAAGAATCTGTTATATTGTAGGGACAAGAATTTGCGCCTGTAGCTCAATTGGACAGAGCGTCGGTCTACGGAACCGAAGGTTAGAGGTTCGAGTCCTCTCAGGCGTGTTTGCTTTTTGCCAATGGTACTTTAAAGTGAGCTGTTGCTTTCATTGCTTA
>CAYSJK010000091.1:0-9603 GCA_964431375.1 uncultured Pirellulales bacterium
CTACAACCTAGCGGTTAACAGCCGCTCGCTCTACCAGTTGAGCTATCGGGGAATTCCATTGAATCGCGACGCATCAACGTACCGTACACTCAAGCTCATTTTCGTCTAAAAAACCCTAGATCATTATCGAAATTTTAATTACCTCGTCAAGATTAATTTTTTTGCGATATTAGCAAAAAAATCGCCATAATACTGGATAAACTACTCACTATATTGTATATTTTTATGAATAAGTGTACTGCTAAAATACGAAATTGGCGGAACATAAGGACCATTCAGTGTATCTTAAATAATTATACAGTGAAATGTCGATAGATTATTAAATTCTGGTTTTAGTGATAATATGGCTAAAGATATACTTAACGTTGGCGGCTATACAATAGAAAAGCGTCTTGGCAGCGGTGCACGCAGTACAATCTATCTGGCAACTGACAACCAGGACAATTCAAAAATTGCCCTAAAACGAATTCTATTTGAAAGGCCGGAAGACGTACGAGTGTTCGAGCAGACGGAGACCGAATATAAAGTGGCCCGGCGAATAGACCACCTCTATGTTCGCAAGTGTTACACACTAAAGAAGTTTCGCAGTCTTTTTAAAGTAAAAGAGATGTTGCTTTCTATGGAATATTTTGATGGCGATACTCTCGAAGATTGCCCCGGTTTGAGTTTGGGCGATGTGCTGCTTGTATTCAGAATGGTAGCAACCGGTCTCAATGCTATGCACCGAGAAGGATTCATTCATTGTGATATAAAGCCAAATAATATCCTTCTAAACAAGTCCGGCTTGATCAAGATAATAGACCTTGGCCAGAGCTGCAGAATCGGAACTACAAAACCGAGAATCCAGGGAACTCCCGATTACATTGCCCCTGAGCAGGTTCAGCGTAAACCACTTGGCCCGAAAACTGATATCTTTAACCTAGGTGCGACAATGTACTGGGCCCTCACTGGAAAGCACATTCCGACTTTGATACCTAAAAAGGACCGTTTTGGCTTTCCTATAACCCAGAGCTGTCCAGAACCCCACGAATTAAAAAAACAACTGCCGACAGGAGTATCAAAACTGGTAATGGACTGCATAAAGAATGACCCTGCGGAACGCCCACGCAATATGATGACGGTCGTGTCGAGGCTGGACCTGATAATTCACAGCATTTTTGGTGGCAAGATAAAAACGCAAAAACATGCCTCAAACAATAATTGACCTGTTAAAAAAAGGTTTAGAAGCCAACAACACGGATGCTTTCCGACGCGGTAATTTAATTCATTTGCCTGCCGACGGCAGCTTGATAATAACCGGTGATATTCACGGACATCGGCGAAATTTTGAAAAAATAGTGGCCTTTGCCGATCTGGACAATAATCCCGACAGGCATATAATCCTCCAAGAAATCATACACGGAGGTCCGGAGGACCCACAAGGGGGTTGTTTATCCTACAAATTATTGTTTGATGTGGTACGCTATAAATTAGATTTTCCGCAGCGTGTCCATATTATTATGGGTAATCACGCCACGGCTTTTATCAACGATGGCGAAGTTCTAAAAAATGGAAAAGAGATGAATCGTGTGCTGCGCTACGCCATCGAACGGGAATTTAAAGACAACAGCAGCGAGATTATATCGGCAATGAAACAGCTTTTATTTTCAATGCCTTTGGCGGTAAGATGCGATACGAAAATATGGATTTCGCATTCGCTTCCCAGCGACCGTTTCGCCGATAAATTCGACCGAGAAATTCTCGATAGACCACTAAAACCTGAGGACTTAGTCAAGCCGGGTTCAGCTTATCTTTTGACCTGGGGCAGAAAGCACAGTCAGCAGCTGCTCGATAAAATGGCTGAACTTCTCGATGTTGACATTTTTGTTCTTGGTCATCAAGCACAACAGCAGGGATGGAGCCGCGCCGGAAAAAATCTTATAATCATCGCCTCCGACCATAATCATGGTTGCCTGCTCCCCATAAATCTGGCAAAATCTTATACTATAGAACAACTTATCGAGTCCATAGTGCCGTTGGCTTCTATACCTTAAAGTGTGCATCTTAAAAGTGAACTGGCTAACGTATCAACGCATCCACGAGATACGCAAATGGAATTATATTTTTATATAGCATTGGCGGCAGTTGTTTCGCAATTGCTCTTTTTGCTCCATGCGTATAGAAACCATCACTATGCGCTAAGAGAATACAAAAAAAATCGACCCTGGCACGAGATGCGAGTCGCCTTAATTGTGCCCTGTAAAGGTCTGGACTCAGCTTTCCAGAAAAATATCGCTTCATTTTTTAACCAGGACTACGAAAATTATCTGCTATGTTTTGTGGTTGCCGATGAATCAGACCCTGCATACATTGAACTATGCAAGTTAAAAGACCAGCTAAGCCCAAGCTCAAAAGCAAAAGGCGTGCAGGTATTCGTTGCAGGTCAAACACAATCCTGCAGCCAAAAGATACATAATTTGCTCTTCTGCTATGAGAGGATAGGCGATGACGTCGAAGCTCTTGCCTTTGCCGATTCCGATATTTGTGTGAGTAGCTACTGGCTAAGCCACTTAATCTGGCCTCTGCGAAACTATCGATATGGCGCATCCAGCGGCTACCGCTGGTATATACCGAGAAAAAACAATTTAGCCAGTCTGGCTCTATCAGCGATGAATGCCAAGGTCGCCCAGCATCTTGGCAATACTCCCTTCAACCAGGCCTGGGGTGGGTCTATGGCTATACGCGTCGATATCTTGCGCAAAGTCGGTCTTGATAAAATCTGGCCAAAGGCACTAAGCGATGATTTGTCGTTGACCTATGCGGTAAAAAAGGCCGGTATGAAACTGGCCTTTGTCCCTGCCTGTCTGGTGGCTTCGCATGAATCCACTACCTGGGGAGAACTTTTTGAATTTGGCCGGCGGCAGTTTTTAATCACCCGCATCAGCAGGCCTCGAACATGGTGGTTCGGATTATTCGGCAGTCTATATTCGGTTTTGGGTTTATGGGCGACAGCAGGCCTGGCGGTTTACGCAGCAGTGAAAGCAAATGAAAACCTAATCCTCTTCACTGCCGTACCAATTGTGTTTTTCGCTGGTCAAATGATTCGGGCAGTACTGCGCCAGGATATGGCTAAAAAACTGCTTGCCTATGAGATACGAGATATAAGCAATGAGCGGCAGGCTATGAGAGCTGCCTGCGTGGCAGATATACTTTTTTCCTGGCTATGGTCGTTACTGCTATTAGTTCTTATTGTATCTTCGGCTTTTGGCAGGACTATCTGCTGGCGGGGGATACACTACAAGCTGCTCGGACCAACTGAAACAATCGTGGAAGAATCCTGAAACTAAATTTAACACAAGCCGGTTTTTCTACTTATGGTCTGTAGCTGGCTCAATTCTTTCTACTTTTTGCATATCAGGTGAAACTGTTGATTTGTTCTTCGGTGTAACTTCAGCAATCGGAATAGGAGTTTGTGTCTGTTGTTGCGCATCGGCCAAAACTTCGGATTTAGTTCTTGTTGGCACTTCGGCAATTGCAATTGGTGGCTGTTTTTGTTTGGTTTGCCCCGTTAGAGACTTTTGCCTTTGGGTCTCTAACAGGGTTTGAGCAGATTCTGTGCCGGCCTCGGCGAGAGCAAGGATGGCCTTTTGTACAGCTTCTTCGGCGGGCTCATCAGTCAATGGCCGTAAATATATGGAAGACGAGGATTTCGGCTGTTTAGCCCAGACCAATTCTTCTCGAATCAATTCCAAAAGTGCCAGGAATAATCCAACCATTACAATCCGATTGGCCCCCGGCTCGAAGATGTGCTCGAAGCTCATCGGGCCCTCTGTCTGTAAACGATGTAAAACCTTTATCTGATACAAATCAATAGGTGTGTCGTCCTTGATGTGACTTATATCAGGTAGAGTCCCCGTGGCCTTACATATTGAATCGAAGGCCCCCAGAAGGTCCCAGACACTCACCTGTTCAATGTCAATCTCAGGCTCGGCATCGGGTTTTAGCTGCTCGATAATAGTATCCGGACGCGCAAATCTCTCCTTGTGTTCCTCGGCAACGGCTTCAAGCAAATTGGCGGCATCTTTGAACTTTTTGTATTCCAGAAGTTGCTGGATTAGCTCGGCACGCGGGTCAGCTGAATCATCAGCTCGTAGCTGCTCCGACTCTACTTTTGGAAGCAGCATCGCCGATTTTATCTGCATCAATGTTGCCGCCATCACTAAAAAGTCGCCGGCTAAATCGATATCGAGACTTTCCAACATCTCTATATAGCGGATGTACTGGTCGGTTATCCCTGCAATGGGAATATCATAGATATCAACTTCTTCTTTGCGAACCAGATATAACAGCAAATCCAGAGGCCCTGCGAATATGTCAAGATTTACACGATAGCCGGCCAATTATTGCTCCTGTTCTTTTTGAGATTCCAAAATTTCTCGTGCCTTTTCAGCCTGGCTTTGCATTACCTGCAGCTCCGGCCCTTCCACAGCAGATATCGGGTACATATTTGAAGCATGCTGGCCGGTTACAACTGCCTTAATACCATAATCGGCAAGCAACTGCCTTGCCATTTCCGCTTCAATATAATTCGTAAACTCTGAGATTGAAACAAGCTTATCAGCCACAGTTAAGCTCCCAGCCCAACGGCCTTTCGGGCCTGGGCAAGAGTTTCAGCTGCTACATTTCCTGCTCGCTCAGCACCTTTGGCAAGAACCTCTTTGACATAGTCGATGTTAGCTTCAAGCTCTGTTCTTTTTTGCCTAAACGGCTTGAAATATTCTATCATTAACTCTGCCAGACGTTTTTTGGCCTCGCTATAACCCATACCACCATTTCGGTATCTGTCTTCCCACTCGGCCAGCTCATCCGGCGAGGCAACCAGCTTCAAAAGTGCAAAGACATTGCATTTGGCGGGGTCTTTGGCCTCTTCAACCGGCGTAGAATCGGTAACGATACGCATAATTTTTTTTCTGACACTTTCGGCCGGCTCGAATATACCGATAGTATTGTCATAGCTTTTGCTCATTTTTCGGCCATCAATACCCGGCACGACAGCTACTGACTCAATGATATACTCAGCCGGTACAGTGAAGACTTCGCCATAGGTATTATTGAACCGGATGGCAATGTCGCGCGTAACCTCGATGTGCTGCTTCTGGTCGGCACCCACCGGTACCAAATCGGATTTGTAAATCAGGATATCCGCGGCCTGCAGAACCGGGTATGCAAACAGGCCATGATTAGGGCTAAGTCCCTGAGCTATTTTATCCTTATAGCTCGTGCACCTTTGCAGCAGGCCCATAGGAGTTATGCATGAAAGAAGCCATGTAAGCTCAGTAACCTCAGGTACATCAGATTGTCGCCAGAAGACGGTTTTCTCGGTATCTAGGCCGAGGGCGATATAATCTATTACAACATCGAGTGTATACCGGGCAACATCAGCCGGCAAAGGGTTGCTCGTAAGGGCGTGAAGGTCCGCGATAAAATAGAAGCAGTCGTTCTCAGCCTGTAGCTGCAGGTGCTGCCGCATTGCGCCAAAGTAGTTGCCGATATGAAGCCGGCCGGATGATTGTATGCCCGAAAGAACTCTCAAACGAATCTCCTATGTAGCCATAAATGAACAGCTTAAGCAAAAACGTAAAACAATAGAGATAAAAATAGCGGTATTTAAGAGAAATGTCAAGAATTTTCGAAGACAGATATGGAGATAAATTGAACTTGACTGGCCAGCTAAAGTGGTTATTATTTATGAAGTCAAATTATAAGGAGTATGAGATGAATTACTGGACTAAGCTAAGTATTGAATATTCTAATCAAAGAAATTGTTTGGACAATAAATAGTGGTTGAAGAAAAAACTTTTTGCCGACTTCGGGTATTATGGAAAATCTATATTTACACACACAGCGATGTTGCCTTATAAATATAAATGTGGTTACAGTACCGATAGTGTTCTAATTGTTGATAGGAAAGAGAATATATGAAATGCGATTATTGTAATGAGAAAGCAATTATAAACTATCAGAAAGTTTGGGTCAGGTACAACATAACGCGAGATGGAAGTTATGAAGCAGACCAAAACTTTAATGGTTGTGATATTGAACCTACTTATGAAAACAATCTTCATTTATGCAGAAAACACGAAATTAAGTGGTTAGAAGGAAAAGCTTAATGCTATTTAATCTTAAAAAACCACATTGGATCATTTTGGGGCCGAAGAAAAGTTGGGAGACCGCCTTCAAACAAGGATGTATTTGGGGAGTTAAACAAGTACTCTACCCCGAGTGGAAGGCGTTAGACCAAGGAGACATAATATTTTTTCATATTACGAAAAATATAAGAGGGGTGGTTGGAGTTGGCAAATTTGAAACTAAATTTATCCAAGATAAACCTCTCTGGCCGGATGAGATAGCTGCCAAGAAGGTAATTTACCCGCTTCGTTTTGAGTTTACCGTCGATTATCTAATAGAAGAGAACGATTGGAAGGATAAAAGAATTTCTCCGGGCCTATCTATACAGGAGATGCGAAGAGGGATTAATCTTTTACAAAATAGGACAGTTGAAAAACTTTATAAAACTTTCAAAGAAGATTTTAATCATACCATTTCGATAGGCGAAAAGAAGAAAATTGATACTTCTCGTACAAAAACTCTAACAAGTAAACCAGAATCTCTGAATCACAATCGAATTCAGGAAATAATATTTGAAATTGGAAAACTAAACCGTTTAATCAGCGAGAAAGAATACCCTATGGAGAATGAACGGTTAGATGTTGTCTGGAGGCGCGTAGAGAAAAGTGTACCTACCTACGTATTTGAAGTTCAAATTGGCGGCGACATTTACCACGCACTTGGAAAATTGAAGCATGCTTTTGACCTTTGGAATAGCAATATTTTTCTTATAGGTAGCGAACAAGATTTAGAAAGAGCTGAGAGACCATTGAGAGGAACGTTCCACGAAATACAGAATAAAATTAAAAAACTCTCAATTGGGAAAGTTACTGAGCTATATGAAAAAAAACGAGTTTGGACAGATATTGAAAAAGAAGTTGGGCTGCTTTAATCTCCCAAATCAAATTTGGCAAAAATGACTCTGCCCTACAAAGTGTCGAAAGATTCTGTTTTATGCCCTGCCGAGAGACTTCATGTACCTCTTAGATTTGCGAAGTCCCATTCTCGAAGCCTTCTTTTTCACCGCATACAGCGGTCTTCCAAGTTTTTTAGCGACCTCAGCACAGGATTTATTAGGGAATTCTTTCCTGAGCAGATTAAGCTCACCCTTCGACCATGCACCCCTTATGAGTCTCCCTCTTTTGGCTTTCTTCTTTTTCGCCATCACGCAACTCCCTTCATTTTAACCCTTTAACCACTTTTAACGTTTGAGTTGAACAATCTCAATTTTAATAACAAATATTGTAGATATCAAATACTTTTTTTTATAATTAAAAAAGTTTTCCCATGCCTTCTTCTCCATACAAAACAGGGCTTAACCCTGAATGCTAACAAGTGTTGACAAAAACAGCAACAACTTTATGATGGGCCTCTAAAGAGCAACTAACGACGATTAAGGATAGTTGACTGACGCTTATTATAGCGGGCCAGCCCGGTATTAATCCAGGCGGCATCTCATGCTTGCCTGTTTTGACTATTATTGACCCGTACGGTATTTTAGAGCGAAATCCTCAAGTCGGGAATAAAACAACCGAAAGTGACAATGGATAAGTGGAATATCAAATTACTTCTGCCAAGTTTATCACACTCATCTGCCAGGAAGACGTCTCGCGGGCAGATAGCTGTACTGATGAGCGGCGGCGTTGATAGCAGTGTTACTGCCCATATTCTTAAAGAAGCCGGCTGGGATGTCTTAGGCGTTACGATGAAAATCCCCGTGTCCTGTGGTACAAATATCCGAGGCTGCTGTGGAGCTGATGGCGCTTTCGTCTGTGACGAATTAAATATACCGCATTACTTCATCGACATCACCGAAGCCTTCCAGCACTTTATTATTGAACCCTTCCGTCAATCCTATGCAAGAGGAGAAACTCCTAATCCTTGCGTTGACTGCAATACATTACTGAAATTCTCGATGGTTTGGGACTTTTTACAGGAAACGTTCGATATCAGTCATCTGGCTACGGGGCATTACGCAAGAGTTATTAAAACTGCAAGCCGGGTTCGACTTGGTCAGGCAAAAGATAAAGGCAAAGACCAAAGCTATTTTCTGTATGGTATTTCCGCAAAAAAACTACCAAATCTGGTTCTTCCTTTAGGTGAACTGACGAAAAAAGAGGTTCGCTCTATTGCCTCGCAGCTAAATTTAAGCGTTGCGGACAAACCGGAAAGTATGGAATTATGTTTTTCCGGAGAAGGCGATTATCGAGCAGCCCTGATGGGTAATGGCGCAAGCCAGAACGGCAATATTACGGATATGCAGGGCAATGAAATCGGCACACATAAGGGGATTGCATACTATACGCTCGGCCAGAGAAGGGGTATCGGCTTTGCCGGCGGCAAGCCACTATATGTGGGCAAGATTAATGCGGAAACAAACACCATAGCGCTGGGTACTAAAGATGAAGTAAGTTATAACACTATCAAGGCAAATCAGATAAATACGCTTATACCCGAAGAATTAGTCAAGGGTAAGGTCTATGGAAAGATTCGCTCCTATGGCAAGCCTCAGCCCTGCAGGATTATCGAAGTGAGTCAGGCCGATATGACGGTTGAGTTTAACCAGTCCCAATTCGCACCCTGCCCCGGCCAAAAGCTTGTGCTATACAATAGTGATGGCCACATAATCGCCGGCGGCACTATAAATTAGTGAAATAGACACAGCGAGCACCACCTTACGCCAAATCTTCGACATCTTCCTTCGCCAAGGCTACGGAAGACATTCTGCATAGCTCGCGGAATAAGAGCGACGCAGACTGGAGGCGGGGGGATTCCGGCCTTCGCCCTTGAACCCAAATTTGCCCTGTAAATTCACCAAAAATGACGTTTTGCAAAGGCGTATCCAGAACCTGATTTAAGGTATTTTTCAAAAACCTCGGCTTTGTGGTTATCTGAAAAACGAACAGCAACTACAATTCTCCAGGGTTTGAATTTAGCGGTGTGGGGCGATTTGCCAGCGTTATGATCTTTAAAACGTTTTTCCAGGTCGCTGGTTATTCCGATATATCGTTTTCTTGGGTGGGAAATACTTTTAAGAAGATAAACGTATCTCATTAAGATTATGATTCCTACAACATTTAAAAAATATAAAATGTCCTCCTTCGCCAAGGCTACGGAGGACATTCTGCATAGCTCGCAGAATGCGAGCGACGCAGAATGGAGGCGGGGGGATTCGAACCCCCGTCCCGAGATGCTTCAGGACAAGCGTCTACATGCTTAGTCGCTTTATTATTTTTCGCCTCGCCAAACGCCAAACGACAGGCTCCTGGCTCGGCTATTTCGGGATTAAATTTCACCTTGCCGGCCCGAACAACCGGCTCGGTAAAGCCTGCTATCTGACGCCCTTACCAAACCCACAGGCAAGGTCAGGCAGGACGGGCCGCTAAATTAAGCAGCCATACGCAACTGATAGTTGCCATTTAAATTTGTTGCCGGATGATTAGCCAGGCCAACCGG
>CAYSJK010000092.1:0-9580 GCA_964431375.1 uncultured Pirellulales bacterium
TTTCGCAGGAATGACAGAGACATTATTCGGTGGCTTGTTTTGCGAGTGCGGCGGCACCGATTATTCCGGCATCCTCGCCCAGAGCTGCAAAACAGATTTCCACAGTCTCCTTATGCAATTTCCAGATGTGCTCGTTAAAATAATCCCTTATGCGATTCAATAAAATATCGCCTGCGGCAATCATACCGCCTGCAAAGACGATGCGCTTCGGCTCTGTGGTGTGCAGCATATTGATGCAGATAAGGGCAAGGGCCTTGGCGGTCTCATCGGTTATCTGTTTGGCTAATTTGTCGCCGGCTTTTAGATGGTCGTAAACATCCTTGCAGGTGATTTCGCCTTTTTCATCGAGGACTTTCTTCAAACTTGAGGGCTGGCCTTTTTCTACGGCCTCGGTCGCTCTTTTTGCGGTATTTGTTGCAGAGGAATATGCTTCAACGCAGCCCCTCTGGCCACAATTGCACAGTCGGCCGTCGGGATAGATTATGATATGGCCAAGCTCAGCGGCATTATCACCGGCTCCGGCCAGAAGTTTTCCTTTATTTACAATTCCGCCACCGATTCCGGTGCCGAGTGTGAAAAAGACCATATCATCAACGTCTTTGCCGGCACCGGCGGCAAATTCGCCGAAGCAGGCGACGTTGGCATCGTTCTCGAAGACAATTGTTTTTCCGTCTAATCTGTCACTGAGCATCTGGCGGACAGGGACGTTTCTGAAGGAGGGGAAATTCGTTGCAGCTTCGATGATTCCTTCGCTGTATCTGGCTGGGCCGGGACAGCCGAGACCAACGGCAGGTACATCAGCCATAGTAAAACCGGCTTCGGATACGCAGCGCTCGGCTGCCTTGGCGATATTGTCTATTACCACCTCGGCTTCTTTTTCCACCTCTGTAGGGGCGGATACTTTGGCCAAGAGCTTCAACTGTGAATCAAAACAGCCAACCTTTATAAACGTTCCACCTAAATCAACACCAACAAAAATGTCACTCATAATTATTCTCCGAGATTATCAAATTCAGTCATGGTATCCGTATGGATGCTGGTTATGCCATTTCCAGGCGGTTTCTACAATTTGTTCGAGCTGCGGAATTTTGGGTATCCATCCAAGCTCGCTGGCTGCTTTGGTTGCGTCCGAAGTTAAAACCGGCGGGTCGCCCGGGCGAGGGTCGGATTCTACAATTTTAAAATCCCTGCCGCTGACCTTTTTGACGGTGTCAATAACCTCTTTTACCGAATAGCCCGTTCCATTGCCGAGGTTATAGATGAGCTCGGTGCTATGTTGAAGCTTGTCCAGCGCCAGCAGATGCGCCCTGCACAAATCGTCAATGTGAATATAGTCACGGATGCAGGTTCCATCGGGCGTAGGGTAATCGGTGCCATAGATACTGACCTGTGGAAGCTTTCCCATTGCTGCCTGGATAACGCGTGGAATCAGATGCGATTCAGGACGATGGTCCTCACCAAGAGTGCTGTTGCAGCCGGCACCTGCGGCGTTGAAATAGCGCAGAGAGGCATACCGCAATTTGCCTGCCTGATTTTGATAGTGGCACATCTTCTCAACGGCAAGCTTTGTCTGGCCGTAAGGATTAATCGGAACCGTCGGTGAGTCTTCCGTAATAGGCACATTTTGGGGGATGCCGTAAACAGCGGCACTACTGCTGAAAATAAAATTCTCCACCGACATCTCCTGCATCGCAGAAAGTAAGTTCTGCGTGTTCGAGACATTGTTGCGGAAGTATTTGAGCGGCTCCCGGACGGATTCGCCGACCTCGATAAAAGCGGCAAAGTGCATTACCGCTTCGATTTTGTATTTTCGAAGGGTCTTTGTGAGGAACTGGTAATCAGCTAAATCACCCCTGATAAACTCAGCAGATTCCACCGCTGCAAGATGACCTCTGCTGAGATTGTCAAAGACGAACGGCTCGTGGCCTTCGGCAACGAGCATAGCCGTCATGTTACTGCCGATATATCCAGCGCCACCACAGACAAGTACTCTCATATCTTCTATCTCGTATTTCGTTTCAAGCGCTATCGCAGGCGCTTAAGGCGTTTTTCAATTTGCTCTAATATTTCAGTTTCAAGCTGTTTGTCCCGGCCCAGGCTGACCCAGACGGCAGCAGCCTGCTGCTCAGGCCGCAGCTGAAGCACCTGCACCGACTTTGTGCCTTCTGTAAACATTCTATATGCGCGTGCGATGGTGGTGGATTGGCGCTGGGGCAGAGACAATCGATAAACCCGGACATCGCAGTCGATACAAAGTTTCTCTTCGAGCCGGCTGACATTCAATTCGACAATCCTTTTGATAGAGTGCAGATTCGCTAAAGCAGCGTTTTCAGGGCCGACATTATCCTTGCGCCAGAACTCGAAGAATTGAGCGCCAGGCAGGGGGTCAGTTCTTATAAAGCCGGTATCCGGGTCGGCTTTGTCAATAGTAAAGTGCATATTAGCAAGAACGTCCTCGGCTGCCTGCATTGCACCGGCTTTATCCATATCAGGGACACAGATTTGCTCAACCACTTCATATTGCTGCTGTTCGGCACATCCGGTCATAATGAGTGCACAACTCATAAGTGCATAAGAGAACAGGTCAGCTTTGAGTTTTTTACTATTCATTTCAGGTTCTCCTGAATTTCGGTTGATTATATACAGAGTGTGCCTTTTGCTCAACCCCGTTAGAGATTTTTTTATAGGGCCATCCGGTGTACTAAGGTATATCTCTAACGGGGTCAAGAAGGAAATGATTTTTTCAAGTTTGGCGGATGTACACAGCCAAAAGAGATTACGGCCAGTTTTCAGCAAAAATAGCGAAATCAACGAAGTCGATTAATCCGTTTCTATCAAGGTCTTCGGGAATTAAGAACTGGTGATTAGGCCATTTGTCTGTGAATATATTCACATCGTTATAGTCAACGCGGTTATCATTATTCAAATCAGCGATATTGCCTACATCTGACAATGACATACTGGCCTGTGGTGTTCCGCCGTAAGTACCCATATTGATGCATTTTCCGTGCGGCCATAATTCCGCAGTCCAGTCTGATGTTATGCTTCCCGTATCGATGCACGGACTTGTATAGGTATCTATAACCCAGCTATTTGTGTTTGGGTCCCATCTTCCTGCCTGCGATTGCAGGTGGTAATCGCCATTAGCAGCATTGGCAAAGCGAGGATTAACATCGATGTTATTAGCCCAAATAAGGAGACAGCCGGTACAAGTTTCTACCTGTGCCTGGCCATCTTGGATATCGCTATCAGATATAGCCATTACAGAAGGGGAGTCTTGGCTGTCTAAAACGATTTGTGGTCCGAAGTATGGTTCGAAGAGTTGATTATCCCAGATAATGCTGTTGGTGATAGACACTGTGCTATCTACGATATGGCACACTGCTCCGCTGCCTACAGGAGAAGGCACAACCATTCCTTCACCATCTCCAGGTAAAGCTGTGTTGTGAGCAATGACACAGTTTTGAATGGTTAGATTGCCGCCATATATTGCTCCGCCGTAAGCGCTGCCGCCGGCTCCCGGTATCCCCACGCCGCCGGGCCCACCGTCACCACCCCTGCATTCATTGTCGGCAATGATACAATTTTTAATAGTCAGGTGGCTGTTGGTAGTGCAAAATATTGCCCCTCCATAAGCGTCTTCACCTGGCATTCCCCAATCCCAACCAGGTATTCCTACAGCTTTGTTGTTAGTGATGGCGCAGTTAATGATTATTGGAGAAGCACCGCTGCAATAAATGCCGCCGCCATAATCATAAACGTAACCATTTCTGATTGTAAAACCATCCGCCACAGAGTTTGAATCTTCTGCGTTGTGGAAATAGAATCCGCGATGAATGGCAAATTCGCTGCCTTGACAGTCGATAATGCAGTTCTCCGGCCCATTGTTGCTGCGCAGCGTGATAGCCCTGCCGCCAAAGTCGATATCCCGGTTGCCCGGGCCGGTATAGACACCCGGCAACACAATAACAGTATCTCCGCTGTCGGTCGTATCTACACCCTTCTGAATCGTCGCAAAAGCTGTTTCGGATGTCAGGCCATCGTTCAAATCGTTACCATCGGCCGCATTCACATAATATGTACAAGATTCAGCCGTCACGATAAATCCCGCGACCGTGATATATCCTGGTGGAACAAAAGGGTCGCCAATAAGACACACATGAATGGTATATGCTCCAGTCGGCAGAGGGCCAACAGATTCTGTTAGTTCCCATGGGGTAATAACCAAAGCACACACAATACCCGGTGGATAACCAAGAATCACGTCGAAGTAAATATTGTTGCCCACCACCGAAACAGCTGAATAATTGGGTATACAACTGTCAGGCCATTCTCCCCCTAATGTTATAGCAACAACATCACATGAGGTAGGATGCTCTGGAACAATCTCTGTATAGCTCGGCGGCCAGTACCAAGCATTACCAGCCGCCTGACCTGCAACTATGAACAAAACCGCAAAAATGAATAGGTTTGACTTATTCATCTTAGTATACTCCCGAGATATTCGCGATTAATTACTACCTACCACAAACAGCGGGTGAAATCAAGGAAAAAAATGCTCTTATTTTTATTTTTTCGGATCTGAAACTACGGCGTGGACGACTAAAGGTAAACTCATCTGAAGGCCGATATTGATATTATCACAGGCATAAAAGGATTTGCCGTTTTTTCATTTTGTTAAGGAAGAGCAAAATGTTATCCTTCGGACTATATTAATGCCCTCAACACAGATACAGACTATTAACGAAGCGATAGCAGCTCTACCTTTAGGGCAGAGCGTCAATGGCTTTCTTGATTATCTCACCATTGAGGCGGGACTGTCAGAAAATACGGTTTTGGGCTACGGGCGCGACCTGAAAGCGTTTCTGAAATACTGCCAATCCAACAAGATTAGCCAGGTGCGGCAGATACAGCCGGGCCATATCCAAAAATATCTGCAAATCCTCACCAAAGATGAAAAGAGCGAAAGCACGGTTAAACGCAGCCTTGTCGCTATAAGGATGTTTCTGAGGTTCGGCAAGCTAACCGGTCTTGTCAAGAACGACTTTACCTCGGTGCTTGACGGACCAAAGCTATGGCAAAAACTGCCGACCATCTGCAGTAAAAATCAGGTTATCAGTCTCCTGGAGGCACCTTCGCCAGATGAGCCGTTTTACTTTCGCGACAAGGCGATGCTGGAATTGCTCTATGCCACCGGTGTACGGGCCAGCGAAGTGGCGGGACTGAAAATAAGCGATTTGAATTTTGATATCGGTTACCTTCGCTGTATAGGCAAGGGTAACAGAGAACGGATAATCCCGGTGGGCAAGGCGGCCATCGCTGCAACGCTTGATTACCTTGAAAACCTACGGCCCAGATTGGCCAAGCCGTTTAGCGGAGATTTTCTGCTGCTTTCGCGAACAGGCAGGGCTATGAGCCGTATTGAAATCTGGAGATTAGTCAAAAAGTACGCACTCCATGCAGGTATGCCGAAGAATTTAACTGTGCATACCTTGAGACATTGCTTTGCGACACACCTGTTGACCGGCGGGGCGGATTTGCGAAGCATTCAGGAAATGCTCGGTCATGTGGATATAGCTACTACACAGATTTATACGCACGTTGACCAGGAGAGGTTGCGAAAGATCCACAAGAAATACCACCCGCGACCGTAAATGGATTGACCTTTGCAGGTTTCGAGATTAGTATGACGGCAAAATTAACGGTCAGAATATTACATAAGGCCTTTCAAATGAGCATAAAACGGTTATATCTCGTAATGCTACTTTTACTGATAGGGTGCCAACAGGCCAAAGTCAGCCAGAATGAAGCCTTCGGCAATGCTCAGGACGAGGCAGTTTTGCCGGTCATCGCAGCAGCCGAAGAGACCGAGCTTGAGAAGGAATTGAAAATCTATAAGAGCACGCTGCTGGAAGGCAAAAATGAACAGATACGCATAGACGCAGCCACAGTAATGCTTTTCAGCGAAAATCCATTAGCCAGGAAGATCCTGCTGGATGTACTGAAGCAAACCGAAAATACCACAGCACGAATAGCAGTATGCAAGGCATTGAGTCAAACAAGGATGGGCGCGGAACCTGTAAAGAATAAAGAAGACTTTATTCAGCCGCTACTGGACATATTGGCCACAGATGACTGGTCCACGGCAAAGCTGGCTGCAGAAGCGACCTTGATATTCGAGTACGAGCAAATATCAGGGCCGATTGAAAGACTGATAAGAGACCCATCAGTGGCATTGAAAACCAGATTGAACGCTATATATGCATTGGAACTGCACCCTGATATGAGGGTGGCTATCACGCTAATCAGCTTACTTGACAATCCTGAGCCACAGGTAGTTTCCGCAACGGAGAGAGCACTTGCTTCTATGGGAATACAGGCAGGTAAAGATGCCAAATCTCGAAAACAGGCCATAGATAAACTCAATCGCGAAGGCCCGGAAGGATTCTATCAGAATTGGGTAACCCGACAGCAAGAGCAACTACGCGAAATGAAAATCGAACTGAACCTGTTGCAGGGGCTTTATTTATCAGCATTGGGCAAGTGGTACGATAGCATAAGCGACGATGCAACAAAAGGTCAGTTCCTTGCCGAATATCTGCAAAGCCCCAAGTTAGTAGTGAGATTGTGGGCGCTTGAGAGGGTTTATCAGTGGCGTGTGGCACCGGGAAAACCAAAATTGCCACCTGAGCTGGGACCTATTCTGATCAATCTGGTCTCGGACGAGAATAGAGAAGTCCGTCTAAAAACTGCTCGTCTTCTATCTCTGACGGGAGAGCTGAACTCGGCCCAACACTTACTTGCCCAACTCGATGTAGAACAGGACGATGAGGTCAAAATGGAGATGTTCGTTGCGCTCGGCTACGCCTTTGTTCCCAATCCGACGAGCAGGATTCCGGTCGAGATAAGAAAACAGTCTCTTGAGTGGGCGGTGAAATATCTTGCAGAGCAAGACACTGAAAAGGCACAAAAAGGTGCCGAAATAATGAAAAAGCTTCTTGAGCAGAATGAATTGACACCGGCTGAAGTAGATAGATACCTTGTACTTCTTGTAGAGAGATATCAGAAGGCCGAGGTTGAAGGGGACCTGCGTGGAGAATTACTTAGCACAATGGCAGGTCTTTGTGCCCCTCAGAGTGCTCACAACGCTCAATCAAAGAAACGCTTCAAGCAATTATTTGAAGAATCACTAAACGATAAAACAAACTTTGTTCGTGAAGCAGCAGTAGATGGGCTTATTTATATCGACAAAACACAAGCATTGGAGAGATTGAAAAGAGATTTCATCAACGACCCGAGTCCAACAATAAGAAAGAAGCTAACAGACCTTGCCGGCGAGGTCGGCGGTGAAGTTGATTTGGTCTGGCTGTCAGAAAAAATAGGAGCGAACGCCGAGAGCGAGCCAACCTGGCAGGCGATGCTCAAAATATTCAGGCGCTCAGAAGCTGATGTTTTGAGCGATTGGATTGACCAAATCGCCTCACAAGACAGCAATGTCGAGTTGTCTGATGAGCAGCAAATATCCTTTCTTGAGATAGCAGAGCAAAAGGCAACGGGTGAAAATAAATCCAAAATGCTCAAAAACGTTCGCCAGAGGTTGGCCAAGCTGTATATTAAAAACAGTCAGTTCGAACGAGCAGCAGATTATTTAGGAATGATGTACGAATCTGCCCAAGATAACGAGGAAAAAACAGCAATTTTATCGGACTTATTAAATATATATTTGAGATGGCCGAGAATAGAGCTTGCCGCCAAATTAGTGGATAATTGTTTGCTGGAAAAAGACTTAGAACCCAATAGCGTTTTTATAGGCTCAATCGACGATTATCTCAGCAATCCACCCACCGGAGCCGACCCTAACGAGATAATAAAAGCACTTCTTGACGAAATAAAACCGACCGAAGACAGGCCTCAGTGGGAAAAACATAAAAAGGACTGGAACAACCGCATCGAAAAATCCAACAAATCGCTGGAAACCGAGGAAAATTGTAACTAACCAATACTTCATCCTGTAATAAGACCAAATTTTTGTACGAACATGAAATCTGCTAATATAAGAATTTCTGAAGGAAAAATAAAAAAAACTAAAACTATTTTGTTTTTAAAAATTTTTAAAATTTTTTTATTTTTTATATTTGCTTTTTTACGATTATTCTTGTAAATTACAGAGTTTATATAAAAAACTGATTCAAAAAATCAGTTCCTGTACCCTTATTATGTCTTTATGGGAGCAGGAAGGGAGAGAGGTTGTTGTGTCTCCAGAGAGAGTCTGGACAAGGAAATAATTTGTTTTTTGACATAATCGCCAGAGAACGAAAGTAAATTACAGTATTGCTGCTGTAGCTCAGCCGGTAGAGCGCGTCCTTGGTAAGGACGAGGTCATGGGTTCGAATCCCATCAGCAGCTAAATGAAAACAGGCCAAGTCAAGAAGGCCAATAGCGCAGCCAAAAAGTATTATTTCGCAGTATTTTTCGTTGCGAGATATATTTGACTTGGCTTCGAGCTTATAAAAAGTTTGAAAATTAGTTTTCGAGGACAATAACAGGAATATAAATACTAACTCGGTACATTGGAGGTTTATATTAAGATGGCTAAGGCAGTATTTGAACGAACAAAACCACATATAAATATCGGAACCATCGGTCATATTGACCACGGCAAGACAACGCTAACAGTGGCAATTATGAAGCGCTTAGCCCACACAAGGGGCAACGGTAACATCAAGGAGTTCGACGAGATAGACAATGCTCCGGAAGAAAAGGAGCGCGGCATAACGATAAATACGGCTCACGTTGAGTACGAAACAGACAAGCGTCACTACGCACACATTGATTGTCCCGGACACGCCGACTACATCAAAAATATGATAACAGGCGCAGCCCAAATGGACGGTACCATCCTTGTAGTAGCAGCGAACGACGGCCCTATGCCTCAGACCCGTGAGCATATCCTTCTTGCCCGCCAGGTCAATGTGCCCAAAGTTGTAGTCTTCCTGAACAAGGTAGACTTAGTTGATGACCCTGAATTACTCGAGTTGGTGGAGTTAGAGATAAGAGAGCTGCTTAGTAAATATGAATTTCCGGGTGATGAGATTCCCATCATCAAAGGCTCAGCCTTAAAGGCAATGGAGGCGGAAGGCAAAGACGACGAGATTTGTAAATGCATCGATGAGTTGGTGGCAGCGGTGGACGATTACATTCCAGTTCCTGAGCGCGACATTGACAAACCGTTCCTTATGCCGATTGAGGACGTTTTCAGCATTAAAGGCCGTGGTACGGTAGGTACAGGCCGGGTTGAAAGAGGTAAAGTCCGGGTTGGTGAGGAGATTGAAGTTGTTGGACTTGCAAAAGAGACACGCAAGACCGTAGTTACCGGCGTCGAAATGTTTAATAAAACACTGGGTGAGGGTCAAGCCGGCGATAACATCGGTGTGCTTTTGCGAGGTGTTGAAAAGAAAGATTTGGAACGAGGACAGGTAGTCGCGGCACCCGGCAGTATTACTCCACATACCAAGTTTTATGCTGAGGTTTATGTTCTGACGAAGGAAGAAGGTGGTCGTCATACGCCGTTCTTTGCCGG
>CAYSJK010000093.1:0-9560 GCA_964431375.1 uncultured Pirellulales bacterium
TGTATTCTATATTTATACCATATTTACCGCCTTCATTTCAAGAAAAAAATTCTTGTAAATGGATGCGAACTAAGGCATTACTTGCCAAAATTGTGTAAAAACACTTGACTTCTATCTTTGCTCCTGTATTATATTATGTGAGATAGAAAAACTAATGATATAATAAACAAGAACCAAATTATATATATTATAAGCTATTATGACCCCAAAAAGTCGTTGTTTTGCGCAAAAATAACATCATTTTGCGCATCATCCTTGCGGGTGAAATAGAGATATTGTAAGAATAAATTATGTCAAAAATTCCCAAAGTCATATTGCTTATCGAAAGGTCGAGGGCCTTCGGGAGGGGATTGCTCCACGGCATTGTCCAGTATTCTAATCTTCACGGGCCCTGGCTGTTCTATATGGAGCCGGAATTCTACAGACAGGGAAAAGAGAAATCACATAAATGGCTCAGAGGCCTAGATGCGGACGGCATTATTGCCCACACGTGGGATACCGATTTCATTAACAGCATCGTTAATTTCGGGCTTCCCGCTATCATTTGTGGCCTGGATAAACCAAGACGCGATGTGTATCGCTTGTTCACAGATGAAGCCGCGGTTGGCCGGATGGCCGCCGAGTACTTTATGGAGTGTGGTTTTAGGTATTTTGCCTACTGTGGTTTCGATGATATGATTTGGTCTCAGCAAAAGGGCGATAGTTTTAAGCGTACCTTGGCCGAGTTTGGTTTTGAGACATGTGTCTATCGACAACCCAGAGCAAAGCATCTGTGTAAAGCGGACAAGGAGCAAATCCTCATTGCAAAATGGCTGAAGTTGCTACCGAAGCCCATTGCTCTTATGACATGTAATGACGACCGTGGTCTAGACGTGCTGGCGGCCTGTAAGATTGCAGGATTCGAAGTCCCTGAACAGGTGGCTATTCTGGGTGTGGACAACGACGAATTAATATGCAATTTCTCCTACCCTCAGTTATCAAGCATAACTCTAAGTACCAAGAGAACCGGATACGAAGCAGCTTTAGTCCTGGACAAGCTGATGAAGGGACAAAAAATAACAGAAAGTGAAAAAGAAGTATCTATCCTCCCTTTGCACGTCGTAACCAGGCAGTCAACGGACATTATGGCGATAGATGACCAGCAGGTCGCCGCAGCGGTCCAATTTATTCGCAAGAATTCAAGAGAGGTGATCCAGGTTAGCGATGTTGCACAAGCAGTTGGCCTGTCCCGCCGGGTTTTGGAGCAGCGTTTCCGGAGAATACTCGCGCACTCGGTGCATGAAGAAATCAAATACACACGCGTAAATCAAATGGCTAATATACTAATTAGCACAAATTTGTCGATATCCAAGATTGCACGGTTATTGGGATATCCGCAAGCAAGTAACATATCTCGCTATTTCAAACAACAAAAAGGAATTAGCCCATCGGACTACCGCAGGAAATTCGGGCCCAAATAAGTCCTTGCAAACAGCACTTTTGGTAAACTAACTTCCGCAGCAGCTGCAGAGTCGTTTTACTACCGCGGCTTCGCCTGGAATTTTAAGATAAGTACGCTTTTTAAGATTTTACTAATTCTTCTTTTGGCCTGTGCTTCCATCTCCTATGAAGCCACCAGTATTGGCTCGGGTCTTCCCGCACAAAGTCCTCGATCGCCTTGGTATATTCTGCGGTAACCCACAAAAGAGGGTCGTCCTTGTCGGCCCATTCTTTGGGGAAAATAATGCGAGGGACGCAAATTTCAAAGAAAAAGCGATTATCAACCCTCCTGCTGTAGCCGACACCTATCGGTATATTATTGGTGATAGCAAGCAGTCCTATACTCTTATAGGTACTGGCTTTTCGGCCGAAGAAATCAACGAATATTCCCTTTCTGCCTGCATCCTGGTCAGCTATAAAGCACAGCGTCGCGCCATCTGAGGTAATATTGTCCATAAGCTCTGCTGCCCCTTTTTTATCGATTATTTTCTGCCCAACCCGCTGGCGAACTTCGTATAAATAATTACTGATGAACTTATTGTCCAGCGGCCTGGCAATGCTATAAACATTAAAGCCGAACAGACCAAGCATATAACCCAGAATTTCAAAGTTGCTGTAATGGGCTGCAATCATAAGCATACCATTGCCCTCTTTCATCAGCCATTTGGCCCTTTCAGTGGTTTTGAATTGCGAATAATCCCGCCAGTTTCCCTTTTTGACTAATCGTGGTGTAAACAGCACATCAACCGCCAGCATTGCGATATGCTCAAAGCTACGCCTGCATGTTTGCCAGTACCATTGCTCGCTTTTCCCGGGGAAACTCGCCCGTAGATTGTCTAAGGCCCGCTTTCGGCCACGATGATAGCGTTTCCATAATAATCTGCCGAGGAAACAAGTAAAGTTTAGGTTGGTTTCGACGTCGAACAAATAAAGGAAGACCACAAGAACGCGTAGCGCAAGATATTGCAGATAATCTATTATAGGATTATGGTTTTTCTTTTTCTTCTTTTGTGGCGTCGGGTCAGCCATAACCCGTGATTTTATACTCGAAATAGCTGCTGTCAACCCCGTTAGAAAATGACGTCTTACTTCTAACGGGGTCAAGCGTCTTACGTTCATTTGAATCCGCCTACGGCGGACAAGATTGGCTTTGATTGGCTTTGTTTTGGGTTTGTTTTTAATTGTGTAGTTCATGGTTCGTGGTTCATAGTTCATTGTAATACAAGGACTTAGGTTCATTTCGCCCATTCTAAAATTGGGTTTGGGATTTTTGGGCTGAAAATCGAGGTGAGTTTTCATAACCATTTGATTTACAAGAGCTTACGAACGCCGGATTTCTTAACAAATTGGGTTTGTTTTGCATATTTTAGTTATAGCCACGAAGACACCAAGGCACAAAGAATTAGCCACGAATACACACGAATTTACACGGATAGGGCTTTGCCGACGCCTAAATATGACCCCCAACATAAAGTTGGGGGCTAACCGATAAGTAAATCCCCTGCGATAGTTAAATGATTCAATAACCATTGCTTAGTCCTTAATAGACATTAGCTTACGAGTATTTTTGACTTGGAACTTCTGTTCCGTAAGACTTGCGGTTCTCCGCAGCCCCGATTTCGGGGCCTCCCCCAATTGACTTTATTATACCAGATATGGCCGGTTTTTACAATAAAAATCTAATAAAAAATAAGAAATATTAACCACAGATCTAGCTGCGCGGGCACAAGTTAACGCGGATTTGCACTGATTATATTTTGCCACGAAGACTCCAAGGCACTAAGAATTAAGCCACAGAGAACACAGAGAACACAGAGAGACGCCAGCCGGTAGTCTTCGTCCGAAACTCTTATCGTCCCTAAGGGACTGCTAAAGCTTCGTCCTCAGACAACAGGCCATCTGTTATGGCCTCATAGGATTATGAGGCTGGCTTATTGGATTTTAACCGCGGATCCATTCGACTTTGCTCAGGACAGGTTTACACGGATTTATTTTTGCCACAGAGCCCGCATCCGTCTTCGCCAAGGCTACGCCGGACAAGGAGGCACGAAGACTTTTTAACCGCAGATACCTAGCTGCGCGGGCACAAGTTAACGCGGATTTGCACTGATTTATTTTTGCCACAGAGCCCGCAGAGAGCGCGAAGGGATAGATTTTAACAGCTATTTGGGACTTGGCAGTTGTCTTCTCGATGCAGGCATCTGCGAATCCAGCTGCCGAAGTCCGTTAGGCCGTACGAAAACGGCCTGCATAATAATATGCACGCTGTTAAAATCACATGATGGCCTCATAATATATATGCGGCTGGCTTGAAGAGGATTTACACTGATTTGTTAACCATATACACGGCAACGCTACAGACAACGAATCTAAGTAATTGATAATAGCCATAAGGCCAAGGTGCTAAAGCTCCGAGCAGAATTAGTGCTGCAATGATAGCTGGTATTAAATGAGGATGTTTTTGTAATACACTACCACTCATTTTTATTTTTCAGAGCGATTGGCCTTTTCTTTTCAACATCACCATCACCACACCAAAGCCGAACAGTAAAAGCGTGGAGGGTTATACTGCGATGTCGAACTGTATCAAGTATTTTGCCACGAAGACTCCAAGGCACTAAGAATTAAGCCACAGAGAACACAGAGAACACAGAGAGACGCCAGCCGGTAGTCTTCGTCCGAAACTCTTATCGTCCCTAAGGGACTGCTAAAGCTTCGTTCTCAGACAACAGGCTATCTGTGATGGCCTCATAATCTATATGCGGCTGGCTTGAAGAGGATTTAAACTGACTTTTGTTAGACACGGATTGACGCAGGATAGACACTGATTTGTTGGCAACATACACGGCAACGCCACAGACAACGAATCTAAGTAATTGATAATAGCCATAAGGCCAAGGTGCTAAAGCTCCGAGCAGAATTAGTGCTGCAATGATAGCTGGTATTAAATGAGGATGTTTTTGTAATACACTACCACTCATTTTTATTTTTCAGAGCGATTGGCCTTTTCTTTTCAACATCACCATCACCGCACCTAAGCCCAGCAGCAAGAGCGTGGCCGGTTCGGGAATAAGGACGATACTTGCATCGTGGCCGATGTAAAAATCATTATTGAGTAAATCACCGCTTAAAAGCGTACCTGTAAGGTATCTGGCAGGTTCATCGTTCCAACCACCGCCAAGTATACTTGTAAGTTCGCCGTAACCGAAGTCCAGTCCATCCACAGCAAAATCCGAACCGTATATTGTTAAGACGCTGGAATTATCCGCTATCAATTCGTTGCTTATCAATCCGCCAGAGATACTTACTTGGCTATTGTTGTTGGCATATAGACTGAAACCTATCAATCCGCCAGTGATATCTATCTGGCTTTTGTCTCGAGCATACAAATGGTTTCCTATCGTTCCACCCGAGATACTTATATTGCTATTGTTTAGGCCATATAAACTGAACCCTATTCGACCACCAACGATATCTATCTGACTGGTATCATAGGCAAAGAAATCGTAGTGGAACGCACCTCCAGTCATATCTATCTGGCTACTACCGTGGGCGAACAAATAGTAGAACTGCCCACCGGAGATACTTACTTGGCTGTTATTGTCAGCATAAAAACGGTAGCATATCGACCCGCCTGAAATGTTTACTTTGCTTCTATCGTAGGCGTAGAAATATGGGCCACCTATCTTACCGCCCGAGATATTTATGTGGCTATCCTCCAAAGCTTGCAGCATATAATTTATTCTTCCGCCATCAAACAAATTAACTGTAGTTTTCATACCTGAAGCTTGATAATCAACCAATACATCATCGTCGATTAAGTAGTCAATATTATGGACTCCACCATCATTGAACACGAGTGTCGCCTCTGCCTCCGGCAGACCGAAGCAAAAAACCGTCAAGACCATAACCATCACCCAAATTGTTACACTTTTCGTCTTCATCACTTTCTCCCTTCAAAGAAAAGTTAGTATTGAATTATTAAGCAAACTCCCTGCCTCTTATGATTTTGATATGCTTTAGCTCCCTCCAAAGCCAACACATATTATACAATTTCTGTGGCTGAAAATCAAGGACAAATGGCGTAAGATTTGGGATGATTTTAGTGTACAGTTTAACGGGACAGGTCCTCCTTCGTTCTTTTGCAGACTGGGCGATACAGGACTCGAACCTGTGACCCGCTGATTAAGAGTCAGCTGCTCTGCCAGCTGAGCTAATCGCCCTGATTAACACCTGATTCCTCTCAACTTACAGCCATTCTACGTATATTTCAAGAAAATTAAGGGGCAGCAGGTGAATTAAAAAGGGGTGTGTATGCCTCAAAACGGGTAAAAGAAATTTTCAAAAAAGCTTGACATAAGCCATAGTCATCAATTAGTATATTTGCCTGATGTGTGGGTAAGTTTTCAAATGGATATGGTCTGTGTATAGGTGGCGTATTTCTGTGCTATAATTGAAAGGAGGAGAATAATGGCATATGTAAGGACGATATTGGGGGTGGTTTTGGCGTTAATTATAATCGGTCTGGCGGGTTGTTTTTCGTCTCATCCTAAAGACATAAAAGCGTTTCTAAAGCCACATGAGGCGGTTGTTACAACTGAAAGTTATGTTTTGTATCCACCGGACGAGGTTGAGATACATTGCTCTAAGGTGCCGGAGATACACCTGCAGCGACAAGCAATTCGTCCCGATGGCAAGATAAGTTTTGAGTCTTTGGGTGAGGTAAAAGTAGCAGGCAAAACTATTGAGCAGGTTGCTAATGACTTGCAGAAAAGGGTCTCAGAACTTTACGCATTAGTAGGCGAAAAACCAGTCGATGTTCGGGTAGTTGCTTACCGAAGCAAGGTATATTATGTTTTAGGCCAGGTTTATATGCCCGGCACTAAGGAATACACGGGGCGTGATACGGTGTTAAATGCTCTCGCTGAGGCGAAACCTAATCCTATGGCCTGGCTGGGACGTATTCAAGTTATAAGGCCATCAGGTGATAAAAGAGTTAAGCCTAAAATTTTTGAAGTAAACTTTGACCGCATGGCTGTCCATGGTGATACCAGCAAGAACGTTCTGTTGCAGGAAGGTGACATAATCTATGTGCCGCCAACCATATTGGCAGGGGCCGCAATGAAGATTGAAGAATTCATACGGCCGATTGCGCGTGCTTTTACTGGTGTTTACATTATGGAGGGTGGTGGCCGTAGTAGATACGGTGGCGATGGATATAGATAGATTCTTCCAAGTAACGGCATTTTTTTAGTCTGTATATATTAAATTTAAAATAGAGTAATATTTATAATGGGCCGACGAAGACGGTTAAAATTTGTTCATCTTGCCAGTACAGTCTGGTTTTTGCTGGGCGTTGGCTATATTTTAATTTTGGCATTGAGGGAGGCAGGTTTTAATTGGTGGGTAGTATTCTCCCTGTCAGGGCACGGTGCAGTGATGTTTTTTCTGCTGATTAGTATATATTTATTTGCAATTTTCAGGGGGATTGGCAGCAGCCAGAAAGAACAAGTAGAGCATCCGCTAACCAGCACAAATTACTATATGGTATTCTATCTAATCGCTCCTTTTTTAGGGGGCCTGGCAGGTTGCCTGGGAATGATAGGTGTTAGTGCAATCAGTAAATTCCTGTTGGGGGTCGCATGGGGAACTTTTGGGATGACCTTCCTGGTTTGGGTGATTGTCGATCCTGTGGTGGTGCTGCTGGAAATGCTGTTACCTGCAAGTAGAAGACATCGGTCAGGCCGGCTGGCTGTTGCTAAAGCTCGACGAGAAAAAACAAAGATGGACCGGGAGCGTTTACTGGCAGAAGTTTTCGCAAAGGAAGAGTTAAACCTGAGATGCTGGCGGAAAATGCTGAAAACGAAGGCTGAGAAGCTTGCTATGCTGTTAACAGACGACAAAATTGATTTCAAGCAGGCAGGATATGAAGCGGTGGATATAGGCGTCAGTGCATGGCAGATTGGAGGATTGAGCTGTATGCGGGAACTTCGCAATATGGCAATAGACCTATGCAGACAAAATGGTCAAAGCAAAGCCATTGTTGACTACATACCTGTTTGGTGGGATGGCATCGGAAGCTGGCGAAATCTATCCTTTCAATAAGTGAGAGGGTCTTAAGTCCAGAGATAAAATCTTATTTTTAAAAGGAGTGAGGGTTATGAGGGCAAAAGGGGCACTTACCTTACTTATCATTTCTATGACCTGCATTTGTTGTAATGGGGCACAGATAATATATGTTGATGTGAATGGTCCGAATGACCCCGGCACAGGTAGCTTTAATGACCCATTTCGGAAGGTTCAAGATGCGATTGATTCAGCGATTAATGAGGATATTGTAGAGGTTCGAGAAGGTATTTACACAGGTCCTGGCAACTATGACCTTGACCCGGGCGGCAAGAATATTACTATCCGCAGCACAAATCCTCAGGACCCAAATATAGTAGCAAACACTATCATTGACCCAAATAGGGCCGGCCTGGGCTTCTATTTTCACAGTGGCGAAGACGCAAACTGCATAGTTTCGGGGCTTACAATCACCAACGGAAATGACGTAGAGAGGGGCGGTGGGATTTATTGCACAAACAGCAGCCCCAAAATCCGTAACTGTGTAATTTCTGGAAATTCTGCTAGATTATTTGGTGGAGGCATACAGTGTGAATATGGGAATCCGGAAATTGTTGGTTGCACGATAATGGGAAATTCGGCTCAAGATGGTGGTGGTGTGGGATGTTACTTGGCGAGCCCAAGACTTACAAACTGTATAATTATTGATAATCAGGCATCGGACACTGGTGGTGGTGGTGGTGGTCTTGAGGCTGAGTTCTGTAATAATATTGATTTAACCAATTGCACCTTAGTTGGGAATGCCGTAGCGGGTTCAGGTGGCGCAGTACGTTGTCAGGGAAGCAAAGTAGCAATTAAGAACTGTATCGTAGTGGGAAATGACGCAGCTAAGGGGTCCCAAATAGCCCTGGAATGGTTTATTTCTAATCCCAGCAGCGTGTCAGTCAACTACAGCGATGTCGAAGGTGGGCAAGCAGGGATTTATGTATACTCTGGCAGCATTCTGGTCTGGGGTAGTGGGAACATTGATGCTGAGCCGAACTTTGCGAAATTCGACCCAAACGGAGAACCGAATTTGTGGGACCTGCATTTGCAAAGTGCCTACGGGCGGTGGGACCCGAACAGCAAAATCTGGGTAACCGATTCAAATACGAGTCTGTGTATCGATGCAGGAGACCCTAATTCAGCTTGGAGCAGCGAACCGTGGCCGAATGGCAAACGCATAAATATGGGTGCCTATGGCGGGATGGGGCAAGCGAGTATGAACGGTAATGCCGGCGACTTCAATATTGACGGAGTAGTAAACTTCGAGGACTTCTGCGAACTGGCAAACAAATGGGGGTGTGAGGGCAGCTTCATCGAAGATTTGGTCGTCGATGGAATCGTTAATCCTGCTGACCTTCGCATATTTGTAGAAAATTGGCTCTGGCAACGGGAGTAGATGATAATAGCCACGAATTTACGCAAATGAATTAGACCCCAAGTGTGGAAAATCAAAAAGGGCAAAGCCGATATGGCTTTGCCCTCTATGAGGAGTATTATGTGCTCCTTTGGTGTTTAATCAACGTATTTTTTCACAATGCTCTTCGTCTTCGCAGCCAGCCGACAAGGCCGACACCGATACTGCCCAGCAGAATAGCACCGGGTGCGGGGACTGCTGCATACTTCACATCATCGATTCCTACTCCATTTCCCCCGGAAATAGCGCTCATGTAGATGTTAGCGGTTGTAAACGGAGTTGATGAGACGATACCCAGGAAGGACTGGGCATCATCCCCCTGGTTTACGCTGAAGGAATAAAGTGTTCCATCAACCTCAATGCCTGTGTTGGCGTAATCAGTTTCAACGTCGAGGAACCATACTCCGAGAGCGTATACCGGCTTTCCATAGGAGATTGTCAGAATCCCCTCCGGACTTGCTGGGTAATCATCCGGTGCGAAGACATTTTCGCCACTGACGGGGATGAAATCTTCCTGGTAAAATGCGGGACCTGGATCTATGATATAAAGGTCTGA
>CAYSJK010000094.1:0-9425 GCA_964431375.1 uncultured Pirellulales bacterium
CCAGTCCGGCTACCCGTGAACCTTTTACTAATATTATATCCTTATCTTTTATAAATTCCTGCAGATTATTACAAGCTGAAAGGGTGTCCTCAAAACATTTTATCTGCAAATCACAGCTCGCGTTCTCTTTCGCAGCTGAAGCTGTGATTTTTGCCAGTTTGCCGACAGCAATTAACAACTGCACATTAGCATCGGCGATAGCAGCACCTAATTCGGCGTGTATCTGCTCAGTTTGGTTGCCAAGCTCAGCCATTTCGCCACAGATAAAAACGAGACGATGGTTTTCCTTTAAGCCGAGACGAGACAATATATCCAGCGCATTTTTCATCGAAGCCGGATTTGCATTGTAACAATCATTTAATACGGTAAGCGTTCCGACCTGCAATAATTCGGCCCTCATAGGAATAGCCGGTAACGTCTTTAAACCCTTTGCAAAATCATCAATGGGCAAACCAAGCTGGCTGCAAACAGCCCAGGCGGCAAGTGCATTTTCGATATTGCCGGGTCCAGCCAGCGGTAGATAAATCTCTGTACTATCGATAGTGAAGCGACTGCTGAATCCGTCAGAGGTAATATTCCGGGCTTGGTAGTCAGAGTCATCCAATTTGCCGAAAGTTACTATTCGGGCTAATGGTCTCGCGGGCCGGGATTCAATGCCAGCGTTGATTATCAAAATGCCGTCATCTGAGAGTCCTTCCAAGATAGATAACTTTTCCTTCACAATTGTTTGTAGATTTCCGAATCCATCCAGATGGGCTGGAAAAACATTAGTTACGACCGCGATATCCGGCTGGGCGATACGAGTTAAGTAAGCGATTTCGCCGGTGTGGTTAGTTCCCATTTCTGCGATAACGATTTGGTGCTGAGGGTCAGCACCGAGCAAAGTTAACGGCAGGCCAATATTATTATTAAAATTTTTCGGCGCCCGATGTGCACGGTATTTTTGACTTAACACATGATAGAGGATTTGCCTTACCGTTGTTTTACCTACCGAGCCGGTTATTGCAACTACCTTAAAGCCGCACTGCCGACGATAGCTCATCGCAAAATCACCGAGTGCTTTTACCGTATCATCGACCTTGAGTATCTCGTATTGCGTATTTTTTTTCTCGCGATACGCATCCCGCACGACGCACGACGAAACATCTTTGCTAACAACAACGCAGACAGCACTTTTGGCAAAGGCATCAGATATGTAATCGTGACCATCAAAACTCTCGCCACAAATGGCAAAGAAGCAGTCGCCAGTTTTGGTGGTTCGCGAGTCAATGCTTACGCCGGTGAAAGAACGTTGCTCGTCCGTCCTCCGCAGAAGCTCTGCTTCGGAGGATGAATCGCTCGTGACTGGTGGCTCATGAACTTTTATTATTTTGGCCAAATCTGATATCAGAAATTTTTTCATTGTCGATTGTCCAGATACTCTCGACCAATTTTCTTATCATCGAAATCGAATTTTTGAGTTCCGATGATTTGGTAGGTCTCGTGTCCTTTGCCTGCTATAAGCACAATGTCGTCCTTTGCGGCGGTTTTTATGGCCAATTCGATGGCCTTTCTTCTTTCGGATTCAATTTTGATTTTCTGAGAGTTCGGATTTTCAAAGCCGGCAACTATTTCAGCTATTATATCCTCTGGTTTTTCTGTTCGTGGATTATCACTGGTGACGATTACAAAATCGGCTAATTGCTCGACGACTGCAGCCATACGAGGACGCTTGGTTCTGTCCCTGTCACCGCCACAGCCGAAAACAACAATCAATTTACCGCCGCATAAAGGCTTTAATGTAGAAAGTACATTTTTCAAGGCATCGTCGGTGTGAGCATAATCGATAAGTAGGGTGGGGCTTGCCCCACCATTTTCTTTGGTTCGTGAAGGTGGGCTAAAGCCCACCCTACAAACTTTTTCTAATCGGCCTGACACGCCCTGCAAGGCCGAAAGGCCGGCAGCTATTGTTTCCAAATCAAAACCGGCTGCGAGACACAAACCAGCTGCTGCGAGAGAGTTGCTGACGTTATATTGGCCAAGTAAAGTGGTTTTGACGATGGACGATTGGCCTGAGTATTCCAGAGTAAATACGGTTCCATTTATGTCCATCGACTCTATATGAGCACTAATATCGGCTGGTTCATCGACGGCATACCATAAGATTTTTGCTTTGGTCTGGCCGGCGAGCTGTCTGGCCTCCAGCGATTGTTTATTCAAGACGGCTGTGGCATTGACAGAGAGTGTCTTGAAGAGTTTTGCTTTGGCGGCCAAGTAATCTTGTTTGGTTTTATGATAGTCCAGATGGTCACCGCCGAGATTGGTAAAGGCGGCAGCCTTGAAGTTGATAGCTGCCAGGCGGTTTTGCGACAGGGCGTGGCTGCTGGCCTCGATGACCATATACTTTGCGCCGGCTTTTACCATTTGCGATTGTGCTTCAGCTATATCCAGGCAATCCGGCGTTGTAAGAACCGCCTGCGAACTGGCCAGACCGGTATCATAAATGATTGTACCGATAAGGCCACACTTTTCACCGGCGGCCTGAATTATCGAGCGAACAAGATATGCAACGGTGGTCTTTCCATTTGTACCGGTAACAGATAAGTTGGTCAATTTTGAAGCCGGGTTTCCCCTGCTTGCCTGTGCAAGAGCCGCTGCCGCTTCTGCGGAATCATCGACGATTATCACTTGTGATTCTTCGCGATGATAAGGCCTTTCACAAACGACATATTTAGCACCATTGGCAAGGGCCTGGACAATGAAGTCGTGGCCGTCGTAAACGCTGCCTTTGACGGCAACAAAGATATCGCCGGCCCAGACAAGACGAGAATCGATGCGAATACCAAGCGATTTGTCTGAAGAAACAAGATTTATCAATTCATTAAAAACCATCCGGCACGCTCAAAAAAAGGGTTTTTGCCTATTTTAGCCAAGAGAACAAATATTGCGATGAAAATTTATGTCCCAGCGGTTATAATTAAATGATTGTATATTTCTTCGTTTTCGCAGGGAACAAATCCTGATAAATTAAAGGTGAACCCGCCTTGCCTGTCTCGGGTTGGCCGAGCCAAGACGGGCGGGAGTCAGTTGAAAGGGATTAATTATGACAAACAAACAAATTCACAAACTTTATTTAGTTTTATTGTTGGCCTATCTGGTCATTCCTGCACCTGTAAAATTGCAGGCACAGATACCTGACTCGAATGAAACGGAGTATTTCGCTGTGTTTATGCAAGGCAAGAAGGTCGGCTTTGGAATTCAAAGCCGTGTCGTAGCTAAAGGTAAGGTTACTACCACCGAAAGAATCAGCATAACGGTAAGTCGAGCTGATGTACCTGTAACTATCGATGCGACTGAAACCAGTATCGAAATGCCCAATGGCGAGCCGTTGGGCTTCGAGGCAGTGCAGCAGTTCAGTGCGATGACAATGAAAGTAAGCGGCACAGTAGATAAACAGGGAATAGTAAGTCTTACTACCTTCGCAATGGGAGAAGAGCAAAAAGGCACTATTGAATGGCCGAGAGGGGCGGTGATGGCAGAGGGATTGCGCCTGCTGACGTTGAAAAAAGGCCTCACGCAAGGCACAAAATACACCGCCAAAATATTCAGTCCGGGAATCTTACAGGCCATCGATGGCCAAATAGAAATCGGGCCAAAACAAAACGTTGACCTGTTAGGACGCGTGGTAGCTTTAACAGAGATTACAAGCAGCTATAGTTTACCGGAGGCCAGCGAAATTGTCAGCATTAACTATGTTGATGATGACATTCGTCCGCAAAAGACTATTCTACCGATAGCCGGGATGCAAGTTGAGATGATTGCCTGCGCAAAAGAGTTTGCCTTCGGTGAAAATGATGTATTTGAAATAATTGATAAGATGTCTTTGTCCACCCCGGAGCCGCTGGATAATGTCCAATCGGCCAAATCAATTGTTTATCATCTAAGTCCAACACAGGGGACGGATAACTTGAAGGTCCCAGCCGGAGACAGTCAAAAAGTACAACAGCTCGAAGACGGCAAAGTAATTGTCACAGTTGAGCCCGTTAAGATACCAAAAGGTGCAAAATTTCCATATAAAGGCGACTATTTGACTATACTACAGGCAATGAAATCCACAAGATTTGTGCAGAGCGATAACAAAAAGATATTTGACCTTGCCCGTCAGGCGATTGGTGGTACGGACGATGCAGGTGAAGCGGTACAAAGAATCGAAGCTTTTGTCGCCAAGTATATTGAGAACAAGGACTTATCGATTGGCTATGCATCGGCGGCGGAGGTAGCGGCCAGCAAACAAGGGGATTGCTCGGAATTCGCAGTTTTGACAACAGCTTTATGTAGAGCTATCGGAATTCCGGCGCAGGTGGTTACAGGAGTTGCGTACGTGGATGACTGGTCCGGTTTTCGGGGATTCGGCGGACATGCGTGGACACAGGCGTATGTCGGCGATAAATGGGTTGGGCTGGATGCAGCTTTCAAAAGTGCAGGCCGAGGCGGTTTTGGGGCCGGTCATATTGCTTTAGCTATTGGTAATGGTAACCCGGAGGACTTCTTTAATTTAGTCGGCACTATCGGCCAGTTCAAAATCGATAAGATTATCGTAACAAAATAAACAGAGAATACTTAAATTTGCCCCAATGTGTGAACATAGTCTTTGCTCATACAAACAATTATTGGGCAAAAATTGGCACTAACACCAGAGCTAAATAAGCAATTATCATACTGGCCAAACCGACAAATGAACCAAGTTTTAGCCATTCGAAAAAATTAATCTTTATGTTCTTTTCTTTTTCAAGCACTCCCAAAGCCACGATATTCGCTGTGGATCCAATGGCTGTGATATTGCCTCCGAAACAGGCCCCGAATAACATAGCCCACCACAGTGGATGCAAGGTAGAGTGCATCAAATGGAGGTTTTTAACTACCGGGATATAAGATGCAACCACCACCGTGTTATCAAGAATACCAGAGAGAATACCACTTGAAAATAAGGTGACGCCTGAAAGTATTTTCGGGTGGCTTCCAATTTGAGCAACAAGCTTTTCTGCCAAAAACTGAGCTACACCAGATGACTGGACAACCCCTGCCTGGGCAAAGAGGAATATAAAAAATAGTAGTGACTTCCACTCCACCTCGTGCTCGATGCAGTGCAGGGCCTTGTCGTGGAAGCACAGAAGCGAAAGGCCAGCAAAGATGACCGGCAAAATAACCAACAATTCATTTTCCCCGACGCCGAGTGCTATTTCCAACCTTTTGTGCATCGCGATAAGAGTTATCATCAAACAGAAAAGTATAACGCTGCATATTTTCTTTGAATCGAAGACAATAACCTCAGAGGTGCGTTTTTCCCTGTCGAGCAAGGCAAGTTTGGAAGTAATATCCCGAAGATACCTCCTGTACCAAAAACAAAGTATTAAGATAACAGTTGCGAGAACAACCGCCGAGAGCGGCAATGCCCGTGTCAGGAAATCTTCAAACGTGAGATTCCCTCTCAGAGCTATTAAAATGCCAATAGGATTACCCAGGAGAGTTGATGCAGAACCAATATTGGTCGTCAGTACCGAAGATATGACCAAAGGAACCGGGTTTATTTTAAGCAGGTCGCTAATATCAAGTATGGCCGCTACCATAACTATTATTGATGTCACTTCACCAGTCAATCCCGATAGCAAGGCCGACATTATCATGATAATGACGAAAAGCCCCACACCGTTAAGATTCCTCATCGTCAAGAGCTTCTTCACAAGCCAGAGAAAAAAACCGGACTCCTTTATCATTCCGACCACAATCATCATTCCAATCAGAAATATGATTACATCAAGCGAAGCGAATTCTATGAAATGTCCGACGTCCACGCTTTTGGTGAGCAACAATATTCCGCTTCCCACAAACACAAACGCCAATCTAAAATCCCAGAAGAGCAGTGTTCCAAGAATAGAGGCTGAGAAAACAGAGACAACAAAGGTCTGTTCAGCACTCATTTCGCCCAGGTAAGCAGCCAAGCCGACCCCAGCGGATATACAAAATAGAACAAGAATCTTCCTCATCACAGCACCATGGGGCAATCCAAAATAGACAAAGGTATAGTAAACAAATAAAAGATCACAGACCAAAGATTAGAGATTTGAGTCCTGTGCCTTATTCGAACTGGATGTCGGCGAGGACAAACTCGACGTTGCTGTTGCCGTTATAGGTATTAATCTGCGGCTGATAGGCAACATTAAAGAACTCATTGTCAAGCAGCTTCTTTTCCAATCTGCCGAACCTAAAGCCAATACAACGGACCGCGGTTGCATTATCGGTTATGGTTAGCTGCAGATGGTCACCGCCTGAGCCGACCCTTCTCGGCTCAGAGGCGAGGCGTACACCTTTCGTTGCGAAAATCGGTTCGGGATTGCCCTGCCCGAAGGGTCCGAGCATTTGCAGCTCGTTGACCATTTCTTTTCTGAAATCACCCAAACCAGCCAGCGCATCTATGTATAGCTTTGCAACTATATCATCTTCGTTGAGATTTTCCTTTGTATAGGACTCGAAGTCCGCTGCGAATTGCTCAATTTTCTGAGTCTCTAATTTGATTCCAGCAGCCATTTTGTGGCCGCCATATTTGACTAAATGCTTCGAGCAGTGCTTGATGGCGCTCAATAAACAAAAGCCCGGAATCGACCGGCCTGAACCCTGCGCGATACCGTCTTTGGCGGCCTCAGAACTAATCATAATTGCCGGACGACAGAACTTTTCCGCAATCCTCGAAGCCACAATACCTATCACGCCGCCATGCCAGTTTTCATCTGCAAGAACGATGCTTTTGCGGTCGGGATGATTCAAGCCATATTCCGCTATCATTTGACAGGCCTGTTTGAATATCTTTCTCTCCGACTGCTGGCGTTTGCTGTTTTGCTCCTTGAGATATTGAGCTATTTGCATTGAGTGAACAGGGCTGTCGCTTGTTAACAGCTCAACCGCCAGTCTTGCATGTCCCATCCTTCCTGCTGCGTTGAGCATTGGAGCAAGGCGAAAGCCAATATGAAAGCTATCGAGACCCTGTCCGGTCAACCCAGCCGATTCAATCAGGGCCTGTATGCCGGTAAGTTTGCACTGTGACAGTGTACTAAGGCCATAGCTTGTCAGAATTCTGTTCTCTCCCCGCAAATCCACAACATCGGCAATAGTGCCCATTGCGGCAAGAGACGTTGCATTTAACATAAATTCGCACAATTTCGGTTCGAGTTTTGCGCCGGCCTTGAACTCGTTGGCAATGGCCCAGCCGAGCTTAAAGGCAACCATCGAGCCGGATGAATCCTGGTTGGGATACGCCTCATCCAGCGCAGGATGGATTATGGCGAGGGCTTTCGGCTGCTCAGGTTCAAGCTGGTGGTGGTCGGTTATTATCAACTCAAGGCCCAACTGCTCGGCAAGCTCGGTAGAACTAAAGGCTGTGATGCCACAGTCAACAGTTACAAGCAGTTTTGTTCCGGATTCCGCAAGTGACCGGACTGCATCGGCATTCAGGCCATAACCCTCATCAATGCGATGCGGGATATAGTAATCGACATCGGCACCGAGTAATCTCAAAATCTGCCAGAGTATCGCAACGCCTGTAATACCATCCACATCGTAATCGCCATAAATGGTGATTTTTTCCTTATTTTTAATTGCCCGCTTTAACCGGCTAACTGCCGCTTCAACTCCCGGTAACTGCGATGGTTCGATGAGCTGAGTCAGTTTGGGCCTAAGGAAAACACCGCCTGTTTGAGAATCTGTTATTCCGCGATTAATCAGGACTTGTGCCAAAAGGGGCGAAACCTTCAGCGACCTGGCAAACTGGTCAGAACGGCTGTCCGGCGGTGAGATTATCCATCGTTTCTCAAGAGTTCCCAAACGCCCCTTGTTACGATTAGATGTCCCATGCATCCGTGTTGAAAGTGACATTTAGCGTCTGCCTTTTTCTTTATTCTGTTGATTATAGTATCAGTACACTATTATATACCAAAAAAGACTCGCAAACTACAAGAATTGTTTATTCAGAATCCTGCTAATGGTGAAATAAAAAGACAGGCTGTGCTTTTTAGAGTAGCTCCTCGATAGCGGCAATGATGTCCTTTTTGCTGGTTAAGCCGACCCATTTTTTCTGTACCTGGCCGTCTTTGAGTAAAATAAGGGTTGGTATCGCCTGTATGCCGAACTCTATCGCACTATCACGAGCATCATCAGTATTGAGCCTGCAGATGTTGGCCTTGTCGGCATATTCGTTCGCGATTTCTTGTAAAATGGGGGCCATCATTACACAGGGTCCGCACCACGGCGCCCAGAAATCAACCAGCACCGGAACATCCGAACTGTGAACAGTCTTATCGAAAGCAGCATCTGACAGCTCAATTACGTTACCAGCCATTTCTTTATCCTTTCAACCAAGTTTTTCCCACTCGCCGTGCGAAGCCCGTCGCAGCAGGTAAAAACAAGGGGTTGTCTGAATCGCTATAATACACCAATTCTGCTCGAAATTGCAACTAATTTTCAAAAGATTTTGTCTTTTCTTTGTTTTTACCATCCGCCCGGCTGCAGGATATCGCTGACCGGTTCATTCCACCAGTTCGGGTCTCTGAAATACTGTTTTAGCATCATAGCAGCTACGACGCCATCACCGACGGCTGTGGCCAATTGCATAGCAGCTCCTATTCGGCAGTCGCCGGCAACAAAGACGCCCGGCACCTTTGTTCGTAGATACGCACAGTCGCACTTGATAAAGCCCCGGTCGGTCAGCTCCACAAAACCTTTTAGAAAACCGGTGTTCGGCACCATACCAATAAATATAAAAACTCCATCGCAGGGATAATATTCTTCCTCGTTGGTTTTGACGTTTTTCAATTTTACCGACTGTACTTTTCCTTTGCCCTCGATAGCCGTTGCTATGGTGCTATATTTAATAATCAAATTTGAATTTGGCTCATTGGCCTTTGCCGAAAGCTCCTCAACCAGAACCCTGGATGCCCTGAATTCGTCTCTGCGGTGAATGATGGTTACTTTAGCAGCGTATTTTGTCAGGTGTAGAGTTTCTTCTATCGCGGTATTACCGCCGCCGACACTGACAACGTTTTTGTCCTTAAAAAATGGCGCATCACAGGTTCCGCAGTAACTGACACCGGAGCCGGCAAATTCCTCTTCGCCGGGTACGCCGAGCTTGCGATAGATACTGCCCGGTGCAAGAATAACCACTCTGGCAGTAAATTTATCCTTATCACAATAAACGGCGATATTGCCGTCTTTTAGTTTTTCAAGTTTTGATACTTCACAGCCGGTCTTAAGCTCTGCGCCGAAGCTCTCGACCTGCTTTTGCATTTGTGCAACCAGCCCGGCACCATCGATTCTCTCTATGGCTGGGTAGTTTTCAATTCTATCGGTATTGATGATTTGTCCGCCGGGCATAAACTTTTCCAGGAGTAGTGTCTTGA
>CAYSJK010000095.1:0-9405 GCA_964431375.1 uncultured Pirellulales bacterium
ATTTTAACGTATTATTTAATCGAGAGGTGCCGTCCAACGATGGCGGAATAGCTCTTGGCCAGGCAGCAATTGCCACAGCACTTTTGAAGCGTATCTCGTGAAGCATTTTCGGTAAATCGCTTGAATTATATTTGCTGTTTTGCAGAGGTAAATATGACATCAAGAAAAGCTGCGATTTTGTGTGAAGTTTTAGAGACAGAGATTGGAATAATGGAAAAATTCTTATCAACTATCGAAGAGTGGTATGGCTCTGTTCTGAAAGAAGTTAGCGATAAACAATCTAAAATGGAAAGTGCAAAAAATGCCCACAAGTACGAGTGGGATGATATCGATTATGAGTTATATATGGCAGATAAGGTGAAAAGAGTAATGTATGCCGGTTTAGCTGTTGCATTATTCGCTGTGGCAGAGAATTTTCTTTTTTGTTTGTGTGTAAATGCTGGAATCATGAAAGTGGAAATAGAAAAAGAAAAAGGTGGGAGTGAGATAAGAAAAATAAAAAACTGCAAAAGCAATGAAATCGAAAGACCAAATTGGGGATGCTACAAGAACCTAATCGAGAACAATATGAGTATACAATTTAATAAAATTCCATGCTTCGAAAGCGTGAACAGGGTAAAACTATTGAATAACTGCTTCAAACATTCGGCTGGCAGTATAAATGAGGATTTTGTCCGGGCCTTTGGTGGTAGCCTCGGCGATGATATCAGCTATGAATCAGAAAAATGGCAAGAGTTAATTTCTGGATGCCAGACTTTTCTAACGAATCTTTCTGATAAACTGCTGAACCGCGAAAAGTAAAAGCCGTCGTTGGTGTGATAGGTAACTGCTTCAAAGCCAAAACCAGACTCTCACCCGGGACTACCCCAAAATAACGGCTACGTCTGACTTTTCAACATATTCGCTACAACCTGTTTTAGCCGGGGCACGTCACGCTGTGTTATTTCCCAGACTCTTTCTATATCGATACCGAGGTAATCGTGAACGAGCACATTCCGAAATGCCGCGATACGAGGCCACTCGATTTCGGGATGCGTTGCCTTTAAATCATCTGAGATATGCTGAGTCGATTCAGCCATCGTTTGAAGGTTTCTAAGCACGGCATCCTGAAGTGTGTGAGATGCCATAAACCGGTCTCGCCCAGCGGAGACGCTTTCCTCGATGCGCCGGATGCGCTCCTTGATGTGACGCAGGTAAACGGTATCGTCTTTCATAAGGCAACAGCCTCGCGAAGTACATAATCACGAATATGAGGATTGAGTGCTCTTTCGGTAACTACCTCTACACGACAGCCCAGAATCTCTTCAAGGTCTAAGATAAGACCCGCAGGAAACCAAGAACTTGTGGTCGGACCTACGTCAATGAGAAAATCGATATCGCTGTCCGGACCAGCCTCGCCACGTACAACAGAGCCGAAGATACGAACGTTGTGTGCACCGTGTCTGGCAGCAATTCTGCGAATGTCATCACGTTTCTCATTGAGAAGTTGCTCTTTGTCCATAGGAAACTCTGATACATTTAGATTAACATTTCTAATTTAAAGAACCAGTTCATCACTTATTATGATAGAATTTACAAGTTTTCCAGTCAAGCGTTTTTATGGAACCTTATTCAAGAGAAATATTCGAAATCACAGCCATTATAGAGAATTTAACCTCTCTTCAAACCAAAGATTGACCCTGAACGTATGAAACAATAGAATTAGGGTAGAATCAGCAATATCCGGTCTTAGTTAGTAATAAATCGGACTACGGGTTACGAGCGACGAGGAACGAACTATGTGTCTAGCGATACCGGCGAGAATAGTAGAGTTAGATAGAGACAACGCGGTTGTCGATGCGATGGGTAACCGCTGGCGGGCGAAGACCACACTGCTGCCGGAAGCCAAACTGGGTGATTTGGTACTGATGCACGCTGGTTTTGCCATATCACTTGTTGACGAGGAAGAGGCGAGAGAGACCTGGCAGCTCCTTGCAGAAATAGCCGATTTTGACCAGACGCCGAATAAAATCTCAGGATAAGTAATGCTTGAACGTATTAATAAAGCCCAGGGTTTAATGGATGCTGCCTGTAAAAAAATGGGCCGGCAAATAAATATAATGGAGGTTTGCGGCACCCATACAGTTGCTATTTTCCGCAGCGGTATAAAATCAAATCTGCCCAAACAGATGAAACTTTTATCCGGTCCCGGCTGTCCGGTCTGTGTTACCGACCAGGGTTATATAGATATCGTCTTGCAATTAGCCGACCGCGATGATCTTCTAATTGCCACATACGGTGATATGATTCGAGTTCCCGGCAAAGGCGGCTCACTTGAGACAAAACAGACAAAAGCTAATATAAAGGTGGTTCTAAGCAGCGAAGACGCACTGCAATTAGCTAAAGACAATCCTGATAAAACTATAGTATTTATTGCGGTCGGCTTTGAAACCACTGCGCCAGCAACGGCTGTGGTGGTAAAGGAGGCAGCCGAGGAGAATATCAAAAACTTCTGTATTTTAAGCGGACACAAACTTGTTGTACCGGCGATGCGGGCGCTGCTATCCGAGAAAAACAATAACATAGACGGTTTTCTCTGTCCCGGCCACGTAAGCGTGATAATCGGCTTTGGCGCTTTTGCCGAGATTGTAGAAGATTTCGATAGACCTTGCGTGGTGGCTGGTTTTGAGCCGCTGCAAATAATTGAGGGTCTCGGCGAAATCTGTCGGCAGCTTTCAGCAGGTAAACCGGAACTAAAATCGATATACACAGCCGTGGTAACCGAGAAGGGTAATACGGCTGCTCAAAAAATCATTGACGAGTGCTTTGAACCGGTGGATGGTTTATGGCGGGGGCTGGGAAAGATAAAAAAAAGCACCCTTCAGTTAAAGGATAAATACAGCCAATTCGACGCCTTCAAACGATTTGACATAACCGAAACACCAGTTGAAGATACAAGTGGCTGTCGATGCGGCGAGGTATTGTCTGGATTGATTGAGCCGCCTCAGTGTGCTTTATTTGAAAAGAGCTGCACTCCTCAGGCACCAGTCGGACCATGTATGGTAAGCTCCGAAGGGGCCTGTGCAGCGTGGTTTAAGTATGGGCGAAAGAGGCAGAAGTAATGGGAACCACTAAGAACGATAAAATATTACTGGCGCACGGTGGTGGCGGGCAATTGATGGATGAATTAATCCGACATCACATTCTGCCTCATTTCAAAAATGACATTCTCGACGAACTTGCCGATTCGGCAAAGTTAAATCTTGCTTCGGGCTCGATAAGCTTTACGACAGACAGCTATGTAGTCAAGCCATTGTTTTTTAACGGTGGTGATATCGGTAAACTTGCTGTTTGCGGAACGATTAATGATTTGGCTGTTGCCGGCTCAAGACCTGCAGCATTGGCGCTGTCGCTGATAATCGAAGATGGCTTCGAATTCGAACTGCTTGATAAGATTTTAGCAAGTATCAGCAAGGCAGCGAAGGAAAGCGATGTCAATATTGTTACAGGCGATGTAAAGACTGTCGAATCCGGCGCAGCCGATAAGATTTTTATCAATACAGCTGGTATTGGCGAGAAATTAGCCGGTGTGGATTTGGGTTTTAATAAAATAACGGCTGGCGACAAGATAATTATCAACGGCACAATCGGTGACCATGGGATGACTATTATTTCCCAGCGGGAAGGTATCAAGTTCCAGTCGCAGTGCACAGCATGGCCAAGTCCATTGCAAAGCGACTGTGCTGCTTTATCAGGATTAATCTGCGAATTGCTGGAGAACACAAACGGTATAAAATTTATGCGGGACCCGACCCGTGGCGGATTGGCTGCAACACTGAACGAGGTCTCAAGGGCAAGCAACCTAAGTATCGAAATTCGAGAAGTGGATATTCCGGTCAAGCCGACCGTGCAAGCGGCGGCGGATATGCTCGGCTTTGATGTTTTAAATATAGCTAACGAAGGAAAATTCGTTGCAGTTGTCTCACCCGAGTCAGCCGATGATTGTTTGAGTATCTGCAAAAAGCACCCCTTAGGTAAAGAGGCAAAGATAATCGGCGAAGTTGTCCAAACCCGCGATGTGCCTGTTGTGGAACTGATAACCAAAATCGGCGGCAGAAGGATTGTCCAGATGCCGTATGGAAGAGAACTACCAAGGATATGCTGATGCATGAGATGATGGTGGCAGAGAATCTTCTGGCTGTAATATCGGATGAAGCTGCGAAGCGAAAAATAAAGCCCATCGGCGCCAAGATTAGCTGTGGAAAGCTTTATGTTATTAATGATGAAGCGCTCTGTTTTGCCTTCGAGGCCATCTCCGAAGGTACGTGCTGCGAAGGTCTGAAACTTGAGATAGAGCACAAACCAATACAAGCTCGGTGTAAAAAATGCGATGAGACTTTTAATGTTGATTTCTCCAATCCAAACTGCCCAAAGTGTGAAAGCAGTGATTTTGAACTGCTGCCGGATGAGCCATTGTTATTGGAGGAAATAGAATTCCAAGAGGATTAAACGATGCGAAAAGTTGATGTTCGTAAGAAAATCTTAAGTGCAAACGAAAAGTATGCCTTCCAAAATGCCCGTTTTTTAACCGATAACAGGATTTTGTGTCTGAATATGATATCTTCCCCCGGCTCGGGCAAGACCACAATTCTGACAAGAACAATAAACGAATTGAATGACAAAATTAAAATCGGCGTTATTGAAGGCGATATCCAGACCGACATAGACGCTGAGAGAATCAGGGCAACCAAAGCACCCGTGGTCCAGATAAACACCAATGGTGCCTGCCATTTATCAGCGGCTCAAGTAAGCGGGGCTTTAGAAAAATTGCCTTCTGGCGATTTGAATTTGATTTTTATAGAAAATGTAGGCAATCTGGTTTGCCCCTCAGCTCTTGAGCTTGGTGAGGCAGGCAAGATAGTTGTACTTTCTGTTGCTGAGGGAGATGACAAGCCGGCTAAATATCCGGCCATATTTGCAAAATCAAAGGTGCTGCTCATAAACAAAATTGATATGCTTGCGGCAGGTGCTCAAGACGATTTCGACATCGAACGAGCAAAAGCAGATGCCCGTAAATTAAATAAAGCTATTGAAATCTTTCCAATATCTGCCAAAACCGGTGAAGGCATGACCGACTGGTACAACTGGCTAATAAAGTCAGCTGAAAAAAGCAGATTATAATAATAGCATATCTGTCCTGTGCTACCGGATTTCTTTTGATTGATAGAGATTGTGTTTTCGGATGTAATCAGCGACGGCCGGGTGCAGCATATTACTCACATCGAGTCCGGCAGCTAATCTATTCCGTATTTCGGTGCTGCTTATATCAATCAAAGATGTTTGGATGATATTTTGTTCAAGCTTCTTTACACGTTCGGCTCCCCATACATCCTTGAATTTTGAAAAGTCCGGTGGGCTATAGCCGGCTCTGTACATTGTGCATAAATTACACTTGTCAATCAGCTCGGTAATTCGATACCAGAGCGGTAGTTCATCAATGCCATCAACGCCAGCAAGCCAGTAAATCATGGTATCGCTGCCGTATTCGGCCTGAAATTGCATCACGGTCTGGAGGGTGTAGCTGGGTTCCGGCTTTTTCAATTCGTAATCACTTAGCTCAAACTTTTTGTAGCCGGCAATCGCAAGAGCTATCATCGCAGCCCGGTCGGTACTGCTTGCCTTTGGAGAAGAATCCTTCAGCGGGGAGCGTTTCGCAGGAACGAAGACAATTTTTTCTGCGCCGATATCTTCGGCTGCCTCGGCTGCAACAGTAGTATGACCAGGATGAATGGGGTCAAAGGTTCCGCCGAATAAGGTTATTTTTCTCTTAGCCATAAATAATTAACAAGTAAACTGTGAACAAAAGCCATAAAGGGAATTGGAAACTTAACTTGACAGAAGATAACAATACATAGCTAAACCTTGAAGATTAATCAGTTTTTTTTCTATCGATAACATTCCTTAATATACTATCAATATATATGCTGCAATAAAACAAAGAAAATTTTTTCTTCTATAATCAAAAGTATAGAACAAGAAAAAAAGTTGAATAAGCCGCTTTTAACATAAATAATCACGCAAAACAGTTTTTCAGAGATTGAACAGAGGCATGAATTATAAATGTAGAGGTTGCTGCGTTCCATTACAAAGTAGTGATGAGCAGCATGAACCGGTATGTAATATATCGAGAACTAAAATTTTTTATGAAGTATTTTTAAATGTTTGACCGATAAAAAATATATATAAATATTTTAATTTTTATAATTTACTTGACAGTGTTTTTTAGGATAAAGTAAATTGAAAGCAAGTATTACAATGTTAAGTTAAATTAAGAAGTAGTTTTAATCAACCAAAGGAGGTGATTAAATAATGGCAAAGAAAAAAGCAAAGAAAAAAGCAACAAAGAAGAAAGCAACAAAGAAGAAAAAGAAAGCTAAGAAAAAGAAGTAAAGATAGTGCAACAATTTGATTAGAAGCCCGCTTATGTTATGGACTTTAGCGGGCTGCCGGTTTAAGCCGGCAAGTTGAGGGTTTTCCTCGATTGATTTGTTTGAAAGGGAAACTCAGCTGTAGCTGAGAAGAACTGCAGCAAGTTATGCAAAGATGGAAGATTCCTACTTTATGTCGGAATCTTCCATTTTATTTGCTCACCAACCCAACCCTGCTTGTCGTAAGTACTGCTACACCAAGATGTTATGCTCATTCTGTAAAATCTGTCTTTTTACTACAGATTTATACAAAATCCCTGTTTATGCTGATTATGGTCAAATCAGATTAAGAAAAATTACTCGTTTTTTGCGTTTATGTGCAGTAATTAGAACGTGATTTCCTAACAATACCGCTGCTGAAGACATTTACATATCGTCGACTGTGTTCTTGCAATTATCGTTCCATTTCATATACTGTCAATTGATAATAAGGTGGTTTTTGTTATTTACTAAGAAGATTCACGAAGAGATGAGGAATATGGACCATTTCAACTATAAAAAAGGCAAATTGTTTGCTGAAGGAATGGACGTTGAAAAAATCGCAGCCGAATTTGGCACACCGGTTTACATCTACAGTAAGGCCACCTTCAAAGAACATCTGCAAAAGATTCAGGAGGCCTACGGCGAACTTGATACTACTATTTGCTATTCTGTTAAGGCCTGCGGCAATATAAATATTCTAAAATTTATGGCTGAGACAGGTAGCGGCTTTGATATTGTCAGCGGCGGTGAATTATACCGTGCCCTGCAAGCCGGAGGTGACCCGGCAAAAATTGTGTATGCCGGAGTAGGTAAAACTGACAGAGAGATTATCGAAGCATTAAATGCCAATATTGGGTATTTCAACATCGAGTCTGAAGAAGAGCTGAAAAACCTGCTGCAACTGGCAAAACAACAGGGTAAATTTCCAAAAGCAGCATTACGCGTCAATCCCGATGTTGACCCCAAAACGCACACATATACCACTACGGGTAAAAAGGAAACCAAATTCGGCGTGGATATCGAGCGTGCACGAAGGGTATTTGCCGATTATGGCAGAGGTACATTAGTGAACCTTTGCGCAATTCACATACATTTGGGCTCAGCAGGAAAGACCGTCCAGCCGTACGTTGAGGCGATAGAAAAAGTATTGGCTCTAATCGAACAATTGCGTAGAGATGGTTTCACAATTGAAGCTCTGGACATTGGCGGCGGATATGGTGCTGATTACATAACCGGTATAGCCCCGACGGCTGCCGAATATGCCGCTGCCATCGTACCATTATTAAAAGACAAAGACCTCAAACTTATTCTTGAGCCGGGAGCGAGTATTGCAGCCAATGCAGCGATTCTGCTGACGCAGGTTTTGTACCTCAAAACCGGCGGCCGGAAAAAATTTGTCATTGTAGATGCCGGAATGAACGATTTGATTCGTCCGCCTTTGTACGACGCATTTCATTTCATTTGGCCTGTAAAGGCAGGTGAGAAATTTGTTCCGCGCCAGCGGGATAGAGACCTGCAATTAGACGGAACCGAGGTTGTTGATGTGGTCGGGCCGATATGCGAAAGTGCAGATTTCTTTGCAAAAGACAGGACTTTACCGCCGGTAAAACGAGGCGATTTGCTTTCTATTTTCACGGCAGGAGCTTATGGCTTTAGTATGAGTAGCAACTATAATGCGCGAGGCCGAGCCGCCGAGGTGCTTGTTGACGGCGATAAATTCAGTGTCATTAGAAAACGCGAGACTTACGAAGATTTAATTGCTCTGGAAAAATGAATCGTGGCTCGTGACTGGCTACGGCTTAATTGATGAGGACGAGTTGGGTGATTAGGAGGAATTTAGATATCTGCTAAATTATTGCCTTGAGTGTTTATTCTTTGAGCAGGTCAGGGCGGAATTTTTTGGTTCGTTCGATGGCCTGCTGGTGCCGCCATTGGGCGATTTTTTTATGATCACCGCTTAAGAGGATTTCAGGTACCTTCATACCCCGAAAGACCTCCGGCCTGGTATACTGCGGATACTCCAAAAGACCTTCGCTGAAGGAATCGTCTTTCGGAGAATCTTCGTCGCCAAGGGCGTCAGGCAGTAATCTGACGATGGTATCGATAATAACCATAACAGCAAGCTCGCCGCCATTTAAGACGTAATCGCCGATTGAGATTTGCTCGGCGCCGAGGCCGATACGGATACGCTCATCAAAACCCTCGTATTTACCTGTTATAAATATGAGTCGTTTTTCTTTACTCAACTGGCCGGCTTTTTCCTGAGTGAATTTCTGACCCTGAGGAGTTAGAAGGATAACACGGCCTTTTTCAGATGAGAGCTTCCGGACGTGTTCTGCGCAATCAAAGACCGGCCCGGGCATCATAACCATACCCGGGCCGCCGCCATAGGGCTTATCGTCGACCTTTCGGTAGCTATCGGTAGCGAAATCCCTGATATTGGTGAGAATGATATCAACTATCGCCTTTTCCTGAGCTCTTTTTAGTATAGAGCATCCGAGGGTTGATTCAAACATTTCCGGGAAAAGTGTAAGAATATCAATTCTCATTTTGAAAATGTTACAACCCAACAAATTAGAGGGCTAAATACAAATAAAAGGAACTACATCTATTGTTATTTTTCCTCGGCGGGTGATTCTTCTTTGGCTTCGGGTTCTTCGGCTTTTTCCTCTGGTTCAGGCTTGTTTACTTTCTTTTTTCGCGTGGGTTTTGCCTTAGTTTTGGCCTTTGCTTTAGGTTTGGCTTCTTCTTCCATTGGCTGAGCTTCGGATTCAGCTTCTGGTTTTTGATTGTCTTTTTCAGTCTCAGTTTTGACTTTTTCTTCAGGTTCTGCCTTTTCTTCAGGTTCGGGCTCGGCCTTTTCTTCTACTGCTTCAGTTACCACTTCGGGTTTTTGCTCAGTCGCTTCTTCAGCGACTTTGGGTTCGGCTTCCGGTTTTTGCTCGACTTTTTCTTC
>CAYSJK010000096.1:0-7196 GCA_964431375.1 uncultured Pirellulales bacterium
ATAACCGGCAGAATCCTGCTTAGATTTTAACTGCTCGATTTTCCTTTTTGCGAAACAATTTAACAGGGCATCAACGGCGTCTTTTAAGCGAGATTCGAAATTGCCTTTTTCTTCGCCATCGGCCTGCAACTGAGTGATGCAACTGCTGAGCTGCGGCGATTCGGTTTTGGCCAGGATTTCGGTCAGCTTAGGTTCGGGATTGCCAGACAAAGTTTCAAACAAAATGGCGGCAGTCTGCTTCAAAACCGGTATATCAAAATGCTCTAAAAGATTAGACCCATTCGACACTTCGGCGCTGCTCAGTGCAGGCAAGCTCAGGGCAGGACTTGTTTTTTTCTTAAGGATATTAAAAAGATTCGGCTTATTTAATAAGACCTCGAGTATTTCCCGCTGTGCAGAAGCGGCAAGGCCGTGACCTAAATCGATACTGATATTATCCTGCTGAGGCGCGGAGTAGGTTGTGGTCCGCTGGGCTGCTTTGACGGCTTTGGCGAGGGCGGCGTTTATGGCTTTGGAGTCGAGGCCGACAATCGCTGAGAGACGATTGATTAACAGGCCTGTCTCGATGGAATTCAGGGTGCCGGCGTATAGGCTGGTTGCGATGGTCTGTAAAAACTCATCGACGGCGGCTTTTCGGCCTGAAAGGGTGTCGTCGGTGGCGAATTTTTCGTTGAGACGGTCCCATTTGAACTGAAGGACGTCGACGGCGTTGTCGAGCAAATGCTGAAATTTGTCTTTGCCACCGGCGAGTAGGAAATCGCAGGGGTCTTTGCCCTGCGGGACGAAGGCGAGCTTGATGTCGATTCGCTGCGAGATGCAAACGTCGAGCGCCCTGTTTGCGGCTTCGATACCTGCGGTGTCACTATCGAAGATGAGGATGAGCTTCTTTGCGTATCTTCGCAGGAGTCGGCCCTGGCCGGTTGTGAAACTTGTGCCGAGAGCTGCGACGACGTTTGAAAAGCCGAACTGATGCGCCATTATGCAGTCGGTGTAGCCCTCGACGACGACGGCGGTGTCGGTCGATACAATCCTGTGGCGGGCGTGCTCGAGGCCGTAAAGAGAATTGCTTTTGTCAAACAGGGGCGTCGTTGGAGAATTTATGTATTTGGCGTCCTGCTCGCCGAGTGCCCGTCCGCCAAAGGCGATTATCCGGCTGGTGACATCGGTAATAGTGAACATCAGGCGGTTGATAAACTTGTCCTGATTCTGTGCGGTGATAAGGCCTGCATGCTCGAGAAGGGCGGTCGGGATTTTTCTGGCGTGGGCGGTTTTGAGTAAATCGTCGGGTGAATCTAAGCTTAAGCCGAGCTGCCATTTTTTGATGCTGTCTTTTGAAATTTCTCTCTTTGCGAGATAGTCGAGGGCGCGGGCTCCCTTTTGCTTATCAAAGAGATTTTTCTGAAAATATTTTGCGGCCCAGGCGTTTACCCTCGCGAGCTCGTTGCGGTCGACTTCGCCTGAGGGGTGAGCAGGCCTCGGTTTTCTTTTTGGAGCCGGTAACCGGATTGAGGCGCGGTCGGCTAATCTTTCTATGGCCTGTGGGAAGGTGAGGTTCTCTCGCATCTGTACGAATTTGAAGACGTCTCCGCCGGCGCCACAAGCAAAACATTTAAAAATCTGCTTGGCGGGACTTACGTTCATGCTGGGACGATGGTCCTCGTGAAAAGGACACAGGCCGACCATCTCGCGGCCCTTGCGCTTGAGACCGACGTGCTCGCTGATGACGTCAACGATGTCGTTGGCCTGCTGAATTTGGGTGACTATATTGTTGTCAAAAAAGCCCGGCATATGCGATAAGACAAAAAAACCTTATATATCTGTAATCGTGAACTTCTCTGCACCCCTGCGTGTTCTTAACGGCCTCTTTCCAAATAAAAAAATGACGGGTTGCTACCTAAATATAGGCGAAAGGGGCGGAAAGTCAAGTTTGGTCCTAAAATAGGCATTTTCATACTGATAAAAGGGGATATGCGGATTTTGGACACTTGGATAAATGGGACTAAGCGGGAAGGTTGAAAAAGGACCTGGAGGTGGCGGTGACGGCGGAGGCGAAGGTGGCCAGAGACATTTTTTTCAGGTCGGCGAGGAATTTTGCAGTGTGGATGAGCAGGGCGGGCTCGTTTATTTTCTGCTTTCGCATCGGCTCGGGTGACATATAGGGACAGTCGGTCTCGAGCATCAGTCTGTCGAGCGGAACGACTTCGGCGGCACGGCGGGTTTTTTCTGCGTTTTTGAAAGTGACGACGCCGGTGAAGGAGATGTAAAAGCCCCTGTCGAGGACGAGCTTTGCCTGCTCTGCGGAGCCGCTGAAACAGTGAAAGACGACTTTTCGTATGCCGGTGCCGCAGCTTTGCAAAATGTCCATCGTCTCGTCGAAGGCCTTTCTGCAATGAATGATGACGGGCAGGTTAAGGTCGGCGGCGATGTCGAGGTGCTGTGCGAAGACGCGCTTCTGGTCGGTGTGCAGCGAATGATTGTAATGATAGTCGAGGCCTGTCTCGCCGATGGCGACGACTTTTATGTTCTGTGCGAGCTTTTTCAGCTCGGCGAGCGTGTGGTCGGTAACTGTTTTTGCATCGTGAGGATGGATTGCAACGGCGGCATAAAGATTTTCGAATCTTTGAGTGAGCTCGACGGCTTTTCGGTTTTCGTTCGGGTCGGTTCCGACTGTGAGCCAGCCGGTGACGCCTGCGGCGATGCTGCGCTCGATAACGGCATCGATGTTACGAGCCAAATCGTCAAAGGTCAAATGACAATGTGTGTCAATCAGCTCCATTTTTTCTGAGGGACAAAGGCGTTTTTGTAATGATTTATCTTCGGTCGGCCTGTCCGACTGAGGACTATCGTAACAATATCAAAACGAAGGGGGCGGTCTTCGAGCTTGTTGGCGGCGAGGAAATAGCGGGCGGTTCGAGATAATCTTGCTTTTTTGGCGGCAGTGATGGAAGCTTCGGGCGGGGTAAAGGTCTCGTCGGCTATTGTCCTTACTTCGACAAAGACGATGGAACTATCGGTGTCGACCATAATGAGGTCGATTTCGCCGGTTTTGCAGGAGAAGTTGCGGGTGAGGATTTTCAGGCCTTTTCTTTTAAGGAAACTCTCGGAACGTTTTTCGCCCCATCGGCCAAGCAGTTTTGGGTCGGTTAATAATTTGCTTTTGTTAAAAAACATAAGGTTATTGTAACAAATCAGCGTGAAAAACACAGTGAAATTGGGAGGGAATTTTGTCGTTCGTTGTTCATAGAAAAATTTAGCCACAAAGGCGCTAAGGCACGAAGAAGATAGTTAAATGGTAATTGGTGAGTGGTTAATTGGATTCTCGATGCTTGATAATATATGCTGGATACTTTTAGGAATCCTAATATCTAAATCCTAAATCCTAAACAATATCAAAATACGAATGACCAAAACTCAAAATCGGCCACGAAGACAGACGGCGGATGACGGACGACAGAAGACCCCCGGTGAGATAGTTGTCACATCTCACGGGGTAAACGATGGACGAGGGAAGAAAGAAACCCTAATATCTACCCGGCTTCGTCTAAAGACTTCGCCGTGGCAAGCAGAGGACGGAGGAAGGACGACATGTTTAGAATTGAGAATTTAGAATTATGAGATTATGTGAGTGGGATGCTGGAGAACGAGGGAAGCAAAAAATACTAAATTCTAAGCAATAAACAATATCGAAATTCAAAAGCGTGGGATTTTTTTATTTTGTGACGGTGTGGTCGCTATGGCGATGGGGGAGGCGGACGGATTTTCCAGTTCGTTTGCGGAGGAAATAAAGTTTTGCCCGCCTTGTTTTTCCGCTTCTTGTCGGCCTGATATCAACGACAGAAGGACAATGAAGCGGGAAGATTCGCTCGACACCTTCGTCGCCGACCATCCTGCGGACGATAAAGGTCTCGTTTATGCCCCGGCCTTTGCGGGCAATTACTGTGCCGGAGAATATCTGAACACGCTTTTTGCCGCCTTCTTTAATACTGCAGCGGACATCCACCATATCACCCACCTCAAAGTGTGGAACAGTTTTCCTGAGAGATTTGCTTTCAACGGTATCCAGCATTTCTGTTTTTGTCATTTTAGATGTTTTTCTTTTTTTTGCCATATTCCTGCTCTGAGCACCTGTTACAGGACTTCCAATAAACCCAGCCAGCTAAGCTTGTATATCGCAACTTTCGATTCGATTCACGAATCGAAAAGGCTAATATATCCGGTTTTTTCTGAAAGACAAGCGCTTTTTGAAAAAAAGACGACGGCAAAAGACAGGTACTGCCGTTGCCGGTGCGTGTCATTTCACAATAAAACATACGGGCACTTTGGCCGGATTATTCGGAGAGTATCTCGATGCCGTTAATCTCGGGGTTCTCTATGTCCGGAACAAATCCAACGGTCAGTTTCCCGTCAGTTACGGCTACGCTCTTAAACTCCTTGACGATGGGCTTCTCGTAGCCGCCGGCCACCTCGAAGGGGTCGAAGTCCTTGAGAACGGTCTTGCCATTAATAGTAACCGAGAAAACGCGCTCCCCGGCATCGATTATACCCTCGAACGTCTCTGCGAAGTGCAGCCGAACCGTGTATTTGCCGTTGGGTACGACGAACTCGTAGGCATCCATACTATAACGTTCGGTCTCGTAAATCTTCGGTGCATCGGTGCCGGCGATACCGAGGTCTCCGCGGTCAATGGTCATACCATAGACAGCGCCCCACTTCAGGCCCTCTTCCATATCCTGGTCGGGTAGCCACACATTTGCCGCCTTGTCGGTGTAAGGCTCAAAGGCGGCACAGTTCACACGCAGAACTAATTTCGCGAGTTTGGCCTTCTTCGCAGTCATGCCGGACGAAGGCTTGCAGCCGGAAAATACAAGAAGGGAAGCTGCAATTAGACAGCATGCTAAAACCAGTTTTTTAGTCATCGTTTCCATCCTTTCAAAGAACAAGATAATTCCGGGATTCCAATCTGTCTGAACGAATAATCGAGTATTAAAAGCGGTTAGTATATATAATGCAACCAATAGATTCAACCTTTTTTTATGTAAATTCGACGGAAGGGGAAGGAATTATTGCGTAACCAGATGATACAAATAAATGAGTTTCGGCCCTGATTTACAGGCAGCCGGTAGTTCAAAAAAGCATTGATTGGAACCGATAGAACGATACAATAAGCCTAACGACATTTATTTTGGAGATTACGAATCGATGCGGTTGGCGCTGGGACAAATTAATGCTGTAGTGGGGGATTTGAGTGGCAATGCCGGGAAGATGCGCGAAATGTATGCTCAGGCGGTTCGCGCAAAGGCGGATTTGTTAGCTTTTCCGGAGCTTGCTATATGCGGCTATCCGCCGGAAGACCTGTTATATAAAAAAGATTTTCTCGAAGGTAACCTGCAGGCGGTAGAGAAGCTGGCTGTCGATTGCCCGGACATAACGCTCATGGTCGGGTTTGCGGAAAGTTATCACAATGACAGTTACAATTCCGCAGCGGTACTGCAGAACGGCGGGATAAGCAAGGTCTATCGAAAGGCAGCACTGCCGAATTTCGGCGTATTCGATGAACGAAGATATTTCCAGAGCGGGGCTGAGCCGGTAGTAATTAATGCAGGGGGGCTTAATATCGCGCTTACTATCTGCTTCGATATATGGAATATCGAATGGCTTAAAGGATTTTTCAAAGACATCGGCCGGTGCGAAATGATTTTGAATATTTCGGCATCGCCCTTTCATCTCGGCAAGATTAAGAAAAGAGAAGAGATAGTCAGCCAGTGCGCTAAGACGTTTAATTGCGCCGTTTCGTACTGCAACTTAATTGGCGGGCAGGATGAGCTGGTCTTTGACGGTCGAAGTATGTTCGCTGATTCGAGCGGTAAAATAATTGCCAAGGCCAGGGCGTTCGAGGAGGACCTGCTGATTGCTGATGTTGACACTACCGATGGAAATGTGAAAGTTGAGCCGATGGGGGCGGCTTCTGCACAGCCGATAGATATTATCGATGAGATGTATCAGGCGCTTGTGCTGGGAACGAGAGATTATACACTCAAAAACGGCTTTGAGAAAGTGCTGCTGGGCGTCAGCGGCGGGATAGATTCCTCGGTTACGGCTGCTATCGCCTCGGCAGCGCTGGGGGCTGAAAATGTTGTTTGCGTATCAATGCCGTCGAAGTTCAACAGCCCCGAAACGAAAAAAGATGCTCAGAAGCTTGCAGAGAATCTCGGAGCAGGATTTTTCACCATCCCAATCGAGCCGATACTTGTGCAATTCGACGATGCGTTAAAGACAGCCGAGGGCTGGGACAATAAAGGCGTCGCTTATGAGAATCTGCAGGCCAGGATTCGCGGCACTATTCTGATGTCACTGAGTAATAATACCGGAGCTCTGGTATTGACTACAGGCAACAAAAGCGAGACATCGGTCGGCTATGCGACCCTTTACGGCGATACAGCGGGTGGATTTGCAGTGATAAAGGATGTGCCGAAAACGATGGTCTATCAATTGGCAGAATATATAAACAAAGAATCAGGGCGACAAATCATACCTGCTGATGTGATAAAAAGACCGCCCAGCGCCGAGCTAAGGGCTGACCAGAAAGACACGGACTCGCTTCCGGATTACGAGCTGCTCGATAAGATTCTCAAGGGCTACGTCGAAGAAGATAAATCCGCCAGAGGGCTTGTCGAATCAGGCCTGGCGAAAGATGTGGTTGAAAAAGTGATTCGTATGGTCGATAGAAACGAGTATAAAAGACGTCTTTCCCCGCCGGGTATAAAAATAACGCCGAAGGCCTTCGGCAAAGACCGAAGACTGCCGATTACGAACCACTATATTTCGGGGGGTGAATGAGTGGATGCGAGGCTGAATTGAATATCCAATATCGAACAAGGAATGTCGAATGAAGAAGTAGAACGGGGCAGGACACCTTTTCTTTCGACTATCTTTTGAAACCTGCCTATTTTGCGGCTCAAAATGTTGACTTGCTATGGCAAATCACCCAGACAAAAGGGCCAAAGGGTAGAAAATTCTTCTAACCTACATAGAACAAAACAGCGCAGTCAGTTAGAAAAAAAAGGTAATCGACTTGGTAACAATGTTCTAACTACTAATAACACAAATATAAAAGATACTATAAGAGAAACCCCCGCTCTTGCTTCGCAAGAAGCTGCGGGGGCAACGCCTTCGCCTTTGCCTGCCTGTGGGCAGGC
>CAYSJK010000096.1:7296-9307 GCA_964431375.1 uncultured Pirellulales bacterium
TAGTTTGCCAGGATTTATGACCATAAAAAATCTCGGTTATGCCGGTAAGATAAACAGCGGAATGAATAAGATAGATTGGAATTTTTACTTTGTGGCAGGGCCTTGTGGCTGCCTTTGACATTCTTTAATTTTGCTTCTATGTGTAATAGGCAAATCCTGCCATTGCCGGTCGACCCATTGGCCATCGACTTTAACCCTGCGGGATACGAAATTGCCGTTGTCGTAAACGGTTACACGGATAAGCTCTCCCTGTTCGTCGTAAAGTTTGAATTCGCCATCCAATTTTCCCTGTGACCAGGTGCCACGGCCTGAAATTGTGTTTGGGTCATCATATTTGAAATATGTTTCGGTTCCGTGATACAAATAGCTTTCGGGGTCGATTTCTACCTCAGATTCGATGCCTCCGAAGATATAAAACTGTTCTTTGAGACCTGTCGAGCCATCGGGCTTTTGGTACTCCACAACGACGGACTTTACAAAGCCCTTTCGCGTTATAGCAGAGACTATCGAAGAACCGACAAATGACGCAATCGGAAGACAGAAGACAAGAAAATATACAATCAACAACGCTATAGTAGAAGCAACACCGGCAGGACGGGAGGGGATTCTGTCCCATATATCTTTGGTATATCTTGCGACTGTTTTGGTATCGACGGGGGGAGGGAAATTCTCATAAACTTCGTCGATAATGACTTTTCCCATTGCCAATGGAATAGTATCAGGAACGATATTACGATTGTCAACGTCAGCGGATGAATTGCGATAGACGTCAGATTTACGGACCTGCTGAGCTGCTTTTGCGAGCTTAAAAGGGATTCTGGCGGTTATAAGACTCGCCAGTCCCAGAATTGCGAGCAGCCAGGCGCCTATGGCAAAGCCGACTAAAATCAGTGCTAATGCGGCGCAAATTCTGAAACATAACTCAAGGTATCGATTTCTTGAAAAGAGGACAGTGTGAAAGAATCGGCCGCCATCTAAAGGATAAAAGGGAAGGAGATTGAAGATGTTAATGAACAGAAACATAGTCGCAAAATTGAAGTAAAAATCCTGCCCTGTCGCTGCGTAGAAGAACAACAGGACACAGCCGATGATGACGCCTGGAACAGGGCCGAGCAGACTGACGATTGCTTCTTTGTAGGCTGGTGTGTTACGACTTTCACCGGAAACGGCTGCGCCAAACATAGGTATGAAAAACATCTGGACGTTTTTGTAGCCGAACAGACGCATCGCCACAAAATGTCCCGTTTCGTGAACGAGCAAAACAATTATAATCATAATTATTCCGCCTGGGCCGAATTCAAAAAAGCCAAGCTGGTAGAAAATCAGCAGTGTGACGGCGAGAATGATGAGGTTTTTGAGCCAGCTCTTTCTTTTTGATTTTTGCTTTTCGATTTCATCGAGGATTTCCTGATAGGCGTTTTCTTCCATCCGGCTCTGTGGCTGCTGTCTGTCGATTGAAGAGATGCCATTTTTCGTATCATCGATGGTCATAATATTGTCCTAAATTTTCCAAAATTCAATTTTTATGACTACTTCTTTATTGTCAACCTCATTCATTTAGAAAATCGCGTCTGTTCATATAGAGCAACTCCATGTAAGACCTTATAGGCCGAAAAAAAGCTGATTCACGGCAAGCGTAGCAGGCAAAAAGTTAGTTGTCAATAGTAGAAGGTTTGTATTATTAGTATGAAGGCTTGAGTTGTTATTTTCCATTTTTGGGCTTATCAGCAAACCCTCTGTGTTCGACCGTATGCATAATGACATCGGCTAACGTCTTGAGGAGCATAAAGAGCACAAGGGTTGCGTTGGAAAGAAAGGTCAGACCCAGCTTTTCCTGCAAAAAGCCGCCGGCAATGATTGTGATGTGCATCGGAATAATGCGGGCGTATGGAAAGAACATCATTTTGCCTATGTTGGGTTTTTGCTTCTGCTGCCATTTTCTGTTGTAGAAGAAGGAAAAACACTGATAAGCGAGGAAGATACCGGCCATAAGAAAAATCGGCGGCCGATT
>CAYSJK010000097.1:0-9193 GCA_964431375.1 uncultured Pirellulales bacterium
CCGGTATCTGCTTTGCATATTTGACCTTGCACGTAGGAGAAGGAACGTTTAAGCCCATAATTGTAGAAAATCTTGAAGACCACAAAATGCATCAGGAAAAGTTCAGCATTGACCGGAAAAACGCTCGGATAATAAACGCAGCAAAAGAAAAGGGATGCAGAATAATAACTGTTGGCACAACTTCTGCCCGAACACTCGAAACGATAGGTGTCGAATCAAAGGTCAAAGCTGCCGACGGCGCGACAAGTTTGTTTATTAAGCCCGGCTATAAATTCAAGATTATTGACGCAATGATAACTAATTTTCATTTGCCCAAATCGACCTTGCTGGCCTTGGTAGCCGCATTTGCCGGCTTAGAGAACATATTGGCCACATATCAACATGCTATTGAAGAGCGTTACCGTTTTTATTCTTATGGTGATGCGATGCTGATAACCTAAACAGATGTATCTGCGCATCTGGTTAAAATGGCTTTGACGTGTGTAATGTGACGATGTTGCCAAGACGCTAACAAGCAAGCACAGAAAACAGCTTGATATTTCAGATGACTATTCGTATCCTTCTGCTATGAGTATCGCAGGTTTACAATCCGACAGAAGTTGTAAAAGGATTTTGCATATTATTCGTCAGCTATACGGCCTTTTGGCTGTTCGTGCTTACAGCGTTATTATGTTCGGTGCATTATTTTGTACGCTGGCGGTAAAACTCTTTCATTCCTGGCGTTACAGCCTGCTCAATGAATATTTTGAGTGGGTTCTCGCCGATATCTCCGTACTGTTAGGGATTGAAGTCATCCTGGCGCTCATTTGTTTCCGGTGGCCTCGAAGATGGGTGATTCGGTCAGCTATAGTTATTGCAGCTATTGTATGCACATGGTCTGTTATAAATGCCGGCTGGCTGATAAGAACGGGAACGCAAATCCTGCCCACCGTGCTTTTACCGTTAGTTCGGTCTCCAATAAATGCGTTTGGAATCGTTGGAGTTAACCTGATAAAAATGCCAAAAGCGGCTTTCGCCTTGCTTGGTCCGAGCGCTGTCGGTCTTGCATTTTTCTTCTATGTTTTAGCAAGACCCAAGCTGCCGAATTACAACCGTAAACGTTTTATTATAAGGATTATTACTTCAGTCGTTATAATCATAGCAGTATCAGTTGCCCGGTTAGCTGTAGTCAGGCAGGGGTCACCACAGATAGCTTCCGCAGGATTGCGTTATAACTGCCATATAAGAGCTATCACAAGTTTGGTTTTCTCCGATTACAGGCGGTTGCCGAAATCTGAGCGAAAGGTGCCGTTATTCGACCAGATAAATATTTCGCTGAAACCGCAGCCGGTAAACCATAACGTTGTTATAGTTGTCCTCGAGGGTATTCAATACGGTTACACCTCTCTCGAGGACAAGCAAAGCGACCTGACGCCCTTTCTTGCGACATTGGCAAATGAGGGGATTGAATTTGTGAACGCTCGCTCAACGGTAACCCATACTACGAAGGCGCTGTTTGCGCTTTTGACAGGCCGATTTCCTTCAGTATCACAAGATATTGCTGAGGCGGTCCCTGCTGCCAAGCCCTATGCAAGCATTGCCACGATTCTTAAGGGTCACTTGAATTTTCGTACTGCATTTTTTCAATCTGCCAAGGGAAACTTTGAATCTCGTCCCGGGCTGATTTATAACCTCGGCTTCGAGAAATTCTGGGCCAGAGAAGATTTGGATGACCCCAACAGCTTTCTTGGCTATCTGGCCTGTGATGAATTTTCAATGTTAGGTCCGATTACCGAATGGATAAAATCAGACGAAAAACCATTTTTACTGACGATTATGTGCTCTGTAACCCACGACCCTTATGAGGTTCCGCAGTGGTTTGCCGAGCCGGCCAAGGAACCGGAGGAACGCTATCGGCAGGCGGTTTATTACACCGATAAGTTTTTAGCCGCGCTTGATGCAGAGCTCGCCAAGCTAAATCTTACAGACAAAACCATTTTCTGTGTTATCGGAGACCACGGTGAGGCTTTCGGCAAGCACGGCCAACTTGGTCATGAGCGAATAGCTTTTGAGGAGGTTCTGCGTATACCCTTTTGTTTGCGAGCTCCATCTTTGATTGAACCGAATAAGAAAATTACAGAACCGGTTAGCTCTGTTGATTTGGCGCCGACCCTGCTTGCCCTTTTAGGATTTGACATTGGTAATACCGGATTTGACGGCGTTAACGCCTTCGGGAATATGCCTGAGGGCCGTAAGGTGTTTTTTGCCGGCTGGATGCAGTATAGTCCTGCGGGTTTTGTAAAGGGCAGCCGAAAATTCATATATAATCCAGCAGACAAAGTGCTTACTGCCTACGATTTAAGCACCGACCCGTTGGAATTGGTCAGGGTAGAATTGGACGAACAGCAGTCCGAGAAAATTAATAATAAGATTCTTGTGTGGCAGCAAAACAGCATTTTTTGTCTTGACCAGGAACGAACAGGTAAAAAGGTGCTATTCGACCGCTGGCTCTGCCGCTGGAATAACCGGATTTGCTCTGCCAAATATCTAATGAAAGAAAAATAAAGCAAAAGTGAATGAGTCGTAATTGTATAGGCCTTTGACATCATATATTGCATATCAAAAAGTCAAACATTGGGATGGATTTATTGCTTTTAGCGTTTATTTTTTCGCAAGCTGTTGTTTTTCGTAAACATTAGCGGGCTTTTTCGATTATTCAAGGCATTACGTCTAAATATATGTGAAAACAGGGAATGTAAAAGCAATGGACGTTGATAAATATCAACGCCTTGTTAAAATGGGCACTTTTTTGTTTGCGGTAAATAAAACATTATGTATAAACCTAACCATTTTTGTTATAAGTCGTTAGGTATTATCATATTTAGAGTTTTTCCTTTGTTTCTTTTTGCTGGTATATCCTTTGCATAAACTTTTATTTTCGCATTTATTTTAAGGTTTTAAGGATATTGGGCGGAACACCCTAAAACTTTAATTATAAGGAGGAGGATGATGTCTCCGCCCGAATCCGATAAATCCCAGAATCGGCGTTGCCTGTGGTAAAAACTTGCAAAGCTGATTTTGTTCATAATATTTTTGTGATACGGAGCCGTGCCGGAGGAGGAATGGCTCCGTTTCTTTTTGCGCAAGAGCCTACATTTTCTATGCAGATGAGGCATAAAAAAGCCCCTTTTAGGATTTCTTAGAGTTTGATTTCCCTACTCAATTACGATTCTGCGGCGTATAATTAAAGCCGTTATGGAGCGTGCAATTTACAGGATTATAGATGCCAATTTTAATCGTTCCCGCGAGGGGATTCGGGTAATAGAGGATTTTTGCAGATTTGCACTGAATAACAGCCCATTAGCTGAACGTGCCAAACAGCTTCGACACGAGCTCTGTTCGGCTATCAACAAACTCGACGCAGGGCGGCTTATCTCAAGCAGAGATACGCTCGGTGATGTTGGGGTTGGAAAAACGGTCGAAAAACAGCTTACACGTGACAATCTGAGCGATTGCTTTACCGCATCGTGTAAACGGCTGACCGAGGCATTGCGTGCTCTGGCGGAGATGACGCAAACGTTAAATAAGCCCGTAGCTGATGCAATCGAGAAGCTGCGATTTGAGGCCTATACACTTGAGAAGGATATTGTTCTTTTCGCCGAGCCGGCTGAGAAATTCAAACAAGTTGGGCTATATGTAGTAATCAGCAGTAATTTGCCTGCGGATGTTATTTCCTTAACGCATCAATGCACGGCTGGCGGCGCAGATTGCATTCAACTGCGGGCAAAGGACGCTAACGATGATAAACTCTATGCCCTTGCCGTCGAATTTGTAAAAGTTTGCAAAGCTGCCAATATCCTTAGCATTATCAATGACCGTGTTGATATCGCAGTTGCCGCTGGTGCAGACGGTGTTCATTTGGGCCAAAATAATTTACCAATAGAACAAGCTCGCAAACTCCAATTGGCTCCGCTAATTATCGGCAAAAGCACTCATTCACTCGAACAATTGCGTGTTGCCTGCCGGGAGTACCCTGCCTATGTGAGCTTAGGTCCTGTTTATTCCACCGGCACGAAGCCGGACGCTGAGCCGGTCGGACTGGACTATGTCAGGCAGGCAGCAGATGAACTTGCTGATACTGGTATCGGTAATGTTGCTGTTGGAGGGATAACGCTGGAGAATGTTGAGGATGTTTTGAATGCCGGTGCTGGTGCAATTGCGGTTTGCTCTGCAGTGACTGAAGTCAAAAACCCGATGAAAGCATGCCGAGCGCTAAAGGAGAAAATCACCGCCTTTAAGCAGGCCCTGCATTAAAGGAGCAAACCACATTTTTCACGAAAAAATGGGCTTTAGAAGACAGTAATTTGCCCGTTTATATGGGAAAAACCTATACGAATTATCCACTAACAGCATACTCATTTTGATATATATCTGAAAATTTCGTAGAGGCGGATTAGAATGGCTGCTCATAGGCTGTTCTATCAGGGGGAATTTGAAGAGCTATTTTGTCTACAAACTTAAGTCCTTTATTATAAACTGCTTATGGGATATTAGTTTTAATTCCGGCTGACTGGGGGAAAAGATAACAGCAAACGAAATCGGTTTTGCCTGATACTATCGTCGTCTGGGAAAAGAGATGGAATTTGGGTTATCAACAGGTTATCCACAAGGCGATAACGCCTGCAAAGACTAATTTTACGTTCGTTTTGGCGGCCTGATGTTCTATTTTTGGGAATGTAAGTATTTGTAAACACAGATTATAAATAAAATAGCGATTAGGAAAGATATTTGATATTTTAGTATTCCGATTATGATAAGATGCCGGGCAGCGAATAGAGAAATTCAATCGTGAATTTACCCCGTTAGAAATAAAAATCCCTAATGGGGCAAGCAAAAGATTTCTAACGGGTTTTACTGGAAGGAAAGGTCTATGTTATGGGGAGTCCTTTGATTACTATCGGCGAATCAATCCACGCTTCAATTCCGAGAACCGGTGAGATAATGAAGCAGCTGGCCCAGCTCGGCAACGATGCCTATTCAAAAATGAGTGAGCCATTGAATTATATCAGGGCATTGATTGAATCACAGGTAAATGATGGCGCTAATTACATAGCGGTCAATCTTGATGCCTTAGGCGAGGACGATGCGCAGATTGCTGTTGATATGATGGTCGAATATGCCCGGCTGGTTCGCAAATGGGGCAAGGGCGTGCCGGTTTGCATCGACAGTAGCAGCAACGACATTCTGATAGCCGGTTTAAAAGAGTGGTACAATACCACAGAGCAAGTCAAACAACCGCTTGTAAATTCGGTCAAGATATATACTGTAGATAAAATATTGCCATTAAAGGAGAAATATGACTTTGCGTTTATTGGGCTTTTGGTCAGCGAAGATAAGCCCACCGGTCCTGGCGGCTCACATTCTGTCGAGGAGTTACATCAACTGGCAAAAGATATTTATGATGTGGCGGTCGGTAAATATGGTTTTAAGCCGGAGGAAATATACTTTGACTCGACGGTATTTCCATTAGCGATAGATATGCCGATGGAGCCGAACGTGCCGGGTTATACCTTTCGAACGTTCGAGACGATAAAGAAAATCAAGAGCGACCCAAAAATGGAGGCAGTACACTTTTCGCTTGGAATAAGCAACTGCGCACGAGACTTGCCGGCACGGAAAGTCGGGATTTGCAGGGCCTATGTAGCCAAGGCAATGGAATACGGCCTTGACGCCGCTATTGTTAATGTTGCACATCACTATGGGCAGGTTGAGCCGGCATCTGAACTATTAGAACTGGTTGATGCGTATGCGAAGATGGACGGTTCAGCCGAAAATATAAATAAAGCAATGAAGCTGATGGGTAAATTCTGCCAGGAAACGAGAAAGACAGTCAACTAAACAACCACGTCTAACCGATAATATAGATGATAATGGGTGAGTGTGACAGCATTGTGAAATGAACATCGGACTCACGGATGAGAAACAGATTCCAACGAGCCAATTCCATATTCCATTTTATCGGGGGCTTGCTGGAGATTTTAGGCTTAATTCTTCTTTTCCCACTTATAGTGGTTATCATCTATTGGGGGCAAAATGGTGACGGCTGGTGTACGGCAGCTGCCTTTGTGGTTTCTTCATTAGTCTCGTTTTTTGTCGGTTTGACACTGCGGACGGTATTTAAATCCGAGGAGCTCGATACAACAGGTTCTATGCTGATGTGTGCTCTGGGCTGGATTTTCGCTTCGGCCGTGGGGGCTTTACCTTTGATAATTGGGATTGGTTCCGGCTGGCTCAACGCCTACTTTGAGGCAATGAGCGGTTTTACCACCACCGGAATAACTGTTTTTTCCGGCCTGGATTATATGCCGAAGAGCATTTTATTCTGGCGCTCGCTGATACAGTGGCTTGGCGGGATAGGGATACTGTCCTTCTTTTTAATAGTAACTTTCAAGGGCAGCGGCACTCATCACATCTTCGGGGCCGAGAGCCACAAGATTTCATCCGGCAGACCGGCTCCCGGATTGTACAACACCTTGAAGATACTGTGGGGTATCTATGCGATGTTTACTTTGCTGGCGGCGGTAGTCCTTTCTATTGAAAAGATGCCGGTTTTCGATTCTGTTTGCCACGCATTGACTACTTTATCAACCGGCGGCTTTTCACCTCATGACAGCAGTATCGAATTCTACCGCTTAACAGGACATCCGAATTACAGACTTATTGAATATACTCTGACTTTTTTGATGATGTTGGGGGGGATAAATTTTCTGGTTCATTACAGGGTTCTGACAAGAGATTTCAAAGCACTCTGGGATAACCTCGAAATACGCTACTGGTGGCGATTGATAGCGGCTTTTACGGTTATCATAATAATTGACCACCTTTACAAGACGGGTGCTTTAAGTGCTATATTCACGAAGGGCACTGTTGTGGATTTAGGAGAGGCTGAGCGGACTTTTCGTTACGCTATATTCCAGGTGATTTCAGTTCTGACAACAACAGGTTTTGGAACCAAAGATATTGGCTCTGAATTTTTCGGGGCGGCATCCAAACAATTATTCCTGATTATGATGGTCATCGGAGGCTGCGTTGGCTCAACCGGCGGTGGGTTTAAGGTCTTGCGGATTGCGATACTGAACCGGCTGATGTTCAGAGAGCTTTTCAAGGTAAGAGTTTCCAAGAATACATCGACAGGCTTGGTTATTGACCACAAAATAGTGCCCGACAAGGAAATACATCGGGTGGCAGCGTTGTTTTTTGCCTGGATAGCGTTTTTGGTAGTTGGCGGCGGGATTACCGCCTTATTTTCGGATCAAGGCGCTTTGGAATCCTTCTCAGGGATGTTTTCTGCGTTAGGCAATATCGGCCCGTGCTATATCTCGGTGCAGGATATGATAAATTTACATCCGGTCGTCAAAGTGACATATATTTTCGGAATGCTGGCAGGGAGATTGGAAATATTGCCGGTCCTGCTGCTTTTTACCCGAAAGGCATGGAGATAAATATTAAGCGAATCAAAATAACAAATGCTTTGTTATATGGGAGGTATTAAAAAATGTACATTGTAATTGCCGGGGGCGGAATTGTTGGTGGACAAATAGCTCGCAGGATGCTGGAGAATAAACACGATGTTGTATTGATTGACCCCAGAAAAGATGTTTGTGATAAGCTCTATGCAGAAACCGGAGTGGTTGCGGTCAACGGTAGCAACACAAACATCGAAGTCCTGAAGGAAGCCGGTGTTGCAAAGGCGGACGTTGTAGTTTGCGCTACCCCCCATGATGCGGATAACCTCGTTTGTGCAATATTGGCTAAGAGTCTGGGTGTTTCGAATATCATAGTGAGAATGAGAGACCCAGAGTACGAGAATGCTTATAGACAGGCGGGTGTAGATAAGATTGTTCGTGTAACTGATTTGATGGTGAACCAAATACTGATGGAGATAGAGCATCCAAAGGTTAGAAGATTAAGCACAATAGGTGGAGGTAGAGCAAATATTTTTATGATAGTTGTACCTCAGGAAGCCATAGTTGCAGGCCAATGTATTAAAGATATTGCAAGAAGCTCGGGTTTTCCTTCAGAGTGTATTTTTATCGCGACATATAATCAGGAAAAAGAAGAGTTCTCAATCCCCAAAGGAGCACAGGTTATCAATGAAGGCGATGAGCTGTTCTTAATTTCAAAGGCGGAGAATATTAAAAAAGTGGTGGATGTTCTAACAGCCACTAAAGAAGCTTGATATTCATTAAACAGAAGTTAGTATTTTAAGTGTATTTTATAAAGCCATGTGGATTAAATTATAGTATCGATAGAGTCACTGCCATAATAAGCATTCCAGAGACAACCCCTGCAATGGCAAGATGGCCATGGCCATATCGATGGGCCATAGGTACCAGCTCATCGAGAGAGATGTAAACCATCACCCCTGCGACAAATGCCAAAAGTGCTGAGAGCACAGCTGGTGTCAAAAACGGCATCAGTATCAGATATCCCACGAGGGCACCGATTGGTTCTGATAGGCCGGACAGAAAAGAGTAGAAGAACGCTTTATTCTTATTTGAAGTCGCATAAAAGATAGGTACCGATACTGCAATCCCCTCCGGGATGTTGTGGATAGCTATGGCTATGGCAATAAATATTCCGAGCTTTACGTCGCCAAGCGCTGAGGCAAAAGTGGCTAATCCTTCGGGGAAATTGTGAATACCAATAGCCAATGCGGTTAACAGTCCTGTCTTCATAAGACGGCTGGAGTCACGGACAGCGGTGGGTTCATCGAGCCCCTCGAAATCATGTGGATTTTCCGGTTCGGAAATTAGTAAATCTATCATACCAACGGTGGCTATACCAGTAAAGAAAGCAGCCAATCCCCACGGTTTTCCAACAACTTTTAGTGCATCCGGCAAAAGCTCCATGAAAGATATATAAATCATCACACCGGCTGACAGACCCAGAGAAAATGACAGATAAGTTATTTTGGGCTTTTTGATAAAATAAGCGATGGCACTGCCTATTCCGGTGGAAAGACCTGCTATGATGGTTAGTATGAAAGCTATGCCCACATTAGCTGATATATCCATAACCAGCGCCAATTATAATCCAGATACTTACAAATACACGGTGATAAAGACCGGAGAGGGCGGGATTCCGGGCTTCGCCCTAGAACCCAAATTTGCCTTTGGCAAATTTCCATAGGAGCTCTGCCCCTCTGGCGTCG
>CAYSJK010000098.1:0-5944 GCA_964431375.1 uncultured Pirellulales bacterium
ACATTAAACAAACCTCGGTATATTCTTTTCATTGTTTTCCTTCCTGTTAAAAATGTATAATCAAAAACGACTTTTACTATCATAAAGTAACCCGCCTCAGTGAAAAAGTCAACTGATTTCGTGGATATCGACAAGATAATGGCAGAAAAGCCATGTCCATTTTTGGTATAACGATAACTCAATCAAACGGTTTCTATAAGCTCTATTCTAGCAAATTTTATTTCCTTTGCACAACTTCATCTGGGAAATCCGGGTTTAGATGTACACTTTGTCCATTAATCTTGGGAAGGGGATGCACTGTCGAATGTGCTTTTCGCCGGTTAGCCAGGCGATGGTGCGTTCGACACCGAGGCCGAAGCCGCCGTGAGGCACTGAGCCGTATTTTCGCAAATCGAGATACCAGTTGTAATTTTCTAAATCTAAGCCCTGCTCTTTGATTCGCGCAACGAGCCGGTCGTGGTCATCTTCTCTTACCGAGCCGCCGATGATTTCGCCGAAGCCGGCAGGGGCGAGCAAATCAAAATTCAAAACGACATCTTCATTTTCCCTGTCGGACTTCATATAAAATGCCTTGGCCAGTTTGGGATAGTGGGTGACAAAGACGGGCTTATCGTGCATTTGAGAGATAATGGTCTCATCCGAGCCGCCGAGGTCTTTGCCCCATTGAAATTCGGCTGCGAGTTTGGCGTGTTTGGGATTATTTTCAATGTTTACATCCGTTTCGGAAAGAGCTGTCCGTAATTCAATCAGCTCTGCGGCGATTTTGTCTTTCTGCCACTGTTTTAACTGACCCGCCTGCTTATTTTCAAGTTCGGTTATTTTGGATTCGATTTGCTTCTTTTGGTTTTGCAATTCCTGCAACTGTTGGGCGAGAAAATCCTTTGTCTTTTGGCCGGTCAGGATATCAACGGCCTCGGTGTAAGTGAGGCGATAAAAGGGCGGCTGGATTTTTTCAAGCGCAGCAATATCGGAGCCCAGAGTTTGGAGTTCGGTTTTATTTTTTTCAAGGACCTGGGCGGTAATAAATGAGACGAAATTTTCGGCTAATTCCAGCAGGCCATTGAGGTCGATAAAGGCAACCTCGGGTTCGACCATCCAGAATTCGGTCAGGTGCCTTCGGGTTTTGCTTTTTTCGGCTCTGAAGGTCGGGCCGAAACAATAGACCCTGCCGAAGCTCATTGCCGCTGATTCGAGATACAACTGGCCGGTCTGGGCGAGGTGCAAAGGGCTGCCGAAATAATCGACTTCAAAGAGCGTCTGCTCTTCCTCGCCAGCAGTGGCGGTCAGGATTGGTGTATCGATTAGAATAAAGCCATTGTCGTTAAAGAATCTGCGGATGGCGTCGATGACGGTATGGCGGATTTTGCCGATGCACCACTGGCGCTGCGAGCGAAGATGGAGATGACGGTTTTTGAGCAGAAAGTCTATACCGTGCGATTTTGGTGTAATTGGATAATCGATAGCGGGAGAGATAATTTCGGCGTTGGTTACAGCTAATTCATATCCGCCGACGCTCCTTTCGTCTGCGCGGACGGTGCCAGTTACGGTCAGAGACGATTCCTGGCCGAGGTGCTTTAATTCTTCGAAAAGCTCATCGCCGACATTTGCCTTTTCGACGATGCACTGGCAAAGGCCGGTGCCGTCGCGGACGATGAGAAATTGAATCTTGCCGCTTGCCCGGCTGTTGTACAGCCAGCCGGCAAGGGTAACTTCTTGAGCTACGTTATTTTTTAATTCAGAGATATAGGTTTTATTGCTGTTCGTCACTGTTTTCTCCTTTTTGTGTTTTGCTTCTTTTTGGAGGCCAGATTGACCGGTCATCTTCTTTGATTGAGCTCTTAAAGGTGTTGGGATCCCATGTTGTATTGTATTGGCCGTCTTCATCGATATTGTTTTTGCCTTTACTGTAGAGGGTGAAGCTCTCTTCGGTAAGTTTATAGACGAAGGAATCGTTATTGATGGGGTCGACGAAGATTTCTGCAGGAGCGAGGGGTTTTATTTCATCGAGATTTTCCGGCCAATGGCCATTTTGGTTTTTGTATCGCCTTAAGGTAATTATAATCCTGGCTCCTCGAATATTGGCGGTTTGTCGAAGATGTAATTCGCGGATTCTAGAGAGAAGTGGTTTTGAGGCGATTACCCAATACTCGGTCATATAGCGGAAGCACTTATACAAAATTGCTGTCATAGAAGGTTTTCTTGTTTCGTATTCCCAGTCAATGTTGGAATCGTTTACATCGAGGTATTTTTCGTAGGCGGCATCGATTATTTTGGCAGCTTTTTGAGGTGTAGAGGGAAGGTAAAACCAGTATAAAATTGTTTTTGCTTTTATGTGTTTTTTCTCAAAATAGGATGGGTATGCAATACGCTCTTGAGCATTCCTTAGTTGCTCGTAAGCGTCTTTGAGATTTTCGTTATTAATTTCCTTATCCTTTTCCTCATCCTTCAGGAATTTGCGAATTTTTTCTCTGGTTTCTTTCAATGGGTCGCGGCTTAGTCTGATTTTACCTTTTGGATTTATTTCGTAGTATGGAGCAAGGCTTTGTTTAGCAATTAGTATTTCATCTTCGATGATTCTGGGAAAATCATCGGACCAGTTGTGATTTATATTTTCGAGAGCTTGTTCTATAGCTTTTAGATGTGTTTCTTCGGGGCTGCTAATGATAAATCTGTTAAATTGGTTTAATGCAAGAGCTCTTATAGCTATACCTACCAGCCAATCAATCATTATTGTTTGCTGGCACATATGGTTTCCCATCTGAAGAAGGGCAAAATATTTGTCTAAGCTTTCTTTGATTCGGCCTTCACCGAAATCATTGCTGGCTGAACGGCTGAGCAAAAATGCACAGCAGCGCATCGGAGATAAAATTTCTATATGTTCGCTATAAGCCACTATATCAGCAAATACTGGAAATCGACACTTTTCTACTTTGGAGGCCTCAAGAAGCTTATCAATTATGTGTTTTTGCTCTTTAAGCCATCCGGCGACTTGTGGAAAGTCGTTGCTGGACCAGGGCTCTGTTCGAGTTAAGTATTCGAGATCAGAGTCGAGAAAATTAGGCTCGAATGCAGCTTCGTTGTAATCTTCTAATAACTGGTTGTAGATTATCGCGGCGTTTTCTTCAGGTGGTATTGCGTATTTTGCTTCCAGTGCTGCAAATTCTTTGTCGAAGTTATACTTATAAGGCCGCCAGCCTTCGGTGTCTTCGGGCAGAAAGACCCAGATGATAAGAGCTATTACGACAGCGCCAACTGAGAGCCAGAACCATTTGCGATAAGGCTTGGGAAGGACTGTACAGGCAAGAAGGATGATAATAAGCAGGGCCGTTACTTTCCAGGGTGCCTGGAAGATAAGCATTAAGAGGATAAGAAGCGCAAGCAATATCAGGCCAATCAGCCAGAGGATTCGCCTGATTGTGCGGAACTTTTTCTTTTCCGCCGTAAGGCGTCCTCCGTCAGGAGTCCCTGGGACTGTGGATTGCTTTTCTTCGGACATTTTACATATCCAGTTTTTCGCGCAGGTGGCTTAGAAGCTTGTCGGTTGATATTCTGAGCTGCTCCATCGAATCTCGCTCGCGGACGGTAACAGTGTTATCCTCTAATGTCTGGCCGTCCACGGTCAGGCAAAATGGGGTGCCGGCTTCATCCTGTCTGCGATAGCGCCTGCCGATTGCGCCTTTCTCATCGTAGAAGCAGTTAAAATATTTTTTCAAATCGTTGTAGATATTGCGTGCTATCTCGGGCATACCGTCTCTTTTGACCAGTGGAAAGATACCAACTTTAACCGGTGCAAGGGCTGGAGCAAATCGCAAGAGGTTTCTTTTCTCACCGCGGACTTCCTCCTCATCGTAGGCATCGACTAAAAAGGCAAGGGCACTTCTGTCTATGCCGGCGCTCGGCTCGATTACATAAGGTATATATCGTTTTTTCTGCTGGTCGTCGAAGTAAGATAACGGGCCTTTTTGATAATCTTCGGCCTCTTCGGCTAATTCGATTTTTGTCATATCGCGGTCGTTTTCAAACCATTTATTGAGCGTTCTTATGCCCCGCTGGTGCTGGCGCAGGTCGAAGTCGGTGCGGTTGGCGATGCCTTCGAGCTCCTGCCAGTCGCCGGAGCCGAACGGGAATTTATATTCGACATCGACGCAGGCCTTGGCGTAATGGGCTAATTCATCGGCATCGTGCTCGCGGAAGCGAAGGTTCTCTTTTTTCATACCCAGATTGATGTACCAGTCGAACCGCTGCTGCTTCCAGTGCTCGAACCATTTATCATCGGTGCCGGGTTCGCAGAAAAATTCGAGTTCCGCCTGCTCGAATTCACGTGTTCTGAAGATAAAGGCCTTGGTGGTTACCTCATTGCGAAAGCTCTTGCCGATTTGAGCGATGCCGAACGGTATCTTGACTCTGGTGGAATCGAGGACATTGGCGAAGTTGGCGAAGATACCCTGAGCGGTCTCGGGGCGGATATACAGCGTCATAGAGTCGTCCACATTGGCTCCCATCTGTGTCTCGAACATTAATTTGAACGGCATCGGATCGGTGAACTGGCCGGTTGTTCCGCAATTTGGACAAACCTTGCTGCTTAAATCGTGGGCCTTGGCCAAAGCGACATCGACAGCGATATGCTCGGTGTGCTCTTCGGACTGCTCGGTGGCTTTATCTTTAAGATGGTCGACGCGGGTACGGACGTTGCACTTTTTGCATTCAGCGACGAGGTCGGCGAACTGGTCGGTATGGCCGGAGGCCTTCCAGACCAATGGGTGCATCAGGATACTGCAATCCAGACCGACTATGTCGTCCCGCATCTGGACGACCGCCTTCCACCAGGCGGCCTTGACGTTGTTTTTCAGTTCGACGCCGAGCGGCCCATAGTCGTAACAGCTTGCCAGGCCGCCGTAGATTTCGCTGGACTGAAATATAAAACCGCGGCGCTTGCACAGCGATACGATGTCGTCGAGTTTGGTGATTTTAGCCATAAATACATCCTTCAATAAATTTTATTTGTGTGATTATTATACAGGATTCAAAATCGCTTACAATGATTCAGTTGTAATCGTTTGACAGGTCTGACAGGCCGGATTAAAGTGACTGTAGAAAGCTTTTCCATATTGAGGTTATTATATGCGAACAAGGGTGTGTGTAATCGGTGCGGGGCCGGCGGGCCTGATGGCGGCGATTTTTGCCGCCGAGGTGGGTTCCACAACGACGGTAATCGAGGCCAATACGAGCGCCGGCCGAAAGCTGCTTCTGACAGGGGCAGGACGATGTAACCTCACACACCAGGCTGAGCCAGCTGAGATTGTGAGAGAGTTCGGCGACAAAGGGAGATTCCTAAGTTACTGCTTGTATCAATACCCGCCCAAATACGTTCAGGATTTTTTCGCCGGCCTGGGACTTCGGCTGAAGATTGAAAAAGATGGCTGCGTATTTCCGGTCAGCGACCGTGCGTTTGATGTGAGAGACGCCCTCGTGGAGCGGGCGAAGAAGCTCGGCGTGAGGTTTCTGTATGGCAAACGCGTCAGCGGTATCGACAGGCAGGAGGGCGCATTTGTCGTCCGCACTGCAAAAGAGACGGTCTATGTGGAAAAGCTTATTATATCGACCGGCGGGCTGTCCTGGCCTAAGACCGGCTCGACCGGCGATGGCTACAGATTTGCGCAGCAGTTCGGACACACAATCGTCGAAGCAAGGGCGTCACTGGTGCCGCTTGTAACTCGCGAAGACTGGCCAGGAAAGCTTGCAGGAACTGCCGTGGAAGATGTCAGAGTGTCGGCAAAAATCAATAATAAGAAGATTACAACGGCCGGGGCGATTATTTTTACTGATTTTGGTATAGGTGGTCCTGCGGTGCTGAATATGAGCCGGAATCTGACCGGTTATCTGCCGGCTGGTCGAAAGCCCATTAGTATTTCGCTGGATTTGGCGCCAAAGCTGTCAGAGGCGG
>CAYSJK010000098.1:6044-9176 GCA_964431375.1 uncultured Pirellulales bacterium
GCTCCTCCGCCGCAAAAAACCTGTAGCCACAGAGAACACAGAGTTCACAGAGAAATTCGATAATATTGTCATTCCCGCGAAAGCGGGAATCTATTACTATCACGCTTCACGAGATACGAATTTGGCCAGGATTTTGGACGGGATTTTGTTTGACCGGGTCTGGAAAGTGTGGTTATAATTTTTGTTGGAGTGGACGGTGGTTCGGGAAACTCTTTCGTAATTTGTAAAAAGAAATCTGTTGTTGTTTTGGGTGGTGAAATTGGAGAAGTTTAAAAGTATTTCAGAAAATATCAAATGGGAAATGTCGGCTATATTCTACTCGACAACACCATTACACCTCAAATTAACAAAGGAGCAGAGATATGAGAAATAGAACACAACTCCTCACACTGTCACTTATAATTCTCGTCCTAACTGGCACAATCTTCTGCTGGATCAAATCCGCTCACTCTGACTACAATCAGTACTTCAAGCAGCTCTCAGTACTGGCTGACGTCAACATTGTCTCGATTGAACTCATCATAGAACGCACCCCGGGTGTGCCCATCATTCCCAAACCAGAAATAGAGCTTAAGGAGATTCACGACAAGCTCAACTCAGCCGGTATCAATCTTACGTCACCAATCATGCCCGGCTCTAATACCATTGAATCTTCGCCCCCGTGTCTTCGCATAAAGACATACACCCATTACTTTACTATGGGCGATCCTTATGCCTTCCATGTACAACTCGCTATTGCAAGACCCGTGACAATACCCTCTGTCGCAGAGACTCCGTTCTATGCAGAAGTCTGGCACAGCGATGCAGATATGGGTTTCGCATCATTAGAGGAATTGAACGACAAGATCAATAAGTCAATCCTCAACCAGCTAACCTCCCTTGTTAAAGCTGTCAGACAGGCAAGAAAGCAGAAGGCGCAAAGTTCCGAAGACTCGGCATACCACTCGACGAAACCGTCGAGATGAAATAATTATTGAATTTCGTTTTTCGTTTCGATAAGGAGACAGAAAATGCAGGAGCAAAAAGAGCTTCATCCGGCGTTTACGCACAATTACTATCTTTTTCGCAAGAAGGTATTCAAGATATTCGGCGGGGCCTTTCATGCGTACGATGAAAATGGGGCGCTTCTGTTCTATTCGAAGCAGAAGGCATTTAAGCTGAGAGAGGACTTTCGTATATATACCGATGAGCGGCAGATTGAAGTGCTTTTGACGATAAAGACGCCGCAAATCCTGGATATCGGCGCAACGTATAACGTTCAGGCTGCAACTACGGGCGAATCAGTCGGCGCCATAAGGCGAAAGTGGCTCAAATCCATAGTAAAAGATGAGTGGACTTTCCTTTCCGCAGGAGGGGATGAAATAGGCAAGCTGAGTGAAAGCAGCGCCTGGGGCGCTCTCGCGAGCCGATTGATTAAGCTCATTCCGCAAAATTATATTATCACATCAGCCGACGGCAGTGAGGTTGCCAAGATTAAGCAGCATTTCAATCCCTTTGTCTTGAAGTACAGTATGTCGATATCCGGGCAGGATGTTTCGATTGACCGCCGGCTGATAATTTCTGCGGGAATTCTTCTGGCCGCGATAGAAGGAAGACAGGATTAGTTGGACGACGGACGACCCGGCTTCGTATATGACTACGCCGTGGCAGGCAGACGACGGACGACGGACGATGGACGATGGACGACAGAAGACGGAGGACGGAAGACAGAAGTCAGAAAACAGAAGACAGAATTTTTGGAACCGCGGAGAGCGCAGAGAAAAAATAGTCAATAATCAATAGTAAATAATCAATTGATTAGGCCGAGCCTTTGGACGGAATTTCGTTTGACAGGAATAGGAGTTTAATGGTATTTTAAGCTCTAAATTGCAGAGATTATAGTATGAAAATAGATGATGCTTTCCATGGAATTTCGACACTTATTTTGACATCTGCCCCTGACAGACAAGAACAAGGCACAGGTTTCTTTTATCAACAACTTGGTCCCGGAGATCCAGAAAAAAGGGCGCACAGTGGCGAGCTATTGAAAAATTATGGTTAGTAACAAACCGCCATGTAGTTTTACCCCAGATATGCGGAAAAGAGGTTATACCAGATTCATTATCTTTTCACCTTCGCAAGATGGAGGACCAATTAATAAAATGGGACCCGATCGTTTTGACTCGAGAAGATTTATTGGGAAGAGCAAAGTTTCATCGTAATGAGGGGGTTGACGTATGTGCTGTGGCAGTATTAGACCTTATTGCCAAAAAGATCAAGGAAAATGGTAAATACCTTAACTGGTACGGCGTTTCAAAAGAACAGCTACCGGGCAAGAACAACATCTTTGTGGAGGTTGGAGATGATGCTGTCGTTATCGGATATCCTAAAGGGTTCTATGACGAGTATAATATTTATCCAATAGTAAAATCAGGGATTATTGCATCAAAGTGGGGCGCGTATTTTGGTGGCCAACCATATTTTCTCATAGATGCAAAGTTGTTCCCCGGCTCTTCCGGAAGCATAGTTGTTTCCAAGCCTAAAGATCTTGCGCTTGTAGATGGGACCCTTAGATATAGTAAGGAAAAACAATTTGCCTTTCTTGGCGTGTACTCTGGAGAGCCAATTCGTGAACACAACCCCATAGAATTTGATGATATCACCATTATACGAAAATCGGGTTTTAAAGTCGGCGTCGTATGGTATGGTCATCTTGTGGAGGATATAATTAACGATGGGAATCCTTATCAAACATCTGACCAGACCGTAAAGTAAAGTTGGCGGATTTTATTTCTCTTTAATTTCATTTCTTATTTGATTCAGCAGATTTATCGCTTCAATGCGGATTATACTTGTATCAATCTACCAATATCAGGCCGTAGTAGTTTGGGCACTGGCAGCGCAGCTTTTCATTGCTTGTAATATTTCATTGCTTCGGGCATTAGTTTTTCGATGTTGCGAATCCTGGTCGAGTCGGCAGGGTGCGTGCTCAAAAGCTCCGGCGGGGCAGGGCCTTCTTTCGAAGCGGCCATCCTCTGCCAGAAACCTACGGCCTCGTTGGGATTGTATCCGGCCATCGCCATAAAAATCAGGCCGAGATGGTCGGCTTCGCTTTCGTGCTTTCTGCTGTATGGAAGCAGGATTCCATACTGT
>CAYSJK010000099.1:0-3296 GCA_964431375.1 uncultured Pirellulales bacterium
TGTCAAAATTCAAAACCGCGAATTGGCCGTGATATTTTTTAGCTGCCTCGTCATAAGCTTTTGCGGCTTCGGTTTCGGAGGTGAACAGGCCGAGAGAAAAACGCTTTCCCTTGTAGCGGATTCTTGCACGCCATTTTTTGCAGTCCTTCGACCAGTCGACGCCTATGTACTTAGAAGTTGAATTTATCCTGAACTTTCTGCGGTGCCAGACGTTTTGCATGTGAGTTGCAGGTCTGAGATTTGCCTTTCTATTGTCCAGGCCATTGTAGTTTATGTGGTCGCAGAACAAACCATCAGGGACGTCAATAACGAGGTTGTGCATATATGCGTTTTTGCGGTTTTGAATTTCGTACATCGATATGTAGCGGACGGCGTAAAAGGTGGTTGGGCCTTTGCGGGCATACCATCTGTACTTTTTTAACCGATCGTAATCCTCGGGGTCAACGGTGGCGAACTTCTGCATCGATATAGGTATTTTCCTGAAAGCATAGCCGAAACGAAGGCGACGATACAAAAGAACGAAGAAAATAATCCGCCTTTGAAGCCAGGATTGAATGTCGAATTTATGACTTTGCTTCATCCGTCCCTCGTCCATCATCCGTCGTATACGTCCCCCCACTATTGGACAGATCTGCACAAATGAGTCGAAAATCGGGTAATTTTTTACAGAGGCAATTGGCGTAAGTGCTTGTAAGAGAAAGATTAAAAAAAATTTGCAAATTTTCGATTTTAGCGCGCAACTATCTGCGTATTTGATTGACGAATTTCTATATGTCTATATATAGCAGAAGCTTATGGCAGATTTTTTTACATTCCCTTGCAGGCACAAGACTTAAGACAGATCCTTCGCCTCCGTCTTCGTAAAACTACGCCGAGACAAGTCGCTCCCCGCTTCGCCCTAAACAGAGGGCTTCGCAGGGCAAGCAGGATGACAAAAAACGTTTGCAATAACGCTTTAGAGAAGTGGTTTGTAGAATTTTTGTGGTTTTTGGCCGAGTGTATTTTTGAGTGTTCCGAGTTTTTCGATTGTGCATTCGATAACGTCACCCGGCTGGAGGAAATCACCCGTGGCCATAGCGACGCCCGAAGGCGTGCCGGTGGCGATGACGTCGGCGGGTTCGAGTGTCATTATGTGGCTTAAGAATGAAACGATATCGGCTACCGAATAAATCATCTGCGAGGTGCCGGCCTTCTGGCGGACCCTGCCGTTGACGGTGAGCTGCAGAGCGAGATTCTGGACATCCTCGATTTCATCGGCGGTCAGCAGGTACGGCCCCATCGGGCAAAAGCCGTCGGACCACTTGCCGTTGAGCCAGTCGTAGAATTCGTCCCAGGGGCGCTGGGCCCGGCCCTGCCTGAAGGTTACGCTGCGGGCAGATACATCGTTGGCGATGGTGTAGCCGGCGACGTAATCGAGAGCATTGTCCGGCGAGACATTTTTGGCCTTTCTGCCGATGACAACTGCAAGCTCGATTTCGTAATCTATCTGCTCACTATAGTCCGGCCAGGGTATTTCTTCATCGGGGCCAATGACAACGGTGGACGGCATAATGAATGGCCGCGGTACGGTTGTTCGGCGTGGGGAATCGGACAGGGCGAGGGCAAGGCCGGCCTCTTTGAGGTGCTCGGAATAATTGCCCGCAAGCGCGAGAACCTTATTCGGACGGGTAACAGGGGCAAGCAATTTGACCTGGTCCGATGGAGTAAAGGAATCTGCCGATGCGGCGAGCTCTGCAATGCGGCGGAGACAGTCGGGGCCTTTTTCGAGGATTTGCTTTACGCTGCGAGGCGGATTGGGGCCCGGCCAGATTGACGGGATATCTAAAACTCCGTCGGCTGTAAGTATTCCGCAGGATATTGTCTGGTTGCGTTGGTAGGTTATCAGCTTCATAAATCGTTTTGCAAATGTTAACCGATTAAAACAATTTGCCGCTATCAAGTAAAAATGTCACGGGGCCGTCGTTGATACTATCAACGTGCATATATTCGCCGAAGACGCCCTTCTCGACGGTGACGCCCTTGCCGGCTACGAGGGCGATTGTCTTTTCGTAAAGCTGCTGAGCGAGCTGCGGCTGGGCAGCGGCGTCAAAGCCGGGACGACGGCCCTTTCGACAATCGCCGTGAAGAGTGAAATTGCTGATTAGTAAAATGCTTCCGCCGACATCGATGACGCTTCGATTTATCCTGCCTGCATCGTCAGCAAAAATGCGGAGGTTCACGAGCTTGTCAGCAATGAATTCGGCGTCCTTCTGAGTGTCACCAACACCAACACTGAGATAAACCAGAAGACCTTTATCGACTTTGCCTACCTGTTGGCCACCAACTTCAACTTTTGCCTGCAAAACTCGCTGGATTACTGCTCGCATAACCAAATCTCGTACTGCATATTGCGTATTGCGTATTATATGAAAAAACTAATTTTGCTTTTTAGTTCGTTATCCTCTGTAAATAATTATTTTCTAAAACCACGGAACCGATGTTGCCCGTCGAATGTGCAACTCATCAATATAGGCGTTGCCGCTGTGCGTTACGAGATAGAGGACAAGCTCAGCGATTTCCTCGGGGAGCATAAGGTCCTGCTTTTTTAAGTCCTGGCGGACTTTTTGCAGGAGTTCGGTATCCACGCCGCCGGGACAAACCAAATGCACCCGAACGTTTGAACGATTAAGCTCCTCGGCGAGGGATATTGTCATTCCGCGAATGGCGTGCTTGGAGGCGGTATAGGCACTTTGAAGGGGATAGCCCTTAACGCCGACGACAGAGGCAATGTTGATGATGTATGCGGGGTCGGCTTTTTTTAATAAGGGCAGGGCCTCTCTGCAAAGGATAAAAGGTGCACGCGAATTGACCGCAAAGCAGCGGTCCCAATCCTGCGTGGAGGTCTCCTGCAACGCTGCTGAGTGCGTGACGCCAGCGTTGTTGACGAGAATATCGAGTCGGTTGAATTTCTCGGCGGTTACTCTGACGAGGTTTTTGATAGATTCTTCCTCGATGAGGTCGGTGACAACAATCTCGGGTTTGCCCCCTGCGGCTGATACCTGTTCGGCGGTTTGATTCAGCTTTTCGATTGAGCGTGCAGCGAGGACAACAGTAGCGGCCTGTTCGGCTAATGCGATGCTGATTGCCCGGCCGATTCCCCTGCTTGCGCCTGTTACGATTGCAACTTTGCCTGCCAAAATTTGCGGCATTTTGAGCTCCTTCTCAAAATCATGCTGCAATTATAACCTAAGATTATGACAAATAAAACCCCCTTTGCTAATATTCTGGTAACTGGTAATTGGTAATTGGTAACTGGT
>CAYSJK010000099.1:3396-8992 GCA_964431375.1 uncultured Pirellulales bacterium
CCCACCAATGAGCTTTATTTAACCAGTTGCCCTGTTTATCGAAAAAAACCTTGATGCTAATGTTCGCTTTTAATACGATTATGGTTATTGAGCGTTTATCTGGGAAATATCATATGAAAAATATCAGAAAAAACAAGATTTGTTTATCGCTTTGTTATTTTCTATTGATTTTCTATACAGGTTGCGCCACAACACGTGAACAGGTTGCCCTCAGACAGCTAAATGCGGTTATCGAATGGGAGTTAAAAGAAGCAAGTAAAAGCCCACAAAAAGACAGAGTATTGGTCGCCCTCTATTTAGATACTGAGGAAATTGAAAACTCAACGAGAAAAGCAGAGTATAGATGTTATTCTGTCGGAAGAGGTGGTTATAGCGGCTTTAAAAGGATTCCTTGCGGGACTCCGTGGTTAATATGGGAAAGGGTGAGAACGAATGATTTTAAAAAAAGGATAGTTATCGATCCAGGCCCTCCTTATAAAAACATTACAAAAATTGTTAATCTAATACCTGGTGAGGTGACTAACTTAGGCCGCATAGTGCTGGAAGAAGTCGAGGCTGAAGGAACTGCATCGATTTCAGGAGTTATTAAAGACGAAAACGGAGAACCGTTGGAAGGCGTGGAAGTATCTTCAACAAAAGGGGGCACAACTACGAATTCGGAGGGTTACTATCGTATCGATGGATTCGGACTAGAAGTCTGCGACTTAAAAGTAACAAAAAAGGATTACATACCAAACAAAACAAAAATATCCATTCGGGACATGGAAAAACGGGTCATCAACCAGGACTTCGTATTGTCCTTTCCAAGAAATATCAGGCTTCGTTATGTGATAAGTCCAAGAGGAAAAGATGATTTTAATGATATCGATGCTACTGGTGGAACAGCGGAGTTTTTTATCGGTGAAAAATATATGCCCGTTCCCGTGGATAAGATTGATAATGTCGATTTTAAACAGTTTATCAATCAAGTACGCCTGAATTTCAGGGTTAATGATGGCAGATTAGCTCTGAGTAGTTCTTATGCGCCAATTTTTTACGAACGAATCAGTTCATCCTTTAAAGAATTTGAAGCAATTAACAATGTAGGCACTTTAAACTACAACTCACAACATTGTCCTGCAATTCAAGAGGGTGACATAATTTTAATTAATGGAGGTAAAGTAAGTGATTATACAGTCAAGATTTTATTTGAAGAAATCCAACTTATTCTTCCTTAACTTAACACCACGCCTCATCCCACCTCATCCATAACAGGTAGAGACTGTAGTCTCCCGACAAGTGTTCAAATTTGCTTATAAGTACGACCTTCGTTTACCTTAACGGCGTCGAGAGCGAGAGCGATACTGCTGCTGTGTTTCCTGATTCTGTTCAGACTGGTCATCCTGCATTTGTCCTCTCTGTCCCTGGCGTAAGCGGCCACGCGAGGTCCGTGCCCGTCTTAACTGCATTCTCTGCTGGCGAAACTTTTCCTCAACGTTTTCATACCGCTGCTGCCTTCTCAGCATAAGGCCATCAATCGCGGCAATAGTCTTTTTGGCATTTTCCTCAACAGCCAGCTTTCGAATGAACTTAATCTCTTCCATTAGATTATCGTGGACGTTTTTCGCCAGGGGCATTCTGTTGTCAGATTCCTTCTGGAACCACTGTGGCAGTTCGTCCGCGCCCTTGCGGTCAAGCTCATCTAATTCTCCCTGAAGTCCTTCAAACTTACTGATTGCGGCTTGAATTTTGTTGGGGTCGGCAAGCGGGTCAACCTGTGCTTCGGATTTTGCATCGATAATTTTTTTACCAATTTCAGTTACCCTTTCCATAATGCCGGCCGGCTGGTTTGGCGACTGCAGAGAGCGAGTAAGACTGTCTGCTGTTCCGGCAAAGGCGGACATCAGGCCTAAAGACACGATGAGCAAAATTGATAATGAAATAACGAAACGCTTCATAACATAACCTCCCGGTAATATTAAGGTTAATCAGAACATATTAGTTTTTTAAGTTACTATTTAACAAACACATATACATACAAACCGTACTCTTTATATTTTAATATCAAGCGCTATGATTTGTTCAAATTTTATTTTTGATGTATGTCTATCAAGCCTCCTCTGCGTATGCCAGGCCAAGCATATCGGTGATTCTATCGAATTCATCGAGGGAGTGGAATTCGACGATAATCCTGCCTCTTTGGCCGTTTTTGCGGGCTTCAATGGTTACCCTTGTTCCGAGCTGACTACTGAGCTGGCTTTCGAGGTCCTGGATATGAGGCGGTTTTGAGCGGACGGTGGTTTTCGCCTGTCCGGTGCTCGTGAGGTATTTTCTGACGAGCCGTTCGACCTCGCGAACGCTTAGCCGCCCTGCCATAGCACGGTTTGCGAGCTTGCGGCGAAGCTCATCCGTAGGCAATGCAAGTATGGCCCGGGCGTGGCCCATAGATAGCTGGTCATCGGTTAACATCTGCTTTATTTCGTCAGGCAGGTCGAGCAGACGCAGATAGTTGGCGATGACTGAACGGTCCTCGCCGAGCCGGTCGGCGACTTCGGCCTGGGTCAGGGTAAAAGTGCTTAAATAATTTTGATATGCCTTCGCGCGCTCGATGGAATTTAGATTGGAACGATGGATGTTTTCAATCAGGGCCAATTCGAGTAACTGCTGGTCTGTTGCCTGTCGAACCAGGGCGGGGATGGTAGTCAGAGATATTAACTTAGCAGCCCGGAACCTGCGTTCACCGGCGATTAGCTGGAATTTCGGCCCGATTGGTCTGACAACGATAGGTTGTATTACTCCATTGGTTCTGATTGACTCGGCTAAATCGGCGAGCTCCTGCTCATTGAAAACTGTCCGTGCCTGATAGGGGTTTGGAGAAATATCATCGATTTTGATCCGCCGAAGCGATTCTCGTAAGTGTCTATCTGGTGGGAAGTTAGAATTTCCCGTATCATCAGACAATAGCTGATCGACCTCTTCGGGCTCTAATGTTATCGGACTTAAAAGCGATTGAAGCCCCCTGCCGAGATGTCTTGGTTTTTCTCTTTGCTGATTCATAATAAACGCTCCTTCACAAAATTAATAATCTCCTGTTCAGCACCAGAGCCGAGCATATAGAGAACCTTTTTTGCACCGGCCTAAATGTTACTTCGGAAATTTCGTTTGAAATTCTTCAGCTTAGATTTGCGAAAAAAGGGCTTTTTGAAAAAATGTTTCACGTGGAACGTTCTTGATACTCGATGCGTATATGAGTAAATGAGAGGATGCGTAGTTAAGTAAATGCGTTAAAATTCTAAATCCCAAATAAAGCGTTAATGCGTAGATCTCCATCTAAGACCCCTGCCTAATACGTACAAGGGCAGGCATGCGGAGACAAGTTAGAGGAACCCGCCTCCTTCGACCTTGCTCAGGACGAGTTACGCGGGGACGGGTGCGTAGATGAGTTTTAGACACGGATTTTTTGCCACAAAGACGCTAAGGCACGAAGAAATATAGACACTGATTGACACAGATTTTATTTGGGCAATGAAGACATCCGCCTTCGTCTGCGACTACGCCAGACAAGACGGCGGGACAGGCTCCGGCGCGAAGAAATTAAACCACATACCCGCCTAAAACTTGCGGGCACAGGGAGAAGACAGAGGACCCACGCACCAATTAGACGTGAGCTCAAGCTCAATTGGTGTGGGGCAAGCAAGTGCGGAATGACTATAAAATAAATAAAGGGGCTAAGTATCTCTGAAATTGTACGGGCAGGGGGGCGAAATCTCTGCTTTTTGAGCATGTTTCACGTGAAACCGGGAGAAAAAGAAGAATAGACGGACTTAAAACCTTCAGACAAAATCAAAAGAGAGTAATAAAATACACTATATTAATGAAATGTAAGAATCAAAGTTCGTTGGAAATACATCAAACAAAAGCGAATAGATATATAGGATTAGATAAGTTGAAATAGTCAAGTAGGGGGATATGGGTAATTAGGCATATAATTTCCTTGATTTTTAGTGTCCTATAATGTAAGGTATTTATAGCTTTTGATGTCAGGAGGGCATAGTTCGCGGAGATATGGAGATTTTCCCATATGTAATGTCTTTGATAAGCAGCACGATTCGATTTAAACTTGCGGCTGAGCAGCAGGTATCATAAGGTTAAATAAGGTAAGCGAAGATGAAGGCGGGAAATACTAAATTCTTTCGAGTAATAACTGCTATCTGGTTATGCTTGTCAGGTATTGCAATGTCTGTTGAGAGGCATGTGCCGAGTCAATATTCAACCATTCAGGCTGCGATAGATGATTGTAACGATGGCGATACGGTCATCGTTGCTCCGGGTACTTATACCGGCGATGGCAATCGTGATATCGATTTTAAGGGAAAAGCAATAACGGTTCGTGGCGAAACTGGTGATCCTAACGACTGTGTAATAAATTGCGAAGGAGATGTGAATGAGCCACACAGAGGTTTCAATTTTCTTAGCGGAGAGGACGAAAATTCAGTACTTGAAGCAATCACAATAACAAATGGATATGGGCCAAAGGATACTATTTTTCCGGGAATATTATATTCTGTAGGTGGTGCTGTTTATTGCAGCTTAAGCAGCCCGATAGTAAAGGATTGCACATTCAGAGACAACTGGTCCGAATTCGGTGGTGGGATATTCAACGACTTTCTAAGCAGTCCAATAGTTGAGGGCTGCATTTTCAGCAACAACTCTGCTGTGGGCAGTGTCAGCGGTGGCGGCGTCGGTGGGGGGATGGTCAACAATCGTTATAGCAGCCCGACGGTGACCAACTGTACTTTCAGTGGGAACAAAGTTAAGCAGGGGGACGGCGGAGGAATGCTCAACTGGGATAACAGCAGTCCAACGGTGGCCAACTGCACGTTCAGAAGAAATTCGGCCAGTAGGGGTGGCGGAATTGCCAATTTTTATTCCAGCAGTCCAACGTTAGAGGACTGCACATTCACTGGCAATGAGGCAGAAAACCTCGGTGGCGGGATGTACAACGTAGATAATAGCAATCCAACCGTGGAGGATTGCACTTTCAACGGAAACTCAGCCGTTTCTGGTGGGGGAATGTACAATGATGAAAGCAGCCCGATTGTGGAAGTCTGCATCTTCAATGGCAACTCGGTTACTAATCGGGGCGGTGGAATGTGCAATGAGAACTTCATTGGGCCGACTGTAAAGGACTGTACTTTCAGCAATAACACGGCTACATTCGGAGGCGGGATGTATAACCGTAACAACAGTAGTCCAACGGTAGAGAACTGCTTTTTCATCAGCAATTCAGCCGATATGGGCGGCGGGATGTTCAATCGCGAGGGCAGTCCGACACCTGATAAATGCACATTTACCCAGAACTCAGCCGACGACGGCGGTGGGATGAATAACTATTCCAGTAATCTAACTATGACTGACTGCACCTTCAGTGGTAACACAGCACTAAGCGGAGGCGGTGGGATGTACAATTACGAAAGCAGCCCGACGGTGGAGAACTGCATCTTTAATGACAACTTAGCAGCCGCCGGTGGTGGGATATACAATTTCTACAGCAGCATTCCGACCATAACGAACAGTATCTTCAGTGGCAATTTAGCCAACGCTGGTGGCGGGATGT
>CAYSJK010000100.1:0-8937 GCA_964431375.1 uncultured Pirellulales bacterium
CGACGGCATCAAAGGCCGGCTTCGGTTTACATTGACGGTCGAACAACATAGGATAATCGGTCCTTCCTCTTATAGGCATGTAGCTTCGCCACGATTGGCCGTCGTGGACGGCCCAGAAAGTTATGCGGCTGAACAGGTCGCGATATTTGCGAAAGAGCGAAAAAATTGTAGCATATCGATTTGCCAGGTCCTTTTGAACCATCTCCGGCAGGCCATCGGGATAAGGACTGAGTTTCTTCTGCGTTTCGGAATCAAGAGAGGAAAGGTCCACCAAATTCTCATAATCATCGGAAAAAGGATTTACGCATACGTCCAGTTCCGTAATCATTAACTTGATGCCCAGCTTGGAAAGAGCCCGGATGCAGGCCTCGATTTCATCGAGAGGGGGGAAGTCCAGGGCCCAGTGTCCCTGTATGCCGAGACCATCTATGCGTGCGTCTTTTGACTGCAAATCTTTAATCAACCGGATAACACCTTCGTATTGAGGCCGCTTCCACATATTATAGTCGTTGTAATAAAGTTGGGCGTCGGGGTCGGCCTGGCGTGCGTATTCAAAGGCCTTGAGTATATAATCTTCACCGATAATCTCGAACCATTTGCTTTTTCTAAATTGTCCATCTGGCATAATAGCTTCGTTGGCAACGTCCCAGCCGTGAATGCGTCCCTTGTAGCGACCCATAACCGTAAAAATGTGTTCCCTCATTCGCTCAAGCAGAGTCTCGCGGTCCACGGGATTACCGGATTCATCCTTAAATACCCAGTCCGGTGTCTGAGAATGCCAGACGAGGGTGTGGCCGACAATGAACAGATTGTTTTTCTCACCAAACTCTACAAACCGGTCGACCGCCTCGAATTCATACTTGTTCGGTTCCGGATGAATCTCTTCCCATTTCATAATGTTTTCCGCTGTGATGCTGTTAAAGTGTTTTTCCACGAGGGCGATGGCTTCCGGTTCTTTACCGGAAATCTGATTTAGATTGAGGGCTGCACCAATATAAAAATCTTCCTTAAACGCATCTTTTAACACCGGCGAGTTTTGTGTATTTTCACGTTTTTTCAATTAACTTGCCTCTTATTTTTGTGTTATCTTGTCCTGAGCCGACCGTCTATGGAAGTTTCTCATATCAACATTATTCTTTTGTTCTAAAAGGTGACGCCGGCAGGCCTTGCTTATTATATAAATTTGCGCCTTGCGGATTATCAGCCCACCCATAGCGTATAGCTTTGGGATTGGTTATATCAACGTTTGAGACGATGACTTTATCGCCTTCTATTTTCGCCTTTGCCCAGACAAATTTTTTGTCAGCGCCGGCAATGGCGAAATGCTTCAGCTCTGCATCTCCTTTTGCCACTAATCCGCTGCCTGTATTTGTGAATGTAAGAACGATTTTATTTCCTTCGATTTTCATTGCCTGATAAATCGGGCCCGAGTAAACAACATCTTCATCGCCATAAGCCACCTTTTGAGCCGCGAGCGCAAGGCGTTTGCCTACATCTTCTTTATTTAACGGATGAATGTCGTTCCATTCACCTATATCGATGATAACGGCCATCGCGGTGTTGGGAACAGAAAGGGTTTTAAGCTGTGCTTCTCTCAGCTCGGCCCAGTTGCTTTCAGAGGGATGGTCTTTAACTTCCATAAAATTTGGCAGTTGCACATACAAAAAGGGGAAATCTCCCTGACCCCATTTTTGCCTCCAGTCGGTTATCAGTGCAGGCAACAGTCTTCGATATTCACGCGGTACTCCGGTGTTGGATTCACCCTGATACCAAATTACTCCTTTAATGGTGTAGTTTAAAAGTGGGGCTATCATTCCGTTAAATAATCCTGACGGCTGCCACTCAATAAAAGTTTTTCCCTGCAACGGGCCCATAGTAGCGCCTAATTTGTATTGCCATTGGCCCTTTAAGTCGATTGTCTGTCCTGCCGCTGAGAGGTGGTATGGCTTGTCCGGAACAAAACCGCCTCTGCCTGAGTTATTAATAACCCTGATTACAATAATATTGCGTCCCTCTTTTAGCAGGTTCGAAGGAATATCATATATTCTCGGAGGGTACTGGTACGAGATTGAGCCCACGGTTTTACCATTAACATAAGTTTTGTCGGCATCCACAATCCTGCCCAGCCAAAGCTTTGCGGGCTTGCCCGTCATAGAAGCCGGGACTTCAATTTCTTTTCTGAACCAGACAACGCCGTTCACAAGTCCCAACTGTTCATCCGCCCAGTATCCGGGCACATTCATAGTCGCCCATTCTGAGACATCATAATCTTTATGGAACCACGGCTTTTGCCCTTTTTCCAAACCTTTATCCTTTTGCTGCAGGGCACTATACCATTCATCGTTGGCAGTCTTATCTTTGTCGACGATTTTTTTGATGTAGTCACTGTCCTTGAATTTTTCCGCTGTTTTCAGATAACGAGGAAATGCCTTTAAGGCATCCTCGCTCAGCCAGGCCTGTGCGGGTGAGCCGCCTATACTTGCATTGATTAAACCGATTGGGACATGGTATTTTTCATATAGTTCTTTTGCAAAAAAATAGGCGGTAGCTGAAAAACGAAGAACGTTTTGAGGATTTGCAGATTCCCAGCGACCCGACTGCAGGTCTTCCTGCGGCATTTGAAAATCATATCTGAGCGGGACAGTAAACTGCCTTATAGCCGGATTTTCAGATTGAGCGATTTCTTCTGCATAGCGGTATTTTACCCTGTCCATAGGCAGGACCATATTCGATTGGCCCGAACATATCCATACATCACCTATCATGACATCTTTCAGGGTTATATGATTCTCAGCATTAATTTCCATAGTGTAGGGACCGCCCGCTTTCAATTCAGAGAGCATTACCGTCCATTTGCCGTTCGTATCGGCGGTGGAATTATATGTTTCGCCGTTAAAGTTAATTGTTACCTTTTCACCTGCTTCGGCCCAGCCCCATACTTTTGTACTGTCTCCTCTTTGCAGCACCATTCCATCGCTTACCAGCAGAGGAAGCCTGACCTTGCAAAAGGCCGTCTGTGAAACTAACAATACAAAACAGCATAATGTCAAACCAAGGATTTTTACATTAGACTTCATGAATAATATCCTTTCGGTTTTTATCGATTAAAATCCCGAATATTTCCGTCACCTGATTCGCATCAAAGGCCTTCTTCGGTAGACAAGTACTCAAACCAGGCAAAATCAGCCGGAGTAGTGCATTTCTTACCGTTACCGGTTGCGTACATGCCGAAACACACGCCGGTAAAACACATCCCATCCTCAAAACCTATCGCTTCAACGGATACATCCTTCGTCAGGGCCGTGCCTAATGACTCCTGGGCCCCTGTCGAGGACGTGCAGGAAAATTCGTATGACAATGGAGATGCCTTGACCGACAGTACTACAGGTCCAGGCTGGATATCCACGTATTTAATTGGTTCCACAGTTTTGCCTTTGAGTACTTTCCGCAAGAAGACCTGGCGTTTTCCCTGTCGCAGAGTTACGCCGATTTCATAATGGTGTTTATCATTTTGTCGAGCCACAAGACCGGCTTCTTCATTTTCGCTTTTTGGGTCAAATTCGAGCAGGGTGGAAGCTACACAGTTGAAATCAGTTTGGCGACGGGCGACAAAGGCCGGTGAATCCTTATCGTTAAGCGTCACGGCCGAGCCGTTAAGGCGTAAATAACCAGGCCGTTCTTTAAGCGAATAATCACCTTCATATGGATTCCTTAAGAAGTTCCATACAAGGGCCAGCTTATTGTCATTGAAATCATCTTTTGCCGGGGCTTCTTTCCAGCAGTGTTGAGGTAACTTTGGCGCCGGCATTGACATTTCTATCGTACCATTCCCATTGACCACCGGCCAGCCGTCTTCGCTCCAGCTGACTGGCGCCAGAAAAGTCTCTCGGCCGATATGGTGAAAATTACCACCCTGAGGCCTGATGCCCAAACAAATCATCCACCAGCCGTCAGGCGTTTTTACAATATCCGCGTGACCAAGTGCCCGAATAGGATGCCTGTGCCTGTTAGCGTGGGTCAGAATAGGATTATTCGGATTGGATTCGAACGGTCCCCACGGCGAATCGCTGTGGGCGACAGTTACCATGTGGCCATAGCTTGTCCCCCCCTCCGAAATCATCAGATAATATTTTTCGTTGATTTTATACAGGTGCGGTCCTTCCGGCCAGATGCCACCTGTGCCGCGCCATATTTCCTTCAACTTTCCTTCGAGTTTGCCGGTTTTGATATCGATAGTTGCTTGAGCGGTGCAGCCGTGGCGTCCACCTTGCTGCCTGTGGTAATAAACTGTTCCATCGTCATCGAAGAGAAGTGATGGGTCGATACCGCCACCATCTTTTATCCAAATCGGCTCGGACCACGGACCTGCCGGGTCGGTGGCGGTAACATAAAAATTCCCCCCGCCGTCCACAATGGTAGTAATCATGTAAAAAGTGCCTTTATGATAGCGAATTGTCGGGGCATAAATCCCGCCGGAAGCCCTCATCTTTTTAAGAGGAAGCTGGCTTTCACGCGTCAGACAGTATCCGATGAGCCGCCAATGCACGAGGTCTTTGCTGTGAGAGACGGGAACGCCCGGAAAATACTCGAAGGTACTGTGTACCATATAATAGTCTTCACCTGCTCGACAGATGCTGGGGTCCGGGTAAAAACCGGAAATAACCGGATTCTGAAAAGTTTCAGGCTGTTCTTGCGAACAACTAAATCCGGACAGTAGAGATAAGACAAGTAATATTGAAAACTTCATTCCGATTTCCTTTCTTACAAGGTGATTATACCTAATCGGGATTTTCCAAAGGAGCTGTCTTTACTTGTGATTATATTATTTGCCCGAGGCAGTTTTAACGACAGCATCAAAAGCCGGCTTTGGTCTGCATTGTCGGTCGAACAATAGGGGATAATCCGTGCGCCCCCTAATCGGCCATTTGTTACGCCAGGATTGGCCATCATGGACACCCCAGAAAGTTACGCGGCTGAAAAGGTCCCGGTGCTTATGGAATAACGAGAATAACTCGGCGTAACGGTCGGCTAATTTTCGATGCATATAATCAGGCAGGCCTTTAGGATAGGGATTAAGCCTCTTTTGGGCGTTGAAGTTTTTTGAGATATCTGCGCCTCTGTATCCGAAGGCATCCGGGAGAACTGTCAATTCCAACTCCGTAACCATCAATTTTACGCCAAGCGGTGACAACTCTTCGACAGTGATTTCAAGCTCATCATTAGTAGGGAAATCGAGACTCCAGTGGCCCTGAATTCCAATCCCGTCAACACGAATACCTTTTTCCTGGAGGTCTTTTACAAGCCGAATCACACCACTGACATGGCCTCTCTCGTACATATTATAGTCGTTGTAATAGAGTTCGGCATTAGGGTCGGCTTCATGCGCGTATTTGAAGGCCTTTTGAATGTAGTCTTCACCGATAATATCCAGCCACTTTGTTCTCCGCAATTTTCCATCTGCGCTGACAGCTTCGTTAACAACGTCCCAGCCGTGAATCCGTCCCTTATAGCGACCGACAACCGTGAAAATGTGCTCCCGCATTCTCTCAAGCAAAGTCTCGCGGTCCACGGTATTGCCGGATTCGTCCTCGAATATCCAGTCCGGTGTCTGATGATGCCAGACGAGAGCATGTCCGACAATGAACATATTATTCTTTTCACCGAATTCCACAAACCTGTCTCCTGCTTCAAAATCATACCTGTCCGGCTCCGGATGTACCTTTACCCATTTCAATACATTCTCGGGGGTAATGCTGTTAAAGTGCTTTCGGACAATAGCAATTGAGTCGGCATCTGTACCATTTACCTGGTCGTAACCCAGGGCTGCACCTATGTAAAAGTCCTTCTCGAATGCCTGCTTCAGAGTAAGTGTTGAAGTGGATGTATATTTCTGGCTACAGCCGGCACCAATAAATAGGGTAGCGCCACAGATTATCAAAAACGATTTAGTATAGGCAACTTTACTCTGAATCTGCAAATTGAACTCCTTCAATAATTATTAAGTATATATTCATCCGAACTAATCGTATTTGAACTGTTTACGTCGCTCAGTAAGCTCATCCTGTATCTCATGTTCCATACTTTTATCTATTGCATAGAAGAAAAGAGCACCTACAGCGATGAAAAACGCGACAGCAGGAAAAATACTCATCATAAAGCGAATACCCATGAGCGTAGTAGCACTCTGAACAGCATCAGGAACATACTTATATAAGCTAAGAAGCCATCCGGCGATTGCTCCACCAAGACTGAGACCCAGCTTAAGACCGAACAAAATGCCAGCAAAGGTCATAGCTGTTGCTCTATGGCGGGTCTTCCATTCGGTAAAGTCAGCAACATCAGCAACCATAGCCCAGAGCAAAGGAACCGTAGGGCCATAAGAGAGTTGAATAAGAATGTTAAAGATAAATTGCCCCAAAATCGCTGTTGGCGATAAAAACACGAATGCGACAGTAAAACACGCCGATAAAAAGAGACATACTCGAAACACGTTCCTTTTTCCAAACCTAACAGCAAGAGGTTTGGCAAGGAGGATGCCAATTATCATGGCAGTAACCCCAGTGACACTGAAAAAGGTAAACCCTGTTTTTACAATATCTGCGTCCGGACCTCGAGCCAGTCCGAAATTCTGCAAAAAACTACGCAGACTTTCGTGATTTACAAAGTACTTAGTATAGAACAGCCCGATACTGCCCTTCATAGACCAAAAAATGAATATAAAAACGGTTACAACGAACATAATAAGCCAGGGACGGTTTTTAATAAGATCGGAGAGGTCCTGTTTTATTGAAGTCCTTTGACCGGGCTCGGGTTTTACTCTTTCTTTCGTGGTAAAAAATGTAGTTAACAAAAAGACCAAAGCAAGAGAGGAGAAGAATAACATAGTAAACATAAAGCCTTTAGCGTCATTGCCACCTCCGAATTTACCGACCAGAGGCAAAGTTAATCCCTGAATTAATAGCATTGCCCCCGTTGCGAACATAAATCGCCAGGAGGCCAGGCCTGTCCGCTCTTTAGAATCACCTGTTATAACACCCATCAACGCCGAATAAGGAACGTTATTGGCTGTATAAGACATCATCAGGAAATTGTAGGTTACATAAGCCCACGCTATTTTAGCGGCTGTACTGATATCCGGAGTTGTAAAAGCCAATACGCCAAAGATAGCCAGAGGGAAAGCCGTAAACAATATCCACGGACGAAATTTTCCCCAGCGGCTTTTAGTCCGGTCGGCAAGAGCAGCCATAATAGGGTCGTTTACTGCGTCCCATGCACGAGAAACGAGAAACATTGTTCCGACGACCGCGGCGGATATGCCAAATACATCGATATAGAAATACATCATAAAAACGATATACATCTGGAAATAGAAGTTGGCGGCACTATCGCCCAGACTGTACCCGATTTTCTCTTTGATTGACAGCTTTTGTGATTCAGAGGCCATATAATTACTCCTTAAATATAATTCAAATCCATAGTTAATATTAGAAGTTTGTTCGAACTTATACCAATATTCGTGTATGAATGCAACTGCTTATTTTAAGAATAATCGGTGCTGGATTTATTCACCGCATTTTTGGCCCTGCAGGTCTTTAATCAGTCGAATTACACCTATAAATTGACAACTTTTGGGTGCGGATTTAGCCCCTGATTATATGCAATGTGCTTCTTAACCAAAGTTATATAACATTCCGTTGTTGTGGATTACGATTGTTTACGCCGTTCGAGCAGTTCACCCTCGATTCTTTTCATCATTTTGTTGGATAACGGATAAAAGAACATAATAACTACACCAACAAAAGCGAAAATGGCAGGGAAAATACTCATCACTAAACGTATCCCCTGCAATGCCTCCGCGGACTGCTCCTGATTGGGCTGATAACCATAGGCGCCCAGAATCCATGCTAAAGCAGAAACACCCAATGCGATTCCAAGCTTCAGAGCAAACAGCGATGCGGACATGGTGAGCCCCGTAGCACGACGCCCTCTCTTCCATTCCGAAAAGTCGGCTGTATCTGTGTACATGGCCCACTGCAATACAGACACAGGGCCGACTGAAAATGATGTAATTATCTGGAGAATAAACATGAGAAAGATTTTGTCGGGCTTTAGGAAAAAGAATAACGCTGTAGATATACCGGCTATACCTAAAAAAGCAACATAAGTTATTGATTTGCCAAGTTTTTTACTGATAGCGCCTGTTAAAACAACACCAATAATCGTCGCAATAGTACCTGCTACCATAAATATAGAAACAATCGGAAAATTACCGAGCAAAGGCAATTCCCATTCCTTGATTTCTACGAAATACTTGAAGTAGTAAACGATGCTTCCGCCCCGGATAACAATGTAAATGAGTTGAAAAACCGTTGCAATGCCTATCAATACCCACGGCAAATTAGTAAACAAATCTTTAAGGTCCTGCTTCAACGGAGTTTTTTGTCCCTTAGGAGGTTGAACGCGCTCTTTGGTTGAAAAAAATGTAATAAACAGCAGGAAAATCGCTATCACGGAAAAAATGCCCATAGTCATTTGCCAGCCCAAAGGACTGTTTTCACTTCCTCCGATTTTAGTAACTAACCATATAAATGATAACTGAAGTATTGTCGTTGCAATAAAAGCTGCAATGAACCGGAACTGAGATAGAACGGTTCGCTCATCCGGATTAGGTGTCATAACACCCATGAGTGCCGAATAGGGCACGTTAACAATTGTATAGGCCATCATCAATAATGTATATGTAACGTAGGCATAAATAAGTCTGCCGTTGGCGCTGAGATTGGGTGTTGTAAACGTTAACACGCCGAGTATGCCGAACGGGATGGCAAACCAAAGCAAATACGGCCGAAATTTCCCCCATCTCGTGTTGGTTCGGTCTGAAATCAAACCCATCATCGGGTCATTAACGGCATCCCAGATTTTGGTTACCAAAAACAT